>JBGPYB010000052.1:0-27493 GCA_041493035.1 Vicinamibacteria bacterium | reverse complement strand
GTCCTTGGGCGGAATCCCGAGGGACTTCGCGAGATCGCAGCCCGTGCCGCCGGGAACGAGACCGAGCTTCACCGGCGTCCCCGACTTCAGGATGCCGTTGCCGACATTGCTCCAGGTGCCATCGCCGCCCACGGCGACGATGGTGCTGAAGCCGCGGCCGATGGCTTCGGTCGCGAGTCGCTCCTCGTCGCCGGGACCCGTGGTCAGCGCGTGGTCGACGCCCGGGCACGCCGAAAGAGCGTCCAGCACGGGCGCCACGAACTGCGCCCCGCGACCACGCCCTGAGCGCGGGTTGAAGATGACGAAGATGCGCTCGTTGGGGCTCAGGGCGGCGGGCGCTTTCTCAGGCACTCGCGAACGACGGTCAGGCGGTCTGGAGCTGGATCAAAGGGTCGAAGGTCTGGACGCCGCTGCGCATCCAGAGCTCGCGGAACGGGATCTCGTAGACGTCGGAGATGACCAGGTCCCGGTTGAAGGGATGGTCCGACAGGACGAGGCGCCCGGTCTCCTCCTCGTGCTCGCTCTGGTCCCCCTCCATGACGATGTTGGCCAGGTACCCCCCGTCGTCGTTCTTCATGAACGACTGATAGAGGTGGGAGACGGGGTTCCAGGAGTGATCGCTGATGGTGAGGTCCGCCACGGACTCGCCGTCGGCCGAGACCTTCGCGGTGATTCGCGAACCGGCGCGGGTGAAAGACATCTCGACGTCCTCCATCCAGTGCGGCAAGTGCCAACGCTCGATGGCATGGTCGCGGGCCGCCTTGGTGGTCGTGGCGACGAGGTACGGGTAGAACGCCGATTTCGGCAGTCTTTCGCCGGGCTTGACCAGCGGAGAGACGATGACCGACATCACGGCCTCGCCGTACGAGCCCACCTCGCTCTCCGTGAAATCGAAAGCGGTCATCGAGAAGATGCTGGTGCCGTGGTGAAGCTCCACCGGCTCGAGATGGGGCGGAAGGATGCGCCGGGCGTTTTCGGTCGGGAACTCGAAAAAGCCGCTGATGGCGTCGGAGTACCCGTACCGGGTCTTCAATGGATGATCCCCTCTTCCCGGAGGACGCCTCCGATCACGCCCACGGCGAACTCGAGGTCAGGCTCGGTGTGAGCGGCTGAGACGGAGATCCTGAGGCGGGACTTGTGCTTTGGCACGGCCGGATACGTGACCGGCTGGAGATAGAGCCCGCGGTCCTGGATCTTCTCGGCCACGGCAAAGACCTTGGAGTCGTTGTTCACCAGAACCGGCATGACCTGGGACGTGCTCTTGCCGATGTCGATGCCGTCCTCGGCGAACCGGCGCCGCAGATAGGCCACGTTGCTCCAGAGCTTGGCCCGGAGCTGCGGCTCGCTCTCCACGATCTCGACGCCGGCCAGGAGCCCCGCGGCGATGGGTGGTGCCAGGTTGCAGGAGAAGAACCGCGACCGGCCGAAGGCGTTCACGTAGTCGATCAGATCCTTCGACCCGCAGACGAAGCCCCCTTGCCCGCCAAGGCTCTTGGAGAAGGTCCCGAGGTGGAAGTCGACTTCCTTGTCGAGGCCAAAGTGCTCGGCCACGCCGCGGCCGTTCGGACCGAAGAGGAAGGTCGAGTGCGCCTCGTCGATCAGGATCCTCGCCCCGTGACGCTTGCAGACCTCGACGATCTCGGGGAGCTGGCACACGTCGCCGTCCATGGAGTAGACACCCTCCACGATGACCAGCTTCTTCCCGGTGCACTTGAGGAGCTTCCGCTCCAAGTCCATGGGGTTGTTGTGGCGGAAGAAGACGGTCTTGGACTTCGCCAGGATGGCCCCGTCGACGATCGAGGCGTGGGAGTACTGATCGATGATGACGTTGTCCCCCGCCCGCATCAGGCTCGAGATGAAGCCCACGTTGGCGCTGTAGCCCGTCGGGAAAAGGATGGCGGCTTCCTTGGCCTTGAAGCGAGCCACGGCCTCGGCCAACTCCAGGTGGATGTCCATCGTCCCCGAGAGGATCGGCGAGCCGGAGGCCCCGAGGCCGTACTTCTCGACGGCGGCGATGGCGGCCTTCTTCACCTCCGGGCGATAGGAAATTCCCAGATAGTTGTAGGAGGCGAGATTCAGCAGGTCCTGGACGACGCCGGTCTTGCGATTCTTGACCCGCGCCCTGGTCGTGGGCGCTGTCTGGAGGGGTTCCGAGTAGAGGTAGTAGCCGTTCGGGACGGCCTCCTGATACCAATCCCGGAAGGGCCCCAGCAGATTGATGGGGTCGTCGCCCGCGCCGTAGTAGAAATTGCTGTAGTCGTAGTCCGAGAACGTGGACTTGACGGCGTCCTTCTTGTGGACCGCCTCCATTGGCTGCACCCTCCTTGGAACCCGCGGGCAAGACGGGCGAAAGAAAGACCCGCGGACAACAAAAACGAACCGTTATGTTACCAGCCCTTGGGGGTCTCGGGAAGCCCCACACCGCAAAAAGCTGTGGTGGCCCGGAGGCGCTCCCAGGTCCCCGCGGACCCGCTCACGGGTATCGAGGCCTATAGAGCCGTGCCAGGACACTTCGGGCGAGGGACCGAGGAGCGAAGCGGACGACCGAGGCCAGGAGCTGGTTCGAGAGACCCGGGACGACCCGAAGCTTCCCCTTGTCCAGGGCCCGAAGGGAGCAGGCCACCACTTCCTCGGCCGTCATGCGCGGGAGCCGGTTGACCAGCAGTTCCTTCCCTGTCCGTGCCACGTCGAAGAACTCGGTCTCCGTGAGCCCCGGGCAGAGCGCCTGGACTCGCACTCCCGTCCCCTGAAGCTCCGTGGCGAGCCCCTCGCTGAAGGAAAGGACGAGGCTCTTCGTCGCGGCGTAGACGTTCAGGTACGGGACCGGCTGGAAGGCCCCGTTGGAGACGACGTTGACGATTCGTCCGCGGCGCCTCTGGAGCATGCCCGGCAGGAAGCGTCGCGTGATCTCCACCAGGGCGCGGGCGTTCAGGTCGATCATCCCCCGAAGGCGGTCGATGGGCTGGAGGGCGAAGGGCCCCGTGTCTCCGGACCCCGCGTTGTTCACCAGCAGGTCGACGTGGAAGCCGTTGCGCTCGACCTCCGCCTGGAGCTGGGCCGGGCCCTCGGAACCGGCCAGATCGACAGGAACGACGGCCACGGCATCAGCGCCCCCCAGCTCCTGAGCCAGAGACTTGAGACGTTCCTCCCGCCGCGCCACCAGGATCACTCTCTCGCCACGCGACCGGAGCGCACGCGCAAAGGCGGCGCCGATGCCGCTCGACGCACCGGTGACCAGCGCGCGCAGATCGACGTCGGCCATGGCCGCGCCTCAGCCCGCGAGGACGCCGTCGCCACTAGAGACGGGCGCGACCGCCTTTGGCGCGGGAACACGCGTCTTGAGCGGGAAGAGCGCGTGAGCCGTCTGGGGGGATCGCCAATTGTCGAGGATGGCGACCTGTTGCACGCAGTTGACCGTGCAGTACGGGGCGCAGGCCTTCTTGGAGCGGTACTCCTGGCGGATGTCCTCGCGGGTGTAGCTCTCCAGCGGTATGCCGGGCATTCCACGTTGCTGGGAGCAATAGCTCACGATCCCCATTTCGTCGACGTACAGATAGCGCGATCCCGCGCGACAACTCCAGTTGTTCGGTCGCCCGTGCGCCAGGTTGTCCTGGAAGAGAGGGTTGACGCGTAAGACGCCGCGCCGCCCGAGGCGCCGCAGCTCCTCGTAGACCCGCATCTCGGCGCCACCGAGGGGCTTCAGTTGGCCATGGCCGTCATGGACGATGCCGACGGACGTCATGAACCCCAGGGCTCGTGCGCGGCGAGCGACGACGAGCGCGTCCTCGGGATTCCTCACGCCGCCGCCGATGACCGAGTTGATGGACACCGTGAAGTCGGCTCCCTCAGCCAGCCAGTGGAGCTTCGGCTCCAGGAGCCTCAGGCTCTTCATCGAGCTGTCGTCGGGCTCCACGTTGTCGATGCTGATCTGCAGGTGATCGAGACCGGCCCGGTTCAGCCCATCGATGCGCTCCGGCGAAAGGTAGTACCCGTTGCTGATCAGGGAGATCACCATCCCGCGCTTGCGGCCGTGGCTCACGAGGGCGTCGAGATCGGGATGCATCATCGGTTCGCCGCCGCTGATGGTGATCATGGCGGTCCCCAGCTCGGCCAGCTTGTCGATCCGAGCCAGCATCGAAGCGGTGGGCACCGGCTTCGAGACCGCGTCGTACTCGTTGCAATAGGCGCAGGAGAGGTTGCAGCGCCTCATCGGGATTACATGGACGAGCAGCGGGTGGTTCCTGTCCAAGATGGCCCACGCCGCTTTCGCCGCGAACCGCGCCAGTCGTTTGATCCGCGTGCTGGTCTTCATCCCTTGTCGTCCCTCCTCCGATGTCGTCAAGGAAACGGGATCATAGCAGACCTGTCTGGACATGGGACGCGCTCGTGCTATCGTCGCGCCGTGGCCAACCTTGCTGCCGCCAACGTGATGCACCGGAAGACCCGGACGGCCGTTTCGGTTCTCGCGGTGGCCATGGAAGTGGCCATGGTCATGCTCCTCGTTGGAATGGCCAACGGCACTCTGGGAGACATCGCCGATCGCCTCCAGAACGTCGGCGCCGACGTCCTTTTTCAGCCGCCAGACGCGTCGCTCATCCTGGGCGCCACGAGCGCCGTGATGCCGGTGAAGTTCGTGGAGCTGATCAAGGGCGTTGGCGGTGTCCGGGAAGTCACGCCGGTCCTCAACTGGCACGTGTCGCAGATCCGCGGCGAGTCGCGAGCCGTGAATCTCTGGGCCGTGGACCCGGAGTCTTTCGCCACGATCTCGGGGGGGCTGGACATCGTGGACGGCACGCCTCTGCGCGAAACGGGCGACCTCGTCATGGACACCATCCTGGCCCACGCGACGGGGATCAAAGTGGGCGACGTGCTCCCGATGCTGAACAGGGATTTCCGTGTGGCGGGGATATGCCGCGCCGGTGCCGGCGGGCGATTGTACGCTCGGATCCAGGACGTCCAGGATGCCATCGGGACCCCGGAGAGAGCGTCCTTCTTCCTCGTCAAGGGAGTGGCCGCGGGCCGCGCCGATGAACTGGCCGAGGCGCTCCAGCGGAAGTTCCAGGGATACAAGATCACTCCCATGGCACAGGTCTCAAAAGTCATGCAGGAGAACGCAGTTGGCCTCAAACAGTTCAAGGAAGCGTTGACCGGAATGGCTGTGGTCATCTCCTTCTTGGTCGTCCTCCTGGCGATGTACACGTCGATCATTGAACGCACTCGGGAAATTGGGATCTTGAGGGCCATCGGCGCTGGGCAGGCGAAGGTCGTTCAGCTCGTCATCGCCGAGAGCTTCCTGATCTGCCTTGCGGGAGTGGCGGCGGGAATGGCTCTCGCGGTTGTGGGAGCCTGGTACCTGCCGTCGATCTTCCCGACGGTGATGGTTCAGCTCTCGCGCGGGTGGGCCGCCATTGCCGCTGGGCTGGGCCTCGCGGGAGGCCTGCTCGGGTCTTTGTACCCCGCCCTCAAGGCGGCGCGGATGGACCCCATCCAGTCTCTCAACTTCGAATAGCCGGACGTCAGGAGTCTTCGCGGGTGAGGTCTTCGATAATCGTCTGGAGCGCTCGGACGATCTCGTCTCGCGGGACCTGGCTCTTCCGGAACTGCAAAGCCAGGGTGAACGACTTTTCCTTCGGCTGATAGCGGAAAGTGTAGTTCTGCGGACGGCCCTTGGCCGGCGTATGGGCCCTGACTTCCTTGGCGAGCCGCCGGGCTGTCTGGCGCGTGGCCCCCTCGCGCTGGAGCTGTTGGATGAGAGCGACCATCTTCTTGGGATCGGACTGCCTAACAATCTGTAGAAGTAATGACTTAGAGGAAATGTCGGCCAGCCGACAAAGTTCACGAACTTGGGCCGGCATGGCGGTGAGAGAAAGCGTCTCGGTCAGCGAGCTGCGGCTCTTGCCGATCTTCTGGGCCATCTTTTCGTGCGTATAGCCGTAGGTCTCGGCCAGCGTCTTGAGGCCGTCCGCCTCTTCGAAGGCGCTCAAGTCCTTGCGCTGGAGGTTCTCGATGAGAGCAATCTCCATGGTCTCGGCGTCTGAGGTCTCGCGGACCACGCAAGGGATCTCGGCGAGTCCAGCCTCCGTCGCCGCCCGAAACCGGCGCTCGCCCGCGATGATCTGGAAGCGGCTACCCAGGGGTCGCACCAGGATCGGCTCCAGAATTCCCTTCTCCCGGATCGACGCGGTCAGCTCCGAGAGGTCCCCCAGCGTTTGCCGGGGTTGGCGGGGATTGGGCTCAATGTCTTCGATCGGAACGAGGCGTCCCACGGGCGTGCCGCCCGGCCGACCGAGCTGGTCGACGAAGTGCGAGTCATGACGCATGCGGAGCGCGTCGGGAAGCCCCATCCGGCGAATGTTAGACACGTTCGATCACCTCCTCGCAGAGGCGGTAGTACTCGTAGGCGCCGGTCGATTGCGGCGCAAAAGTGAAGATCGATTCTCGGTGCGCCGGGCTCTCTTCAAGGCGGATGCTCTTGCTGATGGTCGTCTGGAAGACCCGGTCTCCGAAGACACCGCCGATGGCCTTCTGCACGTCTCGCGAGAGCGTCGTCCGCTTGTCGTGAAGCGTTATGACGGCGCCGAGAAGCTTCAGATTGGGATTCGGTCGCGACCGGATTTTTTCCACGGTCTCGAGCAAATCGTCCGTTCCCTCGAGCGCGAAGTAGCTGGACTGAACGGGCACCAGGAGATGCGTGGCGGCGACCAAAGCGTTGACGGTGATGAGCCCGAGTGCCGGCGGCGTGTCAACGATGACGAATTCGTATCGCTCTCGGACGCTCTCGATGGAGTCCTTCAGCTTGAAATGGCCGTCAATCTCCCCGACGAGCTTCGCCTCGAGCTTGGCCAGCGAGATGCGAGACGGCGCGAGGTCGAGATTCGGCACCGCGGAAGGAGTGATGATCTCGGTCAGAGGGACGCCCTCGCCGAGGACGTCGTACATCGAGCGGCTCAGAGAGCGGACGTCCAGATACGTCATGGAGGAGTTGCCCTGCGGGTCGAGATCCACGAGCAGGGTCGCCCGTCCGCGCATGGCCAGAGCCGCGGCGAGGTTGATGGCGGTCGTGGTCTTTCCCACGCCGCCCTTTTGATTTGCGATGGCGATGACGATCAAGGCGACACCCGGGGGAAGGACATGGGAAGCGAGGGCATCTTAGGCAATCCGCGTCGGCAGGGTCAAGAGCAAACGATGAGCGACGGGACCGGGGGTGACGGCGGTTACATCTTGTACTTGCCCAGTTCTTCGTCGGAGAGTCCTTCGAGCCACTTCCGAAGCCGGCCCACGTCGTGGGATTCCTTGCCGGCCTCGATCCCCTTGGCGTCCTGGATGACGTCTTCCTCGACGAAGATCGGAGATCGAGTCCGGAGAGCCAGCGCGATGGCGTCCGAAGGCCGGGCGTCGATCGTCACGCTCTCGCCGGAGGCGCGCAGCTCGATCGTGGCGTAAAAGGTGTTCTCCTTGAGCCCGCAGACCACGATCCGCTCGACGCTCGCCTTCAAATCATTGATGACGTTCTTCAGCAGATCATGGGTCATCGGCCGAGGCGTTTCGACGTTTTCGATCTGCAGCGCGATGGCGTTGGCTTCGAAGACGCCCACCCAGATGGGAAGGATCCGCTGTCCCTCCTGGTCGCGGAGGACGATGATCGGCATGTTGGTGATGGGGTCGATCATCAACCCCTTGATGGTCATCTCGATCTGCATGCCGCCTCCGCGGACATCACAATATAGAGAGGCCGGAAGCCTCTGTCAATGAATCGTTTGGGAGGACGCGGCCCAGCAGGGCGTTGGCGCCCGAGCCCGTGATCTCCACCCGAACGCTCTTCCCCACGAGCGTTTCCGGGCCATCGAAGTGGACGATGCGGAAATGGGGCGTGCGTCCCGACAGGCGGCGATCCTCGCCCACGGTTTCGACGAGGACCTCGTCCCGCTCCCCCATGCGCCGGGCGTTGCGGGCGGCCTGCCTCCGTTGTTGATGGGCGTTCAGGAGCTTCAGCCGCCGGAGCTTCTCGTCGTCGGGCACGTCGTCCTTCCCACGCACGGCCGTAGTGCCGGGGCGCGGAGAATAGGCGAAGACGAAGAGCCCCTCGAACCCGATCTCGTCTACCAGAGAAACCGTGGCCTGGAAATCGTCTTCGGTTTCGCCCGGATAGCCCACGATGATGTCGCTCGAAAGAGCCAAGTCGGGGACGTGGTCCCGCAGAAGCCCCAGGATGTCGCGATACTCCGCCGCCGTGTACCCCCGTCGCATCTCCGCCAGGATACGGTCCGACCCGGACTGCACGGGAAGATGCAGGTAGGGACAGAGCTTCGGCAGGTCCCTCAGCGCTCTCGCGAGGGGCCGCCCGACGTGGCTTGGATGGGAGGTCGTGAACCGGAGCCGCCGGAGCCCTTGCATGTCGTGGACTCGCTCCAGAAGGCGGGCGAAGTCGGCCTTCCCGTGGCTGTAGGCGTTGACCGTCTGGCCCAGGAGCATGACCTCCGGGATGCCCCGGTCCACGATGGCGCGAACTTCCGCGACGATCTCCTCCGGGCTCCTGCACACCTCGGGGCCACGGGTTCGAGGCACCACGCAGAAGCTACAGACGTGATTGCACCCCTCCATCGCCGTGACGTACGCGCGGACCGAGCTCGAATGGTCGACGTTCGCAGCCGGGACGCCGAAGGAGTCCGCGCCGCGGTCCAGGTCGACCTGCGGTCCTGGCGTCGTGCGAGCGGATCTCAGCAGCTCGGGAACGCGCGTGAAGTTGTGAGTGCCGACGAGGATGTCCACGTTCCCGGCGCGCGCCTGAATCTCGGCGCCCTGGAGCTGTGCCACGCAGCCTCCCACGCCGACCATCAGCTCCGGACGTTGTCGCTGGACGCGCTTGATACGGCCCAAGGCGTGGAACAGCTTCTCGGCCGCTCTCTCGCGGACCGCGCAGGTGTTGATGAAAACGAAGTCGGCGTCGGCAGTGCCGGTGGCACGCTCGTGGCCTTCGGCCAGGAGAAGGCCAGCCACCTTCTCCGAGTCGTTCACGTTCATCTGACAGCCGAACGTCTGAATGTGAAAGCGCTTTTTCTCTTCCGTCATCGAATGGTCCGCCTCAGGGGCGCAGGCCCTGCTTGATCATCTCACGCGCGTGGCGACGCGTCGTCTCCGTGATCGTTTCGCCGCCCAGCATCCGTGCGATCTCGTCGACGCGGTCCTCGGACGACAAGAGCCGGACCTCGGCGCGGGTTCGCCCCCGGTCCACCCGCTTCTCGACCGCATGGTGCGTCTCAGCCAGCGAGGCGATCTGATGCAGGTGGGTGACACAGAGGACCTGCTGGTGCGACGCAATTGCCCTGAGCTTTCGGCCCACGACCTCGGCTACTCGGCCACCGATCCCGGCGTCCACCTCGTCGAACACGAGCGTCTTTCCCGAGGCGCCGAGGTTCGCGACCGACTCCAGGGCCAGGAGGATGCGCGAGAGCTCGCCACCGGAGGCGATTCGCGCCAACGGGCGCAGCTCTTCGCCGGGGTTCGGGGACAGAAGGAACTCGGCTCGCTCCAGGCCGCGCTCCGTCCAGGTGGAGCTGTCGGTTGAGACGACCTCGGGTTCGAAGCGCACCTGGAAACGCGTTCGTTCCATGGCCAGAAGGGCCAGCTCGGCTTCGACCTTGCGCTCGAATGGAGGCGCCTCCTTTCTCCGCCTCTCGGAGAGTGCCCGAGCTTTCTCGAGATAGGCCTCGGCCGCCCGGGCGCGCTCGGTCTCCAGATCCTTCTCGCGCTCTTCCAGGGACCCGTCCGCCTGAAGCTCCCGGCGGCAGCGTTCGCCGAAGGCGAGGATCTCGTCCACCGTCGCCCCGTACTTTCTCTTCAGGCGGTCGATCAGCGCCAGGCGTGACTCGATCTCGTCCAGGCGGCCGGGGCTCACCTGGAGCCCCTCTGCGTAGTCTCGAAGGAACAGCGCCAGATCCTCGAGCTGAGCGGCGATTGCCTTTCGGGCTTCCGCGAAGGGCAGGAAGCGCGGATCGATGGCCGCAAGCTCCTCGACGCGCCGGTAGATCGTACCCAGACGAGTCAGAACCGCCCCCTCGTCCTCGAAGAGCCCGGCGTAAGCCTCCTGTGAGAGGGTTGCCAAGCGCCCAGCGTTCGCCTGGACCACCTTTTCTTGGCGCAGCGCCTCCTCCTCTCCCGAGGAAAGGTCGGCCTTCTCGATCTCGGCCGCCTGGAACTCCAGCATCTCGCGGCGCCGCTCGGACTCGCGCGCTCCGAGGCGCAGAGCGTCCAGGGCGGCCTGAACCTCCCGGAGGAGCCGGAAGGGCTCGCGGAGGGCGGCGGTGTCCTGAGCCAACCCGGCGTGAGCGTCGACGACCGCGAGGTGCGTGTCGGGATCGAGGAGTCCCTGCGGCTCGTGCTGGCCGTGGACCGCTACCAGGCGCTCTCCCAGCTCGCGGAAGAGCGCCAATGGGACGAGGGCCCCGTTGACCGTCGCCTTCCCCTTGCCCGAGGTGTTGACCTCCCTCCGCAGGACGATCTCATCGCCCTCTCGCGGCAGCCCATGAAGCTCCAGAAGCTCCGCCCCTTCTCGGCTCTCCACCATCCCCTCGACCACGGCCTGGGATTCCCCAGTCCGAATGAGGTCGGCGGAGGCCCGGTCCCCGAGAAGGAGGCCCAGCGCATCGATCAGGATCGACTTGCCGGCTCCGGTTTCCCCCGTCAAGAGGTTGAGCCCAGGGCCGAATTCAAGCTCGCTCGCCGCGATCAGAGCGATATTGTTGATTCTAAGGAGCTTAATCATCGAGCGTTCGCCCGCGACGGAGAATAACACAGCCTCGCCGCGGCTGTAAATCACGATACATCAACGAGACGCGGTCCTGGGACCGGTCGATCTCCGTCGTTGACAGCCACAACCGATTGTGGCATCCTCAGGCGGTAGCGCTATTTAGAGAGGTGTCTGTTGCTTTCGCCTTCCCTCCTGATCCTCGGCCAGAGCGCTGCGTTCTCGGGGGGTCTCGGCGGTTGGGTCGGCCATACAGGGCCTGTGGCCCGCGGCGTCCTCCTGCTCCTGATCGTCTTTTCAGTCGTTTCGTGGGCCATTATCGTTTATAAGGGCCTCGTCCTTCACAGCGCCTACGGTCAGTCCCGGACTTTCCTTCAGGTCTTCCGCAGAAGCAGCAAGTTCTCCGAGGTCAACCAGGTGTGCGGGCAGCTCAAGGCGAGCCCGCTCGTCGGCGTCTTCCAAGCGGGATACCTCGAGGTGAATCAGCAGGTCCGCGGGGGGGGCGGCTCGGCGGCAGCGAGTAGCGCCGCCAAGCCCACCGTCAAGAGCCTCGAGTCCCTCTCGCGCTCTCTGGCCCGGGCTGCCACAGTAGAAGGGACACGCCTCGAACGCCGCGTCAGCTTCCTGGCGACCACCGCGAGCGTCAGCCCGTTCGTGGGCTTGTTCGGCACGGTCTGGGGAATCATGACGGCGTTCGGCGACATCGGTCGCATGGGCTCGGCCAACCTCGCCGTCGTGGCGCCGGGGATCTCCGAGGCCCTGATCACCACCGCGGCGGGTCTCGCGGCGGCCATTCCTGCTGCGGTCTTCTTCAACTACTTCAACAGCCGGATCAAGGTCCTGGCGTCGATGATGGATGACTTCGCCCTGGAATTCCTGAACATCGTCGAGCGTAACTTCACCTAGGATGCAGGCCGGAGGGCAGGAGCGCGGCGGCGGGAGCGCGGCAGCCACCTACCGCGGACTCCGTGGCCGGCGGACGTCGGCCGCTTTGAGCGACATCAACGTCACGCCGCTCGTCGACGTCGTCCTCGTGCTGCTGCTCGTCTTCATGGTGACGACGCCGATGATGAGCCGCGGGATCGACGTGTCCCTTCCGGTGGCGGACCAGCCCCAGGTCGAGCCGGAGGAGCGCATCACGGTCTCGATCAAAGCCGACGGGCGCGTGTACGTGGCGGACAAGCCGGTCGCGATGGTTCTCCTCCAGGACACGCTCCATGGGATGATGGAGGGGAGGATGTCCAAGGTCGTCTACCTCCGCGCGGACGAGAACCTCCGATACGGCAAGGTCATCGAGGTCGTGGACAAGATGAAGCACGCGGGGGTCGACCAAATCGGCTTTGCCTACTCTCTCCCCCAGGAGAAGGCCGCGAAATGAACGACGCCGTCGACCGCGTGATCATCGAGCGCGAGGAGATGGACCAGGGACTTCCTGGAGGTCTGATCCTCTCGGTCGGGGGGCACGCGTTGCTCTTGGGCGGGACGATTCTCTTTGCGCTCTTCGGCCCTCACGAGCCGATCCTCCAGGTGCAGTCGGGGTTCATGGTCCCGCTTCCGAGGGGAGGGCAAGGCTCCCTCACCGCTCAGGAGCCGGCACCCGCGTCGCCGCAACTGGAGCCGGCGAAGCCGGACGTCACACCGCCCAAAGTCGAGCCTCCACCCAAAGTCCAGAAGCCACCGAAGGAAGAAAAGCGCAAGGGCCTGCCCGAGCCCGACGCGAAGAAGACGAAAACGAAGCCCGAAAAAAGCCCGGAGCCCCGTTCCGGCGGAACAGCGGGCGGAACCGGGACATCGACGCAAACACCGGGCCTGGAGTTCGCGCCGGCGGGTCCCGGCGTCCCGGGTGGCACCGACGTCGGGGGCGACTGGTATCTGGCCGGCGTGCAGCGGAAGATCTGGATGCTCTGGGCGCAGCAGATGCGGGCCTCAGGCTCTCCGTCCGTGACCATGAAGTTCACCATTCTTGCCGATGGATCCGTGACCGACATCGGCATTGTTCAGACGAGCGGCGTCTCTGCGGTAGACATGGCCGCGTGGCGCGCGATCGAGTCGGCAGCTCCTTTTAGGGCGCTCCCCCCAAACTATGCAGATCGATATCCCATCCAGGCCCTCTTCAAGCCGACGTCGTAGGTTCACGCTGACGCTGGCCGCGATCGCGGCGACGGCGCTGGCGTGGACGCGTGTGGGCTCGGCCCAACAGCCGACGACGCCCGGCGCTCCGGCCGAGATCGTCATCGGAGGCGGCGACCAACGGATGGCGATTCCCGACTGCATTCCCAAGAGAGGGGACGACGCGAGCCGCGACGCGTGCCGGGTGGTCACCCAAGTCCTTCGGGCGGACCTCAAGTTCGAGGGCTTCTTCCAGTTCGTCCCGGAGAGCCTCTTCGCGGCGATTCCGCCCATGAACCCCGATTCCCCCAACTTCGAGGACTGGAAGTCCATCGGCGCGAAGGTTCTCGTCGTCACGCGGGCCGAAGCGACGGGCGGGGACGTCGTGGTCGAAACGAAGGTCTACTTCGTCGACTCCGGGCAGAACCCGCTGCGCAAGAGCTACTCCGCCAAGGCCGACAACCCGCGGATCATCGCCCATCAGGCCTCCGACGACATCGTGGCGCTCACGCAGAACCGCGGCGTGGCGCGCACCAAGATCGCCTTCACCTCGGATCGGGATGCCACCAAGGAGAAGCGGTCGAAGGAGCTGTACATCGTCGACTACGACGGCTTCAACCCGCGCCAGGTGACGGTGAACAGGTCGCTGAACATCCTGCCGGCCTGGAGCTCCGACGGCCGGTCGCTGGCCTACGTGTCGTACCGCACGGGCTCGCCGGAGGTCTTCATCGCATCCATCTTCGAAGGGAAGAGCGCCAACCTGACGGCCGGAAAGGCGGGCCAGGCCTTTGCGCCCTCCTGGAGCCCCGACGGCAAGCGCCTTGCCTACGCCAGCAACAAGAGCGGCAACATGGAGATCTGGGTCGCGAACGCCGACGGCACGGAAGCGCGGCGGCTCACGAGCAGCCCGGGCTCCGACACCGCTCCCTGCTGGAGCCCCACCGGCCAGGAGATCGCCTTCACATCGAACCGCAGCGGATCGCCGCAGATCTGGCTGATGGACACGGAAGGACTGAACGTCCGCCGTCTCAGCACCGTCGGCAACTACAACGATGCGCCTGCGTGGAACCCCTCGAAGCAGTTCAGCGAGATCGCGTACACCTCGCGCCTCGACGCCGGCTTCGAGGTGGCAGTCGTGGACCTTGCCACCCGGCAGGTGCGACAGATCACCCAGGGGCGCGGGAGCTGTGAGTATCCTTCCTGGGCCCCCAACGGCCGCCATCTGGTGTTCGGCTGCAGCCGGGGGCAGAACTGGCAGATCACGATATCGGATCGGATGGGAGCCGAGGTCCAGACCCTCGCCACCGGTCCGGGGAACAACTCCCAGCCTGATTGGGGCCCGTGACGCGATTCGGAGGCATGATGACACGATCGAAGCTCGCTCTACCCGTGGTTCTCGCTCTCGTGGCCCTCGCCGGCTGCGGCCACAAGCGGCCGCCGGCCGTGACGACGGCCCGCCCAGCGGCGACTCCACGGCCCACTACGGCTCCCCTCGACGCCAACGCCAACGGCGACGATCTCCGCGCCCTGAACGGCTCGGGCGCCGTGGGCCGCGACATGCTCTCGGACGCGAACGGCGAAGGAGGACCCCTGGCCGATGTTCGCTTCGCCTACGACGAAACGGCGCTCAGCGACGAGGCCAAGGCCACAATGGACCGGCACGCCCAGTGGATCCAGGCCCATCCCACCATCCACGTGCGCGTGGAAGGGCACTGCGACGAGCGCGGGACGGTCGACTACAACCTGGCCCTGGGGGATCGGCGCGCTCAGGTCGCCCGGGACTATCTGGTGAGCCGCGGTGTTCCCGCGAGCCGTCTCGCGTCGGTCTCGTACGGCAAGGAGCGCCCCCTCGAGACGGGACACACGGAAGAAGCCCACGCGCGAAACCGGCGGGCCCACTTCGCCGTGCTGCAATAGGACCCAGGCCCGCCGCCTCGCGTTATATGATGACGCCTTTACGGCGCATGTCTGCCCGGAGGTCCCCGTGAATCGTCGACTCCCCACCGCCGCGCTGTTCCTCGTTGCCTTCGCAAGCCACGCCGGAGCCGCCAGTCGAGAGCTGGAGCATCTCCAGGTCCAGGTCTCGACTCTCCAGACCCAGGTCAGCGACCTTCAGAGGCTGGCCGAAGACAACCAGAAGGAGCTGAAGAGGCTCAACGAGCAGCTCGCCGCACAGACCGCTGCGTATCAGAAGGCGATGCAGGACCGCCGTGTGCAGGACGAGCAGATGCAGCTCAGCTTGAAAGAAATGAGCGAGCGCCTCGGCGAGCTGAACGAACGGCTCCAGTCCGGAGCGGGCGCCGCCGCGGCGCCGATTCCCAGCTTCGGCGCCGCGCCCGTCGGTTCGGGCGGGGCACTGCCCCCGGGCTCTCAGCCCCCCACGACGGCACCCAGCTCGGCCGTGGCGGGAACACCGCCGGCGCCGCGGGAGCTGTACAGCCAAGCCTACGCAGACTACGCCCGCGGAAACTACGACGTTGCGATTCAGGGCTTCCAGGAGTATCTGCGGACCTATCCGAGCACCGACTTCTCGGACAACGCGCAGTACTGGATCGGCGAATGCCTTTACGGCAAGCAGAAGTATGCCGAAGCCATCGAGGCCTGGAACACCCTGATCCGGGATTTCCCGTCGAGCGACAAGCTCCCTGACGGCCGATTCAAGAAGGGGCTCGCTCTCGAGCGGCTCGGGCGGCGCAGCCAGGCCCTCATCGAGTACCGATACGTGGCCGAGCACTACCCCAACTCCGACGCCGGGCGGAAGGCCCGCGAGAAGCTCAACCCCTAGAGGAGGCACCATGGCCAGCGTGAACAAAGTCGTCCTCATCGGGAACCTCGGCAAGGATCCCGAAATCCGGTACACCCAGGGGGGCGAGCCGATCGCGAACTTCTCCCTGGCCACCAGCGAGAACTGGACCGACAAGAGCGGCCAGAAGCAGGAGCGCACCGAGTGGCATCGGGTGGAGGTCTTCGGGAAGACCGCCCAGGTTGTGCGGGATTACTGCTCCAAGGGGAAGCAGGTCTACCTTGAGGGAAGCATCCGATATGACGAGTGGACCGACAAGGACGGGAACAAGAAGTACATGACCAAGATCCGCGTAAGCGGCCCGAACTCGCGGCTGGTCCTTCTGGGCGGCCGAGGCGAGGGCGGCGGACGGACCAGCAGCGGTCCGAGCGAACCGAAGGAAGGCCCTCCCAAGGACGGTCCTCCTTCCGACGACTTCCACGTCTCTGACGACGACGTTCCGTTCTAGAAGCGGCCTGCCGGCGTGAGCCTCCGCTCGCCGATGGCCACCGTGCTCTCGGTCGAGCGTTTCGTTCCCCCGTACCGCTACGACCAGGAGACCGTCACGCGGTGGGTCCGCGAGTGGCTGGCGGAGAGCGACGATCCCAACGCGATGCGGCTACTGCCCGTTTACGCAGCCGCCGGTGTCGCCTCGCGGGCCAGCGTCGTCCCCATCGAAGAGGTCTTCTTCCCGGGAGACTTCGAGATGCAGAACGACCGGTATGGCGAGAAGGCTCGCGAGGCCGCCGTGGATCTGGCGCGGCGGGCCCTCGATGCCGCGGGCCTGGCACCGAAGGACGTCGGCCTGATCGTCAGCGTCTCCTGCACCGGGTTCATGATCCCTGCCCTCGACGCCTACGTGGCGGACGCACTCGGCATGGGCCCTCGCCTGGTTCGGCTGCCGATCACCGAAAGCGGCTGTGCCGGCGGAGTCGTGGGCCTTGCGCGGGCAGCCGACCATCTCGCCGCGCATCCGGACCGGGCGGCACTGGTGCTGGCCGTGGAGTTATCGAGCCTGACCTTTCAGCGCTGGGACCGATCCGCGACGAACGTCGTTTCGTCCGCGATCTTCGGTGACGGAGGAGCGGCTGCGGTCCTCGTCGGTGCGGATCATCCTCGTGCCTGCGGCGCGGGGCTGGCGCGGATCGTCGACGCCGACAGCTTCTTCTTCCCGAGCACCACGCACCTCATGGGGTTCCGCCTTCGGAACCAGGGGCTTCAGATCATCCTGGACCGGGAGTTGGCGCCCTTCGTGGAACGCGAGGTCAAGAAGGGCGTAGACGCGTTTCTCGAGCCCAGGGGGCTGACGTGCCCAGATATCAGCCGGTGGATCCTGCACCCGGGTGGGCGCAAGATCATCGAGGTGATGGCGCAGCGCCTCGGGCTCGGCCCGGGCGACCTCGCTCCGACGGAAGCGGTTCTGGCCGAGCACGGGAACATGAGCTCGGTGACGGTCCTTTTCGTCCTCGACGAGATGCTCCGGCGGGGCGGTGTTCGCTCTGGCGAGAAGGGGCTTCTAGGCGCTTTCGGGCCGGGGTTCGGCGCGGAGTTTGCGCTCCTAGAGTTCTGCTGAATGCCGAACCTGAGCGCCCGGGCCACCGAGCAGGAGCGTCTCGACGAGGGCGTCCCCGAACACGAGGCCATTCGAAGCCTCGGCGACCTGCGCTTCGTGAACAGGTGGCTGGGGGGGCGGCGCTCGCTGCGCCGCGCGGTGACTCCGCTTCTGTCCGGGCCGGAGCGGCCGAGGCTGTTGGACGTCGGTTGCGGGTCTGCCGACCTTCCCCACCTCCTCCGGACGGACATCGGCAATCGGTTGCTCGCGGTGGGGCTCGACATCAAGCTGGTCCATCTGCAACAGACGCCGTCGGGGATCGAGCGGGTCTTGGGAGACGTGCGTCGCCTTCCCTTCAAGCCTCGTTCTTTCGACGTGGTGACGGCGTCGCTCTTTCTCCACCACTTCGACGCGCCGGAGGTCGCACCGCTCCTGGCGTCTCTTTTTGCCCTCGCCCGCCGCGCCCTGGTCGTCAACGATCTGCACCGCGCCCTCGTCCCCTATCTCTTCGGCCGCGTTTCCTTCCCGCTTCTCTTCCGCTCGCCCGTGAGCGTCGCCGATGGCCTGCTCTCGATCCGGCGCGCATTCCGGCCGGCCGAGCTTCGGGGCGCGTTCGCCGAGGCGGGCATGCCCAAGGTCACGATCCGGCGCTCGTTTCCCTACCGCCTCGTGGCGGTGGCCGAGAGGACGGCGTGAGCGACACGCGCACACGGGAGATCATCGTTGCCGGTGGCGGCCCGGCGGGAACCGCGACGGCGATCTTCCTGCGGCAACGAGGCCACGACGTCGTTCTCGCCGACGCCGCCCGCTTCCCGCGCGACAAGGTCTGCGGCGAGAGCGTGTCCCCCGAGGCCTGGAGGCTCCTCGAGGAGCTGGGCGCGACGGCCCGCGTCCGTGCACTGCAGCCGTTTCCCGTCCGAGGGATGGCGCTGACATCTCCCGACGGGACCTCGTTCCGGGGAGACTACCGTCGGATCGCGTTGCCGGGGTTCGCCGTTCGCCGCGAGCGCCTCGACGCGGCGCTCCTCGCCACAGCTCGCGACGCCGGTGTCGAGGTGCGCGAGGAGACGCGGGTGACGGGCCTCCTTCGGGGCGCCGCCGGCGAGGCCCTCGGCGTGACGTGCGAGACTCGCCGTGGTCCTGAGACCATTGGGGCGCGGCTGGTCGTGGGAGCCGAGGGGCGTCGCAGCGTTGTGGCCCGCGCCCTCGGCCTGCTGCGGGAGCACCGGACGCTGCGGCGTTTCGCCGTGCGCGGCTACTGGGAAGGGCTGCAGGGGCTCGAGGAGCGCGGAGAGATGCACGTGGGCGGTGGCGGCTACTGCGGCATCGCGCCGCTGTCGCCGAACCTGGGAAACGTGGCCTTCGTCCTCGATGCGACGCTGCTGCGCGCGGCGGCGGGGGACCTGGAGGGCTTCTATCGCCGCGAGCTCCGGAAACGGTGGCCGCGGATCGCGGAACGCCTCGAGGGGGCTCGCCTCGTCGAGGCGCCTCGGGCCGTCGGGCCCCTGGCCCTCGAGGCTCGCCGCGTTTCGGCGCCCGGCGCGCTTCTCGTCGGCGACGCGGCGGGGTTCTACGATCCGTTCACCGGCGAAGGGGTCACCCTTGCTCTTCGGGGGGCGGAAATGGCCGCCGCGGCGGCGGACTGCGCCCTCCAGCCTCGTGGGACGCCGGCCCTCGGAGCGTACGATCGCGCGCGGGACCAGGCCACGCGTGACAAGTTCCGGGTCAACCGCCTCATGCAGACGATCGTGGGATGGCCCGCCCTGGGGGACGCCGTCGCGAGGCGGCTGGCTCGACGCCCGGACCTCGCGGACCAGCTCGTCGGCATCGCCGGCGACTTCGTTCCCGCAGGGACGGCTCTCAATCCGGGGTTTGTCTGGCAGCTCTTGCGGGCGTAGCACTCCCTCGATGACGACGACGCCGGCTAGATCCGGTCGATCGGCAGCGGGTGCGAGAAGTAGAAGCCCTGCGCGAGCTCGAAACCAAGCTCGTCGCAGGTCTGCGCTTCGGCGGCGGTCTCGACCCCCTCGGCGATCGGGTGCGCCCCCAGGTCCCGCGCCACGGAAACCAGGGAGCGCACGAAGCGCTGTTTCGACTCCGGCGCCTCGTCGATGCCCCTGACGAATCGGATGTCGAACTTGAGGTATTCGGGAGGCACCTCGGCGAGCTCGAGCAGCCGTGCTTGGCCGGCGCCGAAGTCGTCGTAGGCCAGGTCGACGTCTATGTCCCTGAGGCGCGAGCGGAACTCGCGGATGCTCTCCGAGCCGACGATGGCGGACTCGTGGACCTCGACGGCAAGCGTGAGCTCGGGCGCGAGCTCCCGCAGCCGCTGCAGCGACTCAGTCAGGCCCGGCTGCGCGATCTCCCGCGGGTGGGTGTTGAGGAACAGGCTGCGAATCCGGGGCTGGCCTTGGGCCACCTGGATCGCGCGCTCACGGAAGAGCTGGCTCAACGTCACGGAGAGGCCGATGCTCTCCGCGACGTGGAGCAGCGCCTCCGGGCCGACGGGCAGGCCCGGATGTTCGCCGCGCCCCAAGGCCTCGTGGGCCACCGCGGCGCCGCCGCTCAGGGCCACGATGGGCTGGAAGTGGGCGGTGACCCGCTTGTCGCGAACCAGCTCTTCCAGCTCTCTGGTCCCCTTCACGAACTGCTCGGGGAGCGCCAGGCGGAGCAGCGCCGTCGTCTCGCGGTTCGCTGCCCCGGTCGCCTCGAGGCGGAACTCGAAATCGGCGAAGTGCAGCACGTCGCCGGGCCGCAACTCGTCGTCCGCCACGCGCCGCCGGTTCACGTAGGTGCCGTTGGTGCTGCCCAGATCCCGGACACGCAACTCCCCGCCGTCCTCGTAGAGCTCCGCATGCTGGGAGGATACCGACGTGCTCGGCAGGGTCAGGTCGAGGCCCGGCTGCCGACCGACCCGAAACGGGAGCGTCTCGATGGCCACGATCCAGGCGCGATTCCCGCCGTCGATCAGCGATCGTAACGTCCAGGACCTCCCCTCCATCTGGAAGGAAGCTACGGCATGCCAGTGCGACTTGCAAACGGGGACTCAGCCCCGCTGTCGGATCGCCTCCAGTGCTGCGGCCACCTCGCGGGGGGAGCCCGGACGCTGCGCGGGCTTCTTCTCGAGCAACTTGAGGACGATCGCCTCCAGCTCGGCCGGAACAGCCGGGTTGCGGTCTCGAAGCCGGGGCGCGGGGGCGTCCAGATGCATCTTGAGCAGAGGCATCGGGTCCGGGTGCCAGAACGGCAGGGTCCCCGTCAGCATCTCGAAGGCCACGACACCCAGGGAGTAGAGGTCGGCCGCCGGGGTCACGGCACTGAAACCGGTGATCTGCTCGGGTGCTATGTAGCTGGGTGTGCCGACGATCAGGTTCGAGGAGGTCAGGCTGGGCGCGGCGTGGAGCTTGGCGATCCCGAAGTCCATCATCTTCACGCTGCCGGACGTGATGACGAACAGGTTCGAGGGCTTGATGTCCCGGTGGACGATCCCCTTGTCGTGGGCGGCCTGTAGGGCGGCGCACGCGTCGATCAAGTAGTCGAGCGCGGTGGGGATCGGCAGGGGCGTGCCCCGCTTCAGCAGCTCGGCCAAGTCCTTGCCGGAGAGCAGCTCCATGCTGAGGTAGTAGACACCTCGGAACGTACCGATGTCGTAGAGCCGGACGATGTTCGGGTGAAGGAGCTGACGCGAGAGCTTGAGCTCCTGCTTGAGGCGCTCGGCACCGTGGAGCCCGTCGAAGAGCCCCTGCAACAGGAATTTGAGCGCGACGCCCTCCCCCAGCTCGAGGTCGTCCGCCCGGAACACGATCGACATCCCACCCCGGCCGATCACGTCGACGAGCGCGTAGCGCCCGGCGACGGTCATCCCCGCAACCAGGACGGGAGGTCCGGCGGCCGCAGCCAGCTCAGGCACGGGCGCCTCTATGCGGCGCGTCCGGATGCGCGGAGCCGGCGGCCGTGGAGGCAGATCGGGGAGCCCCTCGAGCGGCTGAGGCGACCACGGCGCCGACCGGGCGTTCAGCTCGGCGAGCAGTCCTTCGGCGAGCGGGTTTCCCGGTCGGGCGCGGACCGCCTTGTCGAGCACCTCTCGCGCGTCGTCGGTGAAGCTCTTCCCCAGATACAGCTCCGCGAGGACGCAGAACGCCTCGTTCTCCTCATCGCCCTGGGGTCCGGAGCGGATGAACTCTCCCAGCAGGTTCTCCAGCTCGAGGCTGGCCACGTCGAGCGCCCTGGCCCGCGCTATGGCCTCCACGCAGGCCACCCGGTAGTTCGGGTCGCCCCGCGGGACGCGCACGAGGGCGTCAAGAGAGCGGGCCAGGTCCTCGGCCTCGAAGTAGCAGGTCGCGGCTGCGAAGGGCATCCCGGCATCCAAGAAGAGCGCCGCGGCCTCGGCATGGCGTCCGAGCTCCCGCGCAAGCTCCGCCGCGTCCGCGAAACGTCCCAGCGCGACGTAGGACTGGATGGCGAGGTCCGCGTGGCCGGCGGCCTTCAGCCGCTCGGGAGTCTCATCGCCGGCGGTGGCGCTGCCCGTGGAGATCCCGCCCCGCGCCCTGCCTGCGACGAGCGCCGCAGCCACTTTGTCGCCGGCCTGCTCGAAAGAGGCGGCGGCCCTCTCGGAATCGCCGATGGCCAGGAAGAGCTGCGCAGCGAGGCGATGCTCACCCCCCCGCGCCAGGAAGATGGCCGCCTTCCGGGCCAGCCTCCTCTGGCCGGGCGGGACCCGGGCGGCCTCTTCCACGCCGAGCTGCAGAGCCGGCAGGAGCACCCTGCCCGCCTCGGCGAAGCGACTTTCCGCCGCGAGCGCGCGCGCCGCCTCCTCCAGGGCGTCCGTCGCGTCCGGAAACGGGGCGCCCCTTGCCTGGCGGGGGGGCCGCTCCGGCCCAGGCATCAGGCGACCTCCACCATCCCCGCGGCCTGGCGGCGCAACTGCTCGGGATAGTTGGCCGCGTGGACGGCCTCTTCGAGGGTTATACTCCCCTGCGCGACGTGGCAGAGCAGCGACGCGTCGAGGCCCTGGGCACCGGAGCCGTCACGGGCCGGGGACTGCAGCATGGCCTCGATCTGGTGAACCTTGTTCTCACGAATCAGGTTCGAGACCGCGGGCGACTGGGGCAGGATCTCAAGGGCGGCGACGCGCCCCTCGCCACTCGCCCTGAGGCAAAGGTGCTGTGCGATCACCGCTCGCAGCACGATGGACAGGAGCCCGCGAACCTCGTCGCGTCCGTCCTCGGGGATCATGTCGATGATGCGATCCACGGCCTTCGCGGCGGAGTTCGTGTGGAGCGTTCCGAACACCAGGAGGCCTGTCTCCGCCGCCGAAAGGGCAAGCTGCGTGGTCTCAAGGTCCCTGAGCTCCCCGACCACGACGACGTGGGGCGCCTCGCGCAAGGCCGCGCGCAGGCCGGTGGCAAAGCTCTCGGCGTGGGTGCCGACCTCTCGTTGCGTCACGATGCTCTTCACCGGCTCATGAACGTACTCGATGGGATCCTCGATCGTGATGATGTGCCGGCTCGAGGTGGTGTTGATATCGTTCACCATGGCCGCGAGCGTCGTGCTCTTGCCCGAGCCCGTGGGTCCCGTGACGAGCACCAGCCCGCTTCCCAGGCGGGTGAGTCGCTGTACGGCCGGCGGGAAGGCCAGGTCCTCCAGAGTCGGGATCCGCCCCGGCACGTAGCGCAGCACCGCCCCGGGGCCGTCGTTCTGGACGAACACGCTGGCCCGGAAGCGGCCGACCCCGGGGAGCGCGTACATGAAGTCGAGCTGCTTCTCCCGCGCGAAGGCCTCGCGTTGCGGCGGCGTGAGCAGCTCGAGGATGAAGCGGCGCGCTTCGGCCTCCGACAGTGCCCGGAACGGCAGGCGCAGCAGCGCGCCGTTGTAGCGGATCGTCGGGACCTTGCCGGCGTGGAAATGCAGATCGCTAGCCTGCTGGTCGGCGACGACGCGCAGGAAGGAATCGATCTTGGCCATGACCCGCCTTAGGAAGCGGCCTCGGGTCTCTCGCTGGCGCCGAGGTAGCCCTCGAAGTCCTTCTTGCTCACGGCCCTCATGTAGGCGTCCTCGGGAGAGATCTTTCCCTCGTTGAGCAGGCGCATCAGATCCAGGTCCATGAGTTGCATACCGGCTTCCCGCGACATGGCGATGACCGACGGGATCTGGAACGTCTTGCCCTTGCGAATCAGGTTGGCGACGGCGTCACTGTTCAGCAGCACCTCGGCCGCCAGGCAGCGGCCGGGCCCGTCATGCCGGGGCACCAGGTATTGGCACACCACCGCCTTCAGGCTCCCCGCCACCAGCGAACGCACCTGGTCGTGCTGGCCCGGCGGGAAGGCATTGATGATGCGGTCCACGGTGAGCGCGGCGGAGGCGGTGTGGATGGTGCCGAACACCAGGTGTCCCGTCTCGGCGGCGCTCACGGCGAAGGCGATCGTGGGCAGGTCGCGCATCTCCCCGATCAGCATGACATCGGGGTCCTGGCGCAGCGTCCCCCTCAGCGCCTTGACGAGGTCCTTGGTGTGGGAGTGGATCTCCCGCTGGTTGATCAGGCTCTGTTGGCAGCCGTGGACGACCTCGATCGGATCCTCGAAGGTCACGATGTGCCGAGCCGAGCTGCGGTTGATGTGGTCTATGAGCGCGGCCAGCGTGGTGGACTTGCCGGACCCCGTCGGGCCACCCACCAGCACCAGCCCGTTCTTGAGTCCCGCCAGCGTGGCAACCACCGGCGGCAGACCCAGTCCCTCCACGCGCGGGATCGCGCCCTTGACGATCCGGAACACCGCGGCCAGGCCGCCGAGCTGGTGGAACACGTTGACGCGGAAGCGCAGCCCGTGCTCCTTGATCTCGTACGAGAGGTCCGCCTCGCGCCGGGCCTCCAGCTCCCGGATGTGCTTCGGCGAGAGGTGGGCACGCAGCATGGTCGCCAGTCGATCCGCTTCCAGCAGATTGGCAGCCAAGGGCCCCACGACGCCGAGGCGCGTGACGTGGGGCTGGCGTCCGGGGGACAGGATCAGGTCGTCGCATCCCTTCTGCGCCATGGCGACGAGCAGCTTGTCGAGGAACGAGAGCGTTCCGATCGGCGGCGCCGACGCAGCGCCGGCGCTGGGACGCAACTCGGGGAGCACGTCGCACGCCAGGCTGCGCACGTCCGGAGAGGCGTCCCTGAGCAGGGGCTCCACGACCGCAGCGTGTTGCCGGTCCTTGAAGGCACGGAGGCAGCGCAGCGCTGCCAGGCGTACGTCGTCATCGGGAGAGTCCAGCAGCGCCGCGACGTGGGGCCCCGCCTCGGGCGCCGCGAGCTCCTCCAGCGTCTGCAGGGCCTGCAGGCAGGCGACCTGCAGCTCGGGGTTCCTGGCCATGATGTCGACCAGGTAGGGGACCGCCCGTGGGTCCCTGAGGACGGCGATCGCGTCGATGGCGCGCTCGCGCACCCACCAGTCGTCGTCGTCCCCGGCGGCTCGGACCAGGGCGCCCAGCGACTCCGGGGCCTTCATCCGCATCAGCACTTCCACAGCGAACTGCCGCATGACCGGGGCGGGGTCCCGGAGGTAGGGCACGACGTGCCGCAGGAGCGCGGGCCCCGCCACCTTGAGCAGGGCGTCGGCCACCCGCTCGCGCACCCACCAGTCCTCGTCCTTCAGGCAGCCGAGCAGCTTGGGCCACAGCTCGCCCTCGGGGTCCTGCACCGACTGGGCGAGCTCGACGGCCAGGCGCCGCAGCTCGGGATCCCGGCTGCGCAACAGCCAGACCACCGTCCGCGCCAGATCCAGCTTCCCCGCGACACTGAGGCGCGCCAGCGCCTCCGCAGCCTTGAGCCGCACGACGATCTGGGAGTGGCCGAGCGCTTCCGCGAGCGGCTTGAGCACGTCCAGGGTGCCGATCGCCTCGAGGGCCTCGATCGCCGCGAAGCGCACCACCTGCGGTCCCTCGCGCAGCTTGCGGTGGAGCACGGCCGCCGATCGTGCCGAGGGGAACAGCCGAAGCCCCGAGACCGCGGTAGTGCACACCTCCACGCTCGGGGAGTCGAACAAAGGCGTGGCGCGAAGGAAGTACTCCTCCTCGCCCGCGATCTCGGCGAGGGCGGCCAGTGCTTTGGCCGCAACGGCCTCGACGGGATCGGCCAGTGCGCTCGCGATGGCCCGAACGGCGGCGTTAGGATCCCGCGCCATGCAGCGGGGCGACTCGAGAAGCTCGATGGCGTAGACCTTCTCCTCGGGCGTGCCCACGCCGAGCGCCGCCTCGAGCGCGGGCACGGCGCGGTGCTCCCCGATCCTGGCCAGCACGGTCAGGACCTCGCGCCGCCCCGGAAGCTTCGGCGCGTGGACCATTCCTGACAGGATGTCGAACGCCGTCTTCGTGCCGATCTCGCAGAGCACGCTGGCGACGGTGGCGCGCAGCGAGGCGTCGGGGCTACCGATCAGGGCGCACAGGGCTGGGTGATCGAGAATGCTGTTCACGCCAGGCAGGAGGTGTGCGAGCGCCGCACGCAGGTCGGAATTGGGGAGCTTCAGGGCCCGGACGTAGTGGGCGAACAGCCCCTTGTCCGCGACGCGCTCAGCGAGCTGCCTGAAGGCGGAAACGCGGAGGCCGTAGCCCGCCGCCGCCGCGATGCCGGGGCTGGTCAGGTGCTGCAGCAGCTGTATGACATCGGCAGGCTCGAGCCCCTCGACCTGCTCGACGAACCCGCGGACCTGCGCCGCGGTTGTCCAGTCGGCGCTTCGAAACGTCTTGAGGCAGTCGGAACCATTCACGGAAGATCACCGCCTCGATCAAAGCACAAACTCCAATATGTCACGCGTCGGCCAGCCGCGCAACGGAGCGCGCGCCGTGTCTTGGCGTAGACTCCCGGTGCGGCCCCATGGAACGACGAGGCGCAAGACGGATCGAGTACTCGTGTGAGGTGGAATGCGAGGGCCCGTGGCCCGATCCCATCCGTCCGAGCATGCGCGACCTCAGCGCTACCGGAGCCTTCATCGAATCCAGCACGCGGCCCCAGGAGGGTGTGCGGCTCATGCTGGCCTTCGTGCTGCCGTCGGGCGAGATCTCGGTGGCGGCCGAGGTGGCGCGCCTGACGGGCACGGGGATCGGCGTCCGCTTCGTGGAGCTTACGCAAGGCCAGCAGGCCGCGATCGAGGCTGCGGTCGCCGCGGGCGGCCACGAGGACGACGGGTGAGCAGGCAGCCCAAGGACGCCCGCCACACGGCTCAGGGGGACGCGACGTAGCGCCCCCCTGAGCTGAATTCAAACCAGCAGCAACATCTCGCTGTACTTCGGCAGCGTCCAGAACTCGTCGGAGACCGACTCCTCGATGCGGTCGGCGACTTCCCGGACGGCCGCCATGCCCGGGAACACCTGCTCGGCAAAGAGCTTGGCCTTCTTCTCGAGCCCTTCGGACGCAGCCCTTTCCGTCACGGCGTTCAGGTCCGCGATGCGTGCGGTCAGGTCGTCGATCGCTCCGTTGATCTTTTCGAGGGCTCCCTTGGCCGCCTTGCTGGACCCTGCGCCGGCCAGAAGCGACGCCTGCTTGTAGGCCGCCGGCAGCACGTGGCCCGATACGATCCCCCGCAGCGCCTCGACCTCGATTTCGATGTCTTTGATGTAGCGCTCCAGCTTCACGTGGTAGCGGGCCTCGATTTCGCTCTCCGAGAAGACCTTGGTCTTCGCGAGAAACGCCCGATTGTCCTTCTTGACCAGCTCCGCGAGCGCCTCGGGGCTGTTCTTCAGGTTCAGAAGGCCGCGCTTCTTGGCCTCGTCGACCCATTCCCCGGCGTAGTTGTTCCCCTCGAAGCGGACGGCCTTCGTTTCGACGATCGCCTCCTTCACGACCTCGAGGGCGGCCTCCGCCACGCTCTTCCCCTTTCCGATTCGAGAGGAGAGGGCCGCGGCGATCTCATCGAGCGCCTCGGTCACGGCGGCGTTCACGAAGGCGACGGGGATCGAGATGGCGGCCGAGGAGGGCACCGCGCGGAACTCGAACTTGTTGCCGGTGAACGCGAAGGGCGAGGTCCGGTTGCGATCCGTCTGGTCCCGCGCCACCTCGGGAAGGTTCGCGACCCCGAGGCTGATTTTCTGGAGTCCGTTCTTCCCCGACGTTTCACCCTTCTCGATTCCGTCGAGGACGCGAGTGAGCTGGTCGCCCAGGAAGACCGAGATGATGGCCGGCGGCGCTTCGTTGGCACCCAGACGGTGATCGTTGCCGGAGCAGGCGATCCCCGCTCGGATCACGCCAGCTCGCTTGTGGACTCCCTTGAGGACCGCGACCAGGAACACGAGGAACTCGAGGTTCTGCTCGGGCGTCGCGCCCGGCTCGAGGAGG
>JBGPYB010000180.1:0-8821 GCA_041493035.1 Vicinamibacteria bacterium | reverse complement strand
GGAGGGGGTTCGTCCCGGAGTCTCCTTCGGGGGTGCTCATGTCATTGATGGAGACCTGATAGTCGTCGTCCTGGATTGTGCCCACGCCCTGAGCCTTTGCGATCACGGCATTCGTGGGGTTGGTCAGGTTCACGAAGAAGGTCTCGTCCACCTCGTGGTTGGTGTCGCCGACGACCGGTACGCTGACCGGCAGACTGGTGATGGTCGGCGCGAACGTAAGGACGCCACTTCGGATCAGATAGTCGGTTGGGGAAGCGGCCACTGTCCCGGCCGTCGCCGCTCCCGGCCCCGGCGCGGGGGACGCCGTTGCCCAGGCCACGGTCACCGTCCATCCGGAAGCCGCGTCCAGCGTCACGTTAAAGGTGGCGTTCGTCGTGCCGCTATTCCCCTCCGCCACCGCAACGTCGTTGATTGAGAGGTTCGGCTTTGGGTCGTCGTCCGTGATGGTGCCCACGCCGTGGGCGGGTGCCACGAGGGTGACGTTGCCGGCGGGCACGGGGCTCAGCGGATCCTTCGTGAGGTTCACGAAGAACGTCTCGTCGTCCTCGTCGATGGTGTCCCCCACCACGGGCACAGCGATCGTTTGTGTGAGCGGGCCGCCGGGGGTGAACGTCAACGTGCCGGTCTGGGAGACGTAGTCGGCGTTGAGGGCGTCGGCCGTTGCCCCGCCGGTCGCCGTGCCCGGTGCCGTCGCGTACTTGACCTGGAGGTTCGCCGCGCGCAGCGTGCCGGCGAGCGTGACGGTGAAAACCGCGTCGGTGGTCACTCCCGGCACGTCTCCTTCCGTCGCCGACGGCACGTTGTCGATCGAGATCTGGAAGTCGTCGTCCTGGATCGTGCCCACTCCCTGATTCTTGGCGATGAGGGCATTAGTGGGGCTCGTCAGGGTCACGAAGAACGTCTCGTCGGCCTCGTGGACGGTGTCGCCTACGATGGGGACGCTGATCGTCAGGCTCGTCGTTCCGGACGGGAACGTGAGCGAACCGCTCCGCTTGAGATAGTCGGTGGGGACCACCGCAGTCAACCCTTCAGTCGCGGTGCCGGCGGCCGTTGCGTACGCGACGCTCACGGTCCGGCCCGAGGGGTTGTCGAGAGTCACGGTGAACACGGCGTTCGTCGTGCCGCTGTTCCCTTCGGTGACCGTCACGTCGTTGATCGAGAGCGAGGGGAGCGGGTCGGTGTCCTGGATCGTGCCCAGCCCGAACTTGTCGGTGAGGATGACGTTGGGGGCCTTCAGGGGGCTCAAGGGATTGATCGAGAGAATCACCTGGAACGTCTCGTTGTCTTCGTTCCACAGGTCGCCCACGATCGGCACGCTGATCGTCCGCGTCGTCGTGCTGACGCCCGGGTTCGACGGGAACGTGAGCGTACCGGTGGTCGTCATGTAGTCCACGGGCGGCGTCGGCGTGGTGCCGGCCGTCGCCAGTGACACGAGGCCCGGACCCGTCGTGTAGTCGATGAGGATGGTGTTGTTCGTCAGAACCCCGGTCAGCGTCACGGTGAAGTCCATGTTGGACGTCCCGGTGTCCCCCTCGTTGATGAAGGCATCCCCGATGGCGATCTGGTAGCTGTCGTTGTCCTTGATCGTGCCGATGCCCTGAGCGCGCGAGATGAACGCGAAGGCGGGCGCGCTCAGGTTGACGAAGAGCTGCTCATTCGGTTCCGGGAGCGTATCGCCGACGATGGGCACGAAGATGTGCCCGACGGTCACGCCGGGCAGGAACGTGAGGGCGCCCGTCGTGGTCGTGTAGTCGGCGGGCGCCGTCGCGGCCGTGGGCGCGAGGCCATCGGCCGTGGCGTACTGGACGGTCACCGTATTGGCGCTCGGGTGGGCGAGCGTCACGACGAAGTCCATGTTCTGGGTGCCGGTGTTCCCCTCCTCGACCGAGGCGTCGGCGATCGAGATCAGGGGCCATACGGCCAGCGGCGTCGTGGCCGAGTCATTTGTCGGGTTCAGGTCGGTCGTTGTCGTCGCCACGGCGGCCTTCTCGGGGAAGGACCCCACCAGGGTCGGGGTCACGGTGAGTGTCACGGTCGCGACCGCACCCGGGTCCAATGTGCCGACGGCGCACTTCACCGGCGAGCCGCCGCACGAGCCCGAGTTGGCGCCCGAGGTCCAGCTTCCAGACACGAAGTTCACCGACGACAGGGTCTCGGTGAGCACGACACCGGGCGCCGCGACGTGGCCGTGGTTCGTCACCGTGCCGGTCAGGGTCACGTTCGTCACCCCATCGAGGGCAACGGGGTTGGGGGTCGCGATCTGGTCGACGCCCACGTCGGCCGTCACGATGCCCCAGAGCTGGCGACCCTGGATGCTGTCGGTGGCGGTGAACAGGAGGCCTCCCGGCAAGGTCGTGAGCTGCGCGGGCGACGAAGGGCCGGCCCCTGTGAAGATGTCCGCCACCAGGGAGGTCCCCATCGCGTTGCTCTTCCACAGCTCCAGGCCGTTCACGCCGTCGTCGGCCGCGAAGTAGAGCGTGCCGAAGACGCCGGTGAGGTTCCCGGCGGCGGGCGACACCGTCGCGCTGAATGTCGTCAGGGCAACGGTTCCGCCCGTAGTCCCGTCGCTCCTCCACAGCACGGTGCCCGAGGTCTTCACCTCGAGGAAATAGAGTGTCCCGCTGACGTTCGTCAAGGACTGCGCCGCCGAGCTCAGGCCCTTGACCGACACGGCGCCACCCAGCGCGTCGTATTTCCACAGCGCCTGGGTGCTGCCGTCGCTCGCCGCGAGGAAGAGAGCGCTTCCCATCACCGTGAGGCTCGAGGGGTTGGACGAGCCCGCCCCGGTCCGAATGTCGATGGGCACGGTGCCTAGGTCCGTGCCGTCGCTCTTCCATAGGTCGTTGCCGTAGGTGGGTTCGTCGGCCGTGAAGAGGAGCGTGCCGTTGAGGTTCGTGAGGGACGTGGGGTTCGAGCTGCCGCCCAAAGCCTTGATGTCCTTGACGAGCACGGTTCCGACCGCGCTACCGTCGCTCTTCCACAGCTCGTTGCCGTGGACGCCGTCATTCGCGGCGAAGTAGAGGGTGCCGTTCACGTCGGTGAGAAACTGAGGGTTCGAAGAGGTAGGCCCGGGGCTGATGTCCGCGACCCTCACCGTGCCGCCCGGCGTTCCGTCGCTCTTCCACAGCTCCGTGCCGGACGCGTTCGTCGCAGCGAAGAAGAGGGTCCCGTTCACGTTCACGAGGCCGTGCGGGTCGGACGATCCGGGGCCGGAGATGATGTCCGCGACCATCGTCGTGCCGCCAGGGGTCCCGTCGCTCCTCCACAGCTCGTTGCCGTGGCTGCCGTCGGTCGCGGCGAAGAAGAGGGTGTCGGTCCCTGCGGTAAGGCTCACCACGGCGAGGTTCGACGGGAACGAGGAGTCTCCCGTTGCGGGGGTGATGTTGATGTCCTGGACGAGGACCGTCCCGGCGAGGGAGCCGTCGCTCTTCCACAGCTCCGCTCCCGAGGTGCCGTCGTTGGCCGAGAAGAATACGTTCTCGCCCATGCGCACCGCACCGAAAATGGCCGCGTCGCGCGTGACGTTGATGTCGGCGACGAGGGTTGCCGTCGTCCCGTTGCTCTTCCACAGCTCGGTGCCGTGGGTGCCGTCGTCGGCTGAGAAGTAGACCGTCGACCCTGCGGCTGTCAGGCCCGTGGGAAGCGAGCTGCCGAAGGGGTTGATGTCCGGTATCTGGGTCGCCCCGGTTCCGGTGCTCTTCCACAGCTCGACGCCTCCCGGGCCCGCGGCCGAGAAGAAGAGCGTGCCGGCCGCGTTCACCAGGTACTGCGGGTTGGAGCTGGCCGCTCCGAGAACGATATCCTGGACTATTCCGGTCGCGAGCCCGTCGGTCTTCCACAGCTCGGTGCCGTGGGTGCCGTCGTCGGCGGTGAAGAAGAGCGTGCCCCCCACGGCGGTCAGGTTCGCGGGGTTGGAATTGGCGGTCGTGGGGTTGATGTCCGCGACCAACATGGTGCCCAGGTCGGTGCCGTTGCTCTTCCACAGCTCGATGCCATGTCCCCCCGTGTCGTCTCGGGCCGAGAAGAACAGGGTGCTTCCCAGGGCCGTCAGGTGGGCCGGGTTGGAGTCCCCGACGAAGCGGATGCCTCCCGCGGTAGGCTTCAACATGCTCGCGCTGACGCCGTCGTACTGCCACAGCTCGACACCGTTGATCCCGTCGTTCGCCACGAAGAAGAGCCGGCCTCCGGCGACCGTGAGGTCGGAGACGCGACCGTTCCCGGCGGGGTTGATGTCCGCCACCAGGGTCGTGCCGAACGAGGTACCGTCGGTGCGCCACAGCTCGACGCCGATGGATAGGTTGGACACGTTCACCGAGTCCGCCGCAAAGTAGACGAAGCCTCCGAAGTTCGTGAGGAATGTCGGGTTCGAGGACCCGCTCGCCGCGTAGATGTTCGCGACCATCGTGGTCCCCACGTCGGTCCCATCGCTTCTCCACAGCTCCCGCCCAAAGACACCGTCGTTGGCCGCGAAGAGCACGAGCCCCGGCGTGTACTCCACGAGGCCGCTCGGGTCCGAACCCTTGTTGGCGCCGTTACGGATGCCGCCGTTTGCGGCCAGGACCATGACGGTGCCGCCGGGTGTCCCGTCGCTCTTCCACAGCTCCACGCCGTTGACGCCGTCGTCGGCGGTGAAGAAGAGAGTCGTTCCGCCCACGCTCAGGAGGTTCTGCGGGTTGGAGTCCGCGCTGCCAGGCCGGATGTCCTTGAGCATCACGGTCCCGAGCGCCGACCCGTCGGTCATCCACAACTCGACGCCGTGGATGCCGTCGTTCGCCGCGAAGAAGGTCGTCGACCCCACGACGGCAAAGCCGCCGGGAGACGACGAGCCCGTGCCCGTCGTGTTGATCGTCTTGACCAGCGTGGGGACCTGAGCCGCTGCCGAAGACGCAACGAGGCCGAGCGCCCACACAAGGGCAGAGAACCGGAGACGGGGCTTCATTGTGGCAAACCTCCCAGGCCTGGTTGGGGAGGGGCGAACCAAGCCTACGGGCGGAATGCTTTAGGAGGGGTCGGCGTTCCGAGTGACGCCCAGGCTACCGCACTCGTTGCTCGGGTGTCAACAAAAGAATGACCGTTTCGTGCTACGGCTCGAGGCCGATACGGGTGCGGACACGCCACAAGTCGGGGAACGTCCGCTTCGGCAGGGTCGATTGAAGGTAGCCGACACCGTCGCTTCCCCCCGTGCCGCGCTTGGCCCCGATCATCCGCTCCACCATCTGCACGTGATGGGCCCGCCACAGGGACAGGCACTCGTCCATCTCGATGAGGACCTCGGTGAGGGCGTTCAGATCCGCGTGGGCGTCCGGCTCCTCGTAGATCTTCAGCAGGGCCTCGAGGCGGGCCTTCTCCTCGGGGGACGATCGGAGACGCGCCAGGACACCCGGGTCCTTCAGGCCGAGGACGAACTCCACTTCCCGGAACTGAACCGACTGGAACCCGAGGCCGGGTTCAAGTGGTAGCGGAAGCCGAGGAAGTCCTGGGGGCGCATCGTCTCGAGGATCCGCACCTGGTGCACCAGAAGACGCTGGATCTCCACCACGCGACGCAGCAGCCGCGTCGCCTCGGCGACCCTGTCCTCGCCGAGGTGGCCGATGGCCGTGTCCACCTCGTGGAGGACGAGCTTGAACCAGAGCTCGTAGACCTGATGGATGACGATGAAGAGGGGCTCGTCGTGCTGGAGGGGGGACGAGAGGCTTTCCTGGAGCAAGAGGAGTTCCGGAACCTTCAGGTACCCACCATAGGTTAGGGTTGATTCCGCCATGCCCCATCGTGCTCCAGGCCCCGGCGAGGAGCCGGCCGCAAAACGGGGCATGCTAGACTCGCGCGTTTGGATCGAGTCAAGAAAGGTGCTCTGAAACAGGGTCGCAAGAGCGCGAAGCCACAGCTCGGGCTCTTCGAAGAGCCGGCGGACGCGGCTCCCGCGGTAGCCGCGGGGCCGGCGCCGGAGGCCCCGGTCGCGGAAGCGGCGTCCAAGAACGCGCCCGTACGACGGGCGACGGCCGAATCGATGGCCCAGAAGCAGCGGGAGATCTCGGTCTCCGAGTTCTTCGTCAAGAACCGTCACCTGCTGGGCTTCGACAACCCGCAGAAGGCGCTGCTGACGGCTGTCCGCGAGTGCGTCGACAACTCCCTCGACGCGTGCGGCGAAGCCGGCATCCTGCCGACGCTGCGGATCGGCATCCAGCAGCTCGCGGAGGACCGTTTCCGGACCTCGGTCGAGGACAACGGGCCGGGGATCGTCCGCAAGCAGATTCCGCGAGTCTTCGGAAAGTTGCTCTACGGCAGCAAGTTCCACACGCTGAAGCAGCAGCGCGGGCAGCAGGGTATCGGCGTGTCCGCGGCCGGCATGTACGGCCAGCTCACCACCGGCAAGCCCGTCACGATCCGGAGCCGAACGAGCAGCAAGGCGCCGGCCCATCTGTTCGAGGTCACGGTCGACACCAAGAAGAACGAGCCTCTGGTCCTGAAAGAAGAACCCTGCGAGTGGGACGTGAAGCACGGGACGAAAGTCGAGATCGAGCTGGAGGCCCTCTACAAGAAAGGGCGACGCTCGGTGGACGACTACGTCGAGCAGACCGCTCTGGCCAATCCTCACGCGGAGATCTTCTACACGCCACCCAACCAGGAACCGGTCCACTACGCTCGCGCCATCCATCAGCTCCCCGAGGAGCCCAAGGAGATCAAGCCTCACCCGTACGGCGTCGAGCTGGGGATGCTTCTGCGGATGCTTCAGGACACGCCCGCGCGGAACCTCTCGGCGGCCCTCAAGGGGGATTTCTCCCGCGTCACCGACAAGGTCGTGGCCGAGGTCACGAAGATCGCGCGCCTCAAGCCCACCAACCGGCCCCACGCCCTTTCTCCGGCCGACGTGGAGCGCCTCCACAAAGCGATCCAGTCGGTCAAGATCATGGCGCCGCCCACCAACTGCCTCTCTCCCATCGGCGAGGAGGCGATCCGGGCGGGCCTCCGGAAGCGGATCGAGGCCGACTACTACGAGGCGGTGACGCGGCCGCCCGCCGTCTATCGCGGCAATCCGTTTCAGGTGGAGGTGGGTCTCGCCTACGGGGGAAGCCTACCCGCCGACGAGTTGATCGATCTCTTCCGCCTCGCGAACCGGGTCCCCCTCCAGTATCAGGCGGCCGCTTGTGCCATCAGCAAGGCCGTGATGAGTGTCGACTGGCGCTCGTACGGCATGTCGATGTCGAAGGGCGCGCTCCCCAGCGGGCCGATGGTGCTGATGGTCCACATCGCCTCGGTCTGGGTCCCCTTCACTTCCGAATCGAAAGAGGCCATCGCCCACTACCCCGAGATCGTGAAGGAGCTTCGCCTTGGCCTGATGGAAGTCGGCCGCAAGCTCGGCGCGCACATCCGCCACAACCGCCGCGCGGAGGCCGAGGCCAAGAAGAAGGGGTACATCGAGAAGTTCATCCCCCACATCGGGATCGCACTCAAGGAGATCCTCGGCCTCTCCGACAAGGAAGAGCAGAAGGTGGTGACCGTCCTCCGCGATACCCTCGAGCGAAGCCGGGAGAAGATGGTGTGATGATTGCCGCGCTGGGCGTGGCTCTGCTCGCCGCGCCCGCGGCCTTGCAGCCTCTTCCCGCCGCACAGGTCCAGGCCATCGAGTCGGCCGCCAACGCCTTCCTGGCCGAAAGGCGAATCCCGGGTCTATCGGTGGCGGTCGTCGTGGATCGGCAACTCCGGTGGACGGCCGGCTTCGGCCTGGCGGACGCCGAGAACGCGGTCCCGGCCTCGGCCGAGACGATGTATCGCCTCGCTTCGGTCTCGAAGCCCATCACGGCCATCGCGGCGATGCAGCTCGTCGAGAAGGGGCGCCTCGACCTCGATGCTCCCATTCGCCGCTACGTCCCGGGCTTTCCTGAGAAACCGTGGCCGATCACGTCGCGCCAGCTCCTGGCCCACCTCGGTGGCATTCGCACCTATCTTCCCAACGAGGCGTTCGACGCCACGCGCCGCTACGTGAGCATCCTCGAGGGGCTCGACGTCTTCAAGGACGACCCCCTCGTCCACGAGCCGGGAACGGCCTATCTTTACAGCACGTACGGCTACAGCCTGCTGGGGGCGGTGGTCGAAGCGGCTTCCGGGGTGCGCTTTCTCGACTACCTGCGGGAGAACGTCTTCCGCCCCGCCGGGATGGAGGCGACTCGCGACGACGACGCGGGCGTCCTCATCCCCCACCGCGCCCAGGGGTACTTCCGAATCGCCAACGGCGAGCTTCGGAACTCTTCGCCGACGAATACAAGCTACAAGATCCCCGGGGGAGGGCTGATCGCCACGGCCGCAGACGTGGCGCGCTTGGCCTCCGCCGTCGAGAGCGGAACGCTGCTCAAGCCCGAAACGCGCGGGGCGATGTGGACGAAGCAGAAGACCCGCGCGGGTCGCGTTCTCGGCTACGGCCTCGGCTGGGAGCTGGAAGAGTGGAAGGGGCGGCGCGAGGTCTCCCACATGGGCGATCGGGAGCGCGTGAGCAACATCCTGTACCTGCAACCCGACCGCGGTCTCGCGGTCGCGATCCTCACCAACCTCCAGGGGGCCCACCCGACCGACCTGGCCCGCACTATCGCCGAGATCGTCTCGCCTTAGGGAGCGCGTAGTCGTCTCACGAGCGCTCCTGGCGTGAACAAGAACCAGTGGCGGGGCCGCCCCCGCTGCTGGATCACGACTTCCCGAGTCCTGCGAGGAACCGCTCCCAGCTCAGGCCGTGCAGGGGGACGAAGGGGCTGGGAGACCGCTCCCTTTCGAGCAACACCAGATCCTTGCGGTCATGACACCATCGGCTCACGCCTCGAGCCAGTCCGCT
>JBGPYB010000075.1:0-21991 GCA_041493035.1 Vicinamibacteria bacterium | reverse complement strand
GCTTCAGGATGTCGGCGAGGCCGTCCCGCTCGTCGGCGTCGAGGGACGCGAGGTCCGGGGCCCGCCTCGTCGGGATCAGCATGGTCTCGAAGGGCCAGACGGCCCAGAACGGCACGAGGGCCGTCCAGTGGGCGTTGGCGCAGACGAGGCGCTCCTGCTCTCGCCTCTCGCGATCGAGATAGTCTCCCAACAGGTCCCGGCCGTGTGCCTCGAAATAAGCGCGCTGCGCCGCGAGTTTGCGGGCCGGGAGAACCGGGACCCACGATGTCGCCCAGGCCTGGCAGTGGGGATGGGGATTGCTACACCCCATGATCGCCCCCTTGTTCTCGAAGAGCTGGACCCATTTCACGAAATCGCGAGCCCCAAGGACCGCGGTCTCCTCGGCCCACGCGTCGACCACGTCGCGGATTCCAGTCTGGTCCATGCGCGCCAGGGTCAGGTCGTGGCGAGGGGAGAAGCAGATGACCCGGCAGAGTCCCCGCGCCGTCTCGGCCCGGAGAAGCTCGTCTCCCGGCAGCGCTTCGTCCCCGGCTCCGACGAGTAGCGCAGGGAAGTCGTTGTCGAAGGCGAAGGTTGTTGCATAGAGAGGGTTACGCGCGCCCCGAACTCGTTCGTTACCAGGGCAGAGGTAGCAGGAGGGGTCGTATTCAGCGAGCGCCGCCTCTTCACCGCTTTCGGTTTGCCCCAACCACGGGCGCTCGAGGCGGTGAGGGGAGCAGAGCACCCATTCGTCCAGCAGCGGGTTGTAGCGCCGATGAGGTCCTGGGGCCATGCGCCCGCGAGTGTACGACAATGCGCCTCGCGGTGGAGCCTTTCCCGCTCGAAGAGAAACGCCCTAGAATGCACCCGGTCGATTTCCAGGGAGACCAATGCGATTCATCGCCTTCGTTCACAAGAAGCCGGGCAACGGTGTAACGCCGTGCGCGGGAGCGCTCCTGTCGGGAGGGCGCGTCCTCGATTTCGGCGCCGCCCTGGACGATGCCCCCCGGGACTTCCTCGAGTGGTTCGACCTGGACGGACCGTGGATCGGCCGTGCGCGTGATCGGGTGGCCGAGGCCGAAGCGGGGAAGTCCGCCGCGGGCGTCGTCCCGCTCGCCGACGTCCGCCTCGTGGCCCCCGTGCCCCGCCCGCCGAAGGTCATCTGCATCGGCCTCAACTACCGGGATCACGCCATCGAGGCGAAGGCGGAGATTCCCAAGAGCCCCATCGTCTTCTCGAAGTTCGCGACGTCTATCATCGGCCCCGGCGACGCGATCGTGTTGCCTCGATCGAGCCGCAAGGTCGACTACGAGGCGGAGATGGCGGTGATCATCGGGCGGAGAGCCAAGCACGTGACGGCTGAGCAGGCCCTCCACCACGTCCTCGGTTACGCGAACTTCCACGACGTGAGCGCACGGGACTTCCAGTTCGCCGATGGCCAGTGGCAGCGCGGCAAGTCCTGCGACACCTTCGGGCCGCTCGGGCCCGCGATCGTGACCACCGACGAGGTCCCGGATCCACACGCCCTTCGGATCCGCTTCCGACTGAACGGCCAGACGCTCCAGGACTCGACTACAGCGCAGCTCATCTTCCGAGTTCCCGAGCTGATCGCCTTCTTGTCGGACTCCATCACGCTGGAGCCCGGGGACGTGATCGCCACGGGGACGCCGCCGGGTGTCGGCTTCGCGCGCGACCCCCCCGTCTACATGAAGGACGGCGACGTCGCCGAGGTCGAGGTAGAGGGCCTCGGAATCCTCACGAACACGGTGAAAGCGTCGTAAGTGAGCAAGGGGGTGACCGGCCGGGGAACTATTCCGAGAAGCGGGAGAGACCCCGCCACTGCGGGCCGTACAGCGGGTGGGCGAGGACCGCTTCCCACGGCTTCCGTCCAGCTCTCCAGGTCCAGAGCCGGTAGTAGCTCTTCGCGCCAAACAAGCAAACGTCGAAGATCGGCGTGTTGAAGAAAAGCTTCTTCAGGAACGACTTCCGGAGGAGGTCCTCGACGAGGGAGACGGCGTTGTGCTCCGCCGGCCGGAAGCGCACCTGGGTCGCGGCGGGCTGGACGCCCCGCACCTCGATCTGCCGCGGATCGCCCGTGCCGATGCCCCGCGCCGCGCACGTGGCGAGGTGCCGAACGGTCGCCGGGTCGAGTCCCATGACCTGCGCTTGTACGGTGTCGAGAGCCACGGGATCGCGGGAGCAGAGGATGAGATCGGCGATCACGGGATTCCCCGACTTCGGCCCGTTCCCCTCGAGCGCCACCGTGGCGTCCATCAGGGCGAGGGCCGGTCGCATGACGAAGTTCAGATCGGCCAGCGCGTCGTCCAGGACCAGGTGGTACTCGTGGCGCATCTTGCCGATGCACCCCCACTGGTTCTTGAGGGCCCCGGACAGGCGCGTCTTCGCGTGGGTCTTCATCACGGGAACCGTGACGAGGAGCGTGTCCTTGAGGATCTGCGGGACGTCGATCCGCTTCAGGACCTTGTTCCGCGCTTCGTCGTGGGGGACGGTCGCGGCGCGGGTCATGTTCACCCAGCGGACGCCCGTGCGCTTGCAGACCTCGGCCATCCCGCTGTCGTGGAACGCCTTCTCAACGTCTTCCAGGACCTGGTCCGACTCGACCATGAAGATGGTCCCGACATGGTCGCGGATCGCCCCAATCAGCGCCTCGGCCACCAGGGGCGATGTGATGGAACCGGGGATGAAGAGGTCCCAGCCAAGGTTGACCTTGAGAGAGACGTCGGCGCCCGCGGGTATGGCGCGGGTCCACTCCGCGGCCTCCAACGCACGCTTGACGGCTCTGCTGACGTCGCCTTGGACCGGTTCGACGGAAACGACCGACCTTTCCGTGGTCATGAGCCGGCCAGTATAACGGAAGCCCGCCCCGTGACGGGCCGGGGCCGTTCCACTACAATCCGGTCACCCGAAAGAGGAGCCCATCATGGCTGAAGTACGGAGCGTGACACTCAACCTGACCACCAAGGAACTGACCTTCCTGCAGAAGGTCACCCGGCAGGACTACCACTTCATCACCGACGACGAGCAGCAAGCCCGGTTGAAGCTCCGCGACAAGCTGGTGGAGAGTGCCTACGACCCAAAGCAGAATCGGATCGTCCTGAGTCTGAACCGTGACGAGTTGCTCTTCCTCATCAAGGTCGCGCGCGAGAACTATTCCTTCATCGTGAGGTCCGAGAAGGAAGCCCGGCTGGCCCTGGCTGCGAAGCTCCACAAGACCGCCGAGACGGTCTTCGGCGTCTCGCCCCGAGAGGAGTAAGCGCGCGTCCAGGGCTCCGGGCGGAACCGCCCCCGCGCAACGATCGTATAATCCTGTGAATCGTGTCCTCCATGCTCGGGAAGCTCCTTCGACACATCGGCGGGAGCCCGCAACCGCGGCGAATGCTGGACGGGTTTGTAGACTCGCTCCTTCAGAGCTTTGAGAACTGCCGCGCTGCCGTCTCCGACGAGACCATTTTCTCCGGCGAGAAGGCGGTGCAGGCTTTCTTCCTGGAGCTATACGAGAAGGAAAAGCCCCGTCTCGGCGAGACCGTCCGGCTCTTCGGAGCCGGCCTGAACGATTCGACGCAGCGCGAGATGTTCGGGAAAGTCGACGAGCTGATGCGCAAGGTCGTCGTCCCCGCCTACGCGAGGCTCGCGACAAAGTTCACGCGGCGCGAGCGCAACGACTTCTACCTGGTGCCCGAACCCCTCCACGGCCTCGAGCGCCTGGGGTGGGGCACGGCGGGCATGGCCCTCGGGGTCTTTGCGGTGTGGGCGCCGTTCATCCCGATCTGGGAGAAGGAGTGGGTCCTTCCCTTCGCTGTTTGTGGATTGTTCTTTCCCAACATCCGCCGGTTCCTGTCGACGCGGCGCTACCAGTCGGATTTGAACCGGATCGTGGCCCACGCCGATGACGAGATCTGGCGCGTGGACCTCGCCTTCCTTACGAGTGAGACGAGTGTCGTGCGGACGACCATTTCGGAAGGCCTCGACTCCACGGGAGCCGCGGCGAACGGCGCGCGGCGAGCCGAGGCCCGGAAGCAAGGAGGACGCTGATGGTCCAGGTGGCAGCGGTCGGCAAAGCCGTCCAGCAGCTCCTGTCTTCCCTGAGGCGAGCCGCGCTGCTGGCGCTCGTCACGTTTGGCTCCGTCTTTCTCTTCTACGGCTCCTGCGTCGCTCGGGTCCTGCCGAACGAATGCGGCGTCGAGCAGCGGAAGCTCGGCAGCGCCGGCATTGCGCCCACGGTCTACGGACCGGGCCTCTACTTCGTGGGGCCCGGAGTCACGATGCATACGTTCCCGCGGGAGATCCACGTTCTCGAGGCTTCCTACGATCGGGAGGAAGCGTTGCGCAAGGGAGGGTCGAACCTTGCCCCCCGCATCGAGCAATACTTCGACCGTCGCTCCCGCCTTCTAGGCAGGTCGACACATCGGACCATCGACGCTCTGAACATCCAGACCTCCGACGGCTACTCCGTTTCCGCCGATGTGACGCTCCTCTACTCCATTGAAGACCCGGTGAGAATAGCGAAGGACTTCGGCTGGGGCTCGCTGTACGTGGACGCCTTCGTGATCAACACCTTCCGCAACGGGGCCCTCGCCACCCTGGGGAAGATGAACGCCGAGTCCTTCTACGACGAGGCCGTGCGCATTCCGGCTATCAAGGAGGCCGAGGACCTTCTCCGGCAGCGTTTCGCCGAGCGCGGCTTTCACGTCGAGAAGCTGATGTTGCGCGGCTTCCGGTACGCCGAGAGCTACGAAAAGTCGCTCGAGGCCAAGAAGGTCGCCGTCCAGCTCGCCGAGAAGAACCGCAAGGAGAGCGTCGTCAACGAGGAGAAAGCCAAGCTCCAGCAGATCGTGTCCAAGGGCAACGCAGCGATCACGATCGCCGAGTCCGAGGTGAAGGCTCGGATTGCGAAGACGCGAGCCGAGGCCGAGCTGTACTCGTCCCAGACGCGGGCGAAAGCCGACAGGGAGGTCAACGTGGCCGTGGCCGAGGCAAAGCGGCTCAAGGCCGACGCGCTGACTCAGGCGGGCGGGAGATACGTCGTGGCCCTTGAGACGGCGAAGATGTTCGACAACATCGAAGGCGCCGTGATGACGCCCGACCAGTACATCAGCTTCGTCCGGAGCGCCTGGGCTCTCATCGGCGTGAGCCCCGGTGGCGCTGCGCCGGCTGCCCCGGCGGAGAAGAAGTGATGGCGCGCCGCCACGCCGCCGGTCTCCTGTTGTTGGTTCTTCCCTTCGCCGGGTGCGGGGCGACGACCTCCACCGAGGTGGGCGTGCGGACGAGTCTCTTCGGCGTCATCGAGAAGCGGGGGCAGCAGCAGGTCTACGAGCCCGGAGGGATCTACTTCTTCCTTCCCGTCATCAACGCCTGGAACACGCTGCCGATCTCGCAGCAGAACCTCCTGATGAACGCCAATCCGGCAGAGGGGGACCGCCCCGTCCCCGACGACATCAGCTTCAAGACCAAGGACGGCAACAACATCTATATCGACGTCAACGTCATGTGGCGTGTGGATCCCAAGAAGGCGGGCTACCTCATCGGCAAGGTGGGCCAGTCGGCCGACGAGATCAAGGAGCGCCTCGTGCGGCCCATCTCACGGTCGGTGATCCGGGACAGCTTCAACGAGATCACGAGCGAGGAGTACTACCAGGTCACCGTCAAGAACCGGGTCGCAGCCCAGGCCAAGGAAGAGCTGGCCAAGGAGTTGGCTCCCTATGGAGTACTCGTGGACATGCTCCAGGTCCAACAGCACCGATTCGACACCGACTACCAGGCGGCGATCAACGCCCAGAAGCAGGCGGAGGCCGACGTCCAGACCCTTGTCGAGCAGCAGAAGAACATGGAGGTCCAGAAGAAGAGCGAGCTGGAGGGCAAGCGCGCCGAGTGGAACAAGCAGACGGAGGATGCGCTGGGCAACGGGGGCCAGATCCGCAACGACGCCGACGGGTACTACCAGACCAAGACCAACGAGGCCAAGGCCACGATCGCCGCTGCCGCTGCCGAGGCCGACGGGGTGCGCAAGGAGGCCGAGGCGCTGGGTAAGCTCGGCGGCGACGCCTACGTGAAGATCCAGGTCTCCAAGCAGCTCTCGCAGAAAAGGATCTGGCTCGTTCCCGGCACGAACGTGTCCACGATGGACGTGAACGGGATGCTGAACTTCCTACTGGGCAAGTCGAAGATGGAGACGACACCTCCCAAGTGATCGCCTTGTCCGCGTGACCGGCGCCGTCCGCGCCTACGGCTTCGGCGTTTCGGCCGGTGCCCTCCGCGTGACCATCAGGTGGCCGCGGTGGTTCACGTCGGGATAGCCGTACCGGAACGTGATCTCCCGATGGGGCTGTGACCGCCACAGTTCTTCGAAGGCGTTCGTCTCCTTCTGGTACGCAGGCCCCTGGAACGCCGGTATGAAGGTTCCCTCAAAGCTGCCGTAAGTCTCCTGGACGAACCCCGCCTTGGTCGCGTAGCGAGGCGGGATACCCGTCGTGTCGGAGAAGATGAAGTCCGCGTTGGCGAGGAGGTAGTTCCGGATCGTCGAGAAGTCCCCCATCCACAGCAGGTAGCTCGCGGCCTTCACAATGGCCGAGACGTGCCCCTTGCTCTCCAGGTGGCGCAGCAAAGTCGGGTCCTTGGCCAGCGGGACGTTGGCGATGTTGGCGGCGATGTGGCGGTGGACCTGCGGCGTGGCGTCGGCCTTTCCCACCGGACGGAACCTCAGCTCGAGGTTCGAGAAGGCCTCGGAGAAGTCGGGCGCGTTCCAGATGGTGTTCAGCTTCTGCGCCTTCTTGGGTTCGCTCGCTGCGATGTCTTCGGCGGTGAGGTAGTGGACCTTTCCGTCGGCCTCGAGGCGGAAGTAGCGCAGTGCGACGGGCTCCTGGCCGTGGACGGCGAGGCCCACCAGGAAGAAGGCGAGCTGGCCCGGGATCCCGCCGCGCTGGATCTTCATCAGGTCCTCGCTCGCGCTGTCATCCAGAGTGAGGAGCTGCTTGATGGTCCGCCGGAAGAGATCCAGGCTCTTGGCCAGCTCGTCGCCGCTGAGCGACCGGAGCCGCCGCGGATCCCCGCCGTGCTCGAGGGAGATCGTGGTGATCTCGGTGGCGTCCGGGTAGCTCGTGAGCGCCGAGATGAGGTCGCCACCGCCGAAGGGGTAGACGACGGTCTTCGGCAGCCCCTCCGGAAGTAGCTTGGCGAGATAAGGCTTCGCCACGCCGACATACAGCTTGCGGTAAGCCTCGATCTTGGGGTGCATCCACTCGCAGTGCGTCTTCACCACGGCGGCATCGATCCCATCAGGGAGGGGATCCTCCCCAGCGCAGGCCGCGATCCGATAGAGAAGCCTCGCGTCGACCGAAAAATCCTGCCCCTCGAGGGGAGGCGGCGTGGGCGCCGGCGTGGCGACCGTGGAAAGGGGCGGCGATGGCGGCTCTTCCTGGGGTTTGGCGTTGCACGCCGCGGCCTCCAGCGCGATCACGGCGACGAGGATGACGGGTCTCAGGGATCGATTCATGGCCCGTAATCATGCAACGAAACGGCGTCGTACGGTAGCGTCCTTGGTATGCTTCGGACATGCGCTCGTTCGTCGTCGGGACCGCCGGCCACATCGACCACGGAAAGAGCGCGCTCGTTCGCGCGCTGACGGGGACCGACCCGGACCGACTCAAGGAGGAGAAAGAGCGGGGGATCACCATCGACCTCGGCTTCGCCCATCTCGCCTTGGATGACGATGTTGTCGCCTCGTTCATCGACGTCCCGGGCCACGAGCGCTTCGTCCGAAACATGCTGGCCGGAGCCCACGGCATCGACGCCGCGATCCTCGTCGTAGCGGCGGACGAGTCGGTAATGCCTCAGACGCGCGAGCACTTCCATATCTGCCGCCTCCTGGGGATCCGCCGCGGGGTCGTGGCGCTCACCAAATGCGACCTGGTGGATGCGGAGATGAAGGGTCTGGCCGAGGCGGAGGTCCGGGAGCTGGTGGCCGGCTCCTTCTTGGGCGGCGCGGCGGTGGTGGGAGTCTCGGCCCGAACGGGCCAAGGTCTCGATTCGCTGCGGGAGGCTCTTCACGCGCTGGCCCGCTCGGCGCCGCCCCGCGCGGAGGGTGGAGCCCTGCGTCTTCCGGTGGATCGCGTCTTCACGCTGCGCGGCTTCGGCACCGTCGTGACGGGAACGCTGGTGGCTGGCCGTCTCTCGTTGGGGGACGAGGTCGAGGTCCTTCCGTCGGGCCGGCGCTCTCGCGCCCGTGGCCTTCAGGTCCACGGCCAAGACGTCCCGTTCGCCCCCGCGGGGACGCGGGTGGCCGTGAACCTTGCGGGTCTCGAGGTTGACGACATTGCCAGGGGAGACGTGCTGGCTCATCCCGGAACGCTGCGCGCGACCTCGATGCTCGACGTCCGCGTCTCGCTGTTGGCGGGGGAGCGTCCGCTCCGCGATCAGGCCCGCCTTCGGGTGCATGTGGCCAGCGCCGAGGTCCTCGGGCGAATCCGATTTCCCGGTGGCCGGGCTCTCGCGGCGGGGACGGAAGGCGTCGCGCAGATCCGGCTCGAAGCGCCCACCGTGGCGTCCCGCGGCGATCGCCTGATCCTGCGTGCCTATTCGCCCGCCACGACGCTCGGAGGTGCTCTGGTGCTCGATCCGCTTGCGCCCAAGCGCCGATCGTCCGAGCCGGTGGACGCGCGTCGCGTCGCGGCCCTGGCGGCCGACGATCCCTCGGAGGCGGCCCTGGCGCTCGTGAGAGAAGCGGGCGTTCGCGGGATCGACGTGGCGTCCCTGGCGGCCCGCGTCGGCGCGCCGTGGGACGTTCTGACCCCGTTGCTCATGGCGCGCGACGACATCGTCTCCGGGGGTCGCGATCCGATCGTCCTTCTGTCGCGGGAAGCCGTGGCGGTCCTGTCCCGGCGCATCCTCGACGCTCTCGGCTCGTTCCATGCCGACAACCCCTTGCGAACGGCCATTCCGCGCGAGGAGCTGAAGCAGCGCCTGGCGTCACGAGGCGGAGGCGTTGCCTTTGACCGAGCACTCGGTGCCCTGGCCGAAGCCGGGGAGGTGCGTGTCAGCCCGGCGGGCGTTGCGCTGGCGCGCCACACCCTGACGTTGAAGCCCGAAGAGCAGACGGCGCGCGACGCGCTCGTGGCGGCCGCGACAGAGGCTCGTCTCCAAGGGATCGAGGTCGATCCCTTGGCGGAACGCATGGGCAAGGACGTTCGGCTGCTCGAGCGCGTCGCCCGGCTCCTCGTCGCCGAGGGAACCCTACGACGCGTCGGCGAGAAGACGCTGGTCGATGCCCGAGCGCTTGATGCCCTGAAGGACGAAGTGAGGCGCCGGTGGCCCGCGGGCTCTCGTCTGGACGTCGGGGAGTTCAAGGCTCTCACCGGCCTGACGCGGCGCTTCGTCATCCCGCTGCTGGAGCACCTCGACGCGGAGCGCGTGACGCGTCGCTCCGGCGCCGACCGATTCACCGTATCATCCCGCTGACGGTCCGGCGGAAGTCGAGGAGAACCATTGGCTGTAACAACGGATCGAAGGAGCGGTCGAGACCGGCGGTCGAGCGGGCTGCTCCGCGTCCCCTTCGTGCGAACGTGCTCGCTGCTCGCCCTTGGCCATGCGCGAAGCGCGATGATCGTCAACATCAACGTGCTTGGGGCCTATCTCGCCTCGGACGAAATTCCCGCCGTCGGGACCGAGATAGCCATCACGTTCCAGGTTCCCGGGAACGAGATCGAGACCGAGATCGGGGGCCAGGTGGCGTGGATCAACCCCGTCCAGCAGCATCTCGTTCACAGCCTGCCCCCGGGCTTCGGCATGCGCTTCGTGGGCCTGCCCGACGCCGCCCGTGCCCGCATCGAGGTCATCGTCGGCGAATACGCCCTTCGCCAACAGCAGCCGTAGCGTCGCGCGGCTACACGAACAGGCTGACGGGGTTCTCCAGGAGGCGGCGAACCTCGGCCAGGAACTGCGCCGCGAGGGCTCCGTCCACCACGCGATGGTCGGCGCTCAAGGTCACTTTCATCCGGTGGCCCACGGCGAGCTGGTCGTTCACTACGACCGGCACCCTGCGGACGGCACCCACCGCGAGGATGGCACTCTCGGGAGGATTGATGATGGCAGTGAACTCGGTGACGTCGTACATGCCGAGGTTCGAGATGCTGAAGGTGGAGCCCATGAACTCCTCGGGGCGCAGCTTGCGATCTCGGGCTCGCGTGGCCAGATCCTTGACCTCTTGCGAAATGTCGATCACGGCTTTGCGGTCGGCATTCCGGACCACGGGCACGATGAGGCCGTCGGGAACCGCCACCGCGACGCCGATGTGGACGTCGGCGTGGGTCACGATCTTGTCCCCGGCCCAGGATGCGTTGACGCTGGAGAATCGCGTCAGAGCCCGGGCGCAGGCCTTCACGACGAGGTCGTTGAAGGAGACCTTGACGTTCTCGCCGCGGAGGAGCTGCTCGCGAAGCCCCACGGCCGCATCCATGTCGATCTCGACGGTGACGTAGAAGTGGGGCGCCGTGAACTTGCTTTCGGAAAGACGCTTCGCGATCGTCTTCCGCATGTTGCTGAGGGGAATTTCCTGGCCGGGAGGCGGCTGGGGCGTGGCCGCGGCCGCGGCCGCGGCACGCGCCTCGGCCGGAGCCGGGAAGGACGCGACGCGGGCGGCGGGTCGCGCGCCGGAGGCGTAGGCCTCGATGTCGCGCTTGACGATCCGTCCTCCCGGGCCGCTCCCCGCAACCGACGCGAGGGGGATGTTCTGGTGAGCCGCAATCGAGCGTGCCAGCGGGCTCGCCTTCACTCGGCCGCCGTCGTTCGACGCCGGGACAGGAGGGGCGAGCGCCACTGGAGGTGGGGCCGGGGCAACGGGAGTCGCCGGAGCCGCGACGACGGGCGCGGGCGCTGGCGCTGGCGCGGGAGCCTGTGCGGCCGCCGCCGCCGTCGCGAGCATCGCCGAAATGTCCTCGTCGGCACTTGCGATCACGCCGATCAGGGTGCCGACAGGCGCCTTGCCGCCGGCGGGGACCAGCACCTTGCGCAGGATGCCGTCCCCCAGGGCCTCCATCTCCATGTTGGCCTTGTCGGTTTCGATCTCGGCCAGGACGTCGCCCACCTTGATCGCGTCGCCTTCCTTCTTGTTCCACTTGACGATGGTTCCCTCTTCCATCGTCGGCGACAGCTTGGCCAGCACGACCTTCGTGAGGCTCATCGGTAGAGGACCTGGTGGACCGCGTCGGCCACCTTCTCGGGCTGGGGGAGGTAGGCCTTCTCCAGCGTCTTGGCGTAGGGCATCGGGACGTCGGCGGCCGTGACCCGCACGACCGGCGCGTCAAGGTCGTCGAAGCACTCGCGCTGCACGCGGTCCGCGATCTCGGCGCCGAAGCCCGCGTAGCGCCATCCCTCCTCCACCACCACGCAGCGGTTGGTCTTGCGGACGGAGTCGAAGATCAGGTCCTCGTCCAGCGGACGGAGCGTCCGCGGATCCACGACCTCGGCGTCGATGCCGTCTTTCGCCAGGAGGTCCGCGGCCTGGAGCGACGTCGTCACCGACCGGCTCCAGGCCACGATCGTCACGTCCTTGCCCGTGCGCTTCACGTCGCCCAGACCGAGCGGTATGTGGTACTCCTCGTCGGGGACCTCGCCCTTGAAGTTGTAGAGGACCTCGTTCTCCATGAAGATCACCGGGTTGTCGTCGCGGATGGCACTCTTCAGCAGGCCTTTCGCGTCCTTGGGCGTCGACGGCATCACCACCACCAGGCCGGGGATGTGGACGTACCAGCTCTCGAGTGCCTGGGAGTGCTGAGCGGCCACCTGCGCCGCCGCCCCCGACGGGCCGCGCATCACCATGGGACAGCGGATCTGCCCGCCGGACATGTAGCGGTACTTGGCGGCGTGGTTGACGATCTGGTCGAGGGCCAGGATGGAGAAGTTGAAGGTCATCATCTCGGCGATGGGGCGGAAGCCGGTGAAGGCGGCGCCCACGGCGATGCCGGCGATGACCTCCTCGGCGATGGGCGTGTCGCGGACGCGCCACTCGCCGTACTTTGCCAGCAGTCCCTGGGTGATCTTGTAGGCGCCCTGGTAAGCGCCCACTTCTTCACCCAGGATGAAGACGTCGGGGTCGCGGGCCATCTCCTCGTTCATGGCCTGGTTCAGGGCCTCGCGCATCGTCAGCAGGGCCACGGCTAGCTCCCCACCTTGACGGCGGCCGGGTACTCCTCGGGGACGCGGTCCTCCTTCACGGCAGCGCGCCAAGCAGGCTCCTTCTCGGCGTTCACGTGGATGTAGGGGGAGCGCACGTAGACGTCTTCGTAGAGGGACTCGGGCGAGGGGAAGGGGCTCTCTTCGGCGAACTTCACGGCCGCGTCCATCTCGGCCAGGATCTCCTTATCGAGGTCATCCAGCTCCGACTGGGCGAAACGCTCCTGCTCGACGAGGCGCTTGCTGAAAAGATGGATGGGGTCGGAGTGCATCATCTGCTCGACTTCTTCCCTGGTGCGGTACTTGCCCGGGTCGGACATCGAGTGGCCCCGGTAGCGGTACGTCTCGGCCTCGATCAGGGTCGGCCGCTTTTCTTTGCGGGCGCGGTCGATGGCTTCTCCCAGCACGTCGCGTACGGCGACCAGGTCCATGCCGTTGACCTCTCGCCGCGGCATCCCGTAGGCCGAACCACGCTGATACAGGTCCTTGACCGACGACGCGCGGTCGAGTGCGGTGCCCATGCCGTAGCGGTTGTTCTCGATGATGTAGACCACCGGCAGATCCCAGAGAGCGCTGACGTTCAGCGCTTCGTGGAAGGCCCCTTCGTTCACGGCGCCGTCCCCGAAGAAGCAGAGGACGACCTGCTCCGTTCCACGCAGACGTATGCCGTAGCCCATACCGGCCGCCATGGGCAGGTGCCCTCCCACGATCCCGTCGCCGCCGAAGTTCCCCCGCGGCACGTCGTAGAAGTGCATGCTGCCGCCTTTGCCGCGGCTGATGCCCGTGGCCCTGCCGCAGAGCTCCGCGAGGAGCGGCCGGGCATCGGTGCCGCGAGCCAGCGCGAGGCCGTGGTCGCGGTAGGACGTGACGAAGTAATCGTCCGGACGCAGCAGGCTCATGGCCGCCACACCGACGGCCTCCTGGCCGATGTACAGGTGGAGAAAGCCGCCGATCTTCCCTTCCACGTAGAGCTGCGCACAGCGCTCTTCGAAGCGCCGGATGAGAAGCATCGAACGGTAGAGCGAAAGCGCCTCTTGTCTGTTCATTTCTTTCTGGGCCGAGCGAGAAAACGAGCAATGTATTTTATACCGCGCTGGCCGCAAGGCGTCAACGCTCGCGTGTTAGTCTGAGAGCGTGTACGGCTTGCTGGCGCACCTCACCGGAGCCCTTTTCGGGGCGCGGAATTTCGCGGCCGCCGTGGTCCTGGGAGCGCTCGTCGGCCTGGTAGTCGACATCGCGCTGCGGCTCCGGTCGGACCGCTCCAGCGTCCCCCGGAGGGTAGCAGCCGCCACGTTCGGCGTCGTGGCTTTCGCTGTGGCCTCTGTCTACGCGTTGCTCTCCTGGCCCTGGCTTCGTCTCGCAGGCTGGAGCCTGCTGGCTCTGGCCCTGGGATTTCTCATCGCCGCCGGGCCGATCTTGATCGGCAGCACGTTCCGCCGGCCTGCGCCCATCGGTGGCTTCAGCGCCGGGCTCGCGCGCTTCGTCGCCCTGGTCGTGTTGGTGGCGGTGGGTGTGGCCACGCTGTTGACGGCCGGCTTCCTGCGCCTGACGGAGGATCGGCCGGTGCTCTTCGTCGACGTCACCGGCGAGACCGGTTCCAGGCTCGTGCATTGGACGCCCCCCGATGGCACGCCGCAGGAGCAGGCTCTCACGACTCACCACGTGCTGTTTCGCGACCCGGGAGGCGCTCTGGTAGCCGAGGCCTGGGTCTACGGTGACGAGGTCGCAGTGAAGGGGCGCGTTCTCCGCCTGTCTCCCGTTCTCAACGCAGCCGGTCTGCCGAACCTCTTCGAGCTGCTCTTCGCCCACAACGGCTGGACGACCGCGGAGCGTCACAACTTCTTCCCCCACATCGGCGTGGTCCTGCCTCACATCGGTCCTCTCTCGGTGCATCGCCTCTGGCGGCCGTTTCAGGAGCGGCTCCTCGCGTACTGGGAGCGGCGGGGCGAAGGCGGATCGTGGGCCGTCCACTCGGCAACGATCGAGTCGACCTACTTCCCGCTGGTCGATCCAGACGGCAACCCGGTCACGCACAGCTACCGTCTCGTGCTCACCCCTGGCGGCCTCACGTCGTCCTGACTTCGCGGGGGAAAATCCCGCTTCGCTCGCAGCCGCGGCCGGAGAGTTCGCATAGCCGGCCGTGCTCTTGTGGTTTCTTCCCGTCTAGAAGAGCTTACTGCAGCGGTGGGTCGCTGGGCGTCGCCGGGCGCCCCTCGGCGAAGCGGACGACGCCGTCGCTGCCGATCAACAGAAAGCGCCCCGTTCCGTTCGTCGGCGACGCCGAGTACGAGTATCGGCGGAAGGAACGTTTGGGGCATCCTTCGGTCGGCGCCACGGGTTCCTCGACCGTCAGCTCGAAACGGCAGCCGTTGGCTTCGGCGCTCGCCAGTTCGGGTCCAAGGAAGACCGGCCCGGAGGCCGGATAGTGGGGGATGACCGCGGCTGGGTTGGTCAAGCCATCGAGATCGGCGTACGAGCCGCAGGTTCCCGTATGGAACCCGTCCTCGGCGGCCGCGACGGCGCGCATCCGCGCTACGCAGGCGACGTTGTCGATCGCCCCTGTCACGCGTGAGCGCAGGTACCGGGGCAGCAAGAGGGCGGCCACGATGCCGGCCACGACGAGAAGCAGGAACAGGAGGCAGCCCACTCCGCCGATGATGAGGAGCGTCTTCCCGGTCCCTCCCGGTTTCGCCCCGGGCGCCGGGCCACGGGGCTCGACCCTCGGAGGCGGTGCCGCGGGCCGAGGCGGTTCGGGGCGAGGGCGAGGCGGTGCGGCCGCTGCGGGGGCAGGAGGCGGCGCCTGCCTGACCGGCGGTGGCACTGGCGGTGGGGCGGGCGCTGGCGGAGGTGGGGGTGCGGGTGCTGGCGCGGCAGGCGCGAGCTTGGGAGCCCGTGCCGGCGCGGGATACGGTGTCCTCGTCCCGTTCAGATCGCGCATGTCCTCGGGCGCCATCACCAGCGTGCCCGGCACGTCTTCGTCAAGGACCCTGAGGGTCACCTCGCCCAGCCGGACGGTGTCCCCGACGCCCAACTGCGCTCGCTCGACCTTCTTGCCGTTGACGTAGATCCCGTTGGCGCTCCCCGCGTCGCGGACGGCGATCCCATCGGGACCCGCCTCGAGAACCGCGTGGCGCCTCGAGCACTTGGGATCGTTCAGAACGAGGTCGCACGATGGGTCGCGTCCGAGCACGGCAACGGTCCCGGACAGCTCGACCTCGTGCTGAGCGCCGGTCGCATAGCGGATTTCGAATCTCACGTTATCCCTTGTGCCACCGATGGTTTGACGGGATTCTAGCAGGGATTGAGCGCCGCTGCGCGTGGCTGGCGCTCCCGCCCCGCGGTGTTGTAGCATCGCCCTCTCGGCGCCCCACAGGCGCCCCCTGAAATCGATGATCACTTCCAATCCTCAGAAGCGGGCCGCGCGCCTCGCGGAGCTCAAGGAGATCCTGAGCCGTGCGGCGGCTCCCGACGACCGCGACCTCCTCCTTTCCTTCGCGCCGGTGATCTACGCGGAGATGCCCGACCGGATCGCCCTGGACCTGCACGTCGAGACCCTGGCGGCGCGCATCCAGGAGCACTTCCGCTTCGTCGTGCGCGAGATGCCTCGGGCGTTCCAGCTTTACAAAGGGCTTCCCGGCATCCACGTCTGGGCGCGGAACCCAAACGAGGCCGAGTCCCGCGCCACGGGGGCCGAGGACGGCCTTCCCCTCGAGACGACCATCGTCGAGACCCACACCCTCGACGCCCCATTCATCTTCGAGAGCCTCAAGAACTACTTCCAGAAGGCCGAGCTTCGCGTCTTTTCGAGCATTCACCCGATGTTCAGCGTTCGCCGGCAATGGGAGCGCATCGTCTCGATCGGCCCATCGTTGGAAGAAGGGTCGAAGGAGTCGTTCTGCCATTTCCAGATCGAACGCATCGAGTCGAAGGAGCGCCTTCGTCGCATCGAGCACGAGATCTTTTCGGTCCTGAAGGCGGTGTTCACCGCCGTCGAGGACTTCCAGGACATGCTCCGCGCCGTCCGCGAGACGGCTCCGCGTCTCAGGCCGCGCCGCGGAAACGCGCGCGAGGTGGAGTCGGCCCGGGCCTTCCTCGAGTGGCTCCTGCACGACAACTACATCCTCATCGGCACCGCTCGCTACCGCCTCGGAGCCGATGGACTGCCCGACCGCATTCCCGAAAGCGCCTCGGGCGTGTTCACCGACGTCACCCTGCTGCCCGTGGTCTTCCCCGGCGTCATGGAAGAGGTCGAGGCCCACATCGGTCCGGAGCCCGACGACGACCGGATCATCGACATCGACTATTGCAAGAACGCGTCGGCGATCTACCACCTCGAACCCATCGACGACATCGTGATCCGCGAATGGAACGAGGACGGAAGCCTGGGCGAGGCCACGGTTCTCGTGGGACGCTTTGCGAAGGGCGCCTTCGCCGAGAAGGCCTCGGACATCCCGCCCCTCAAGGAGAAGCAGGACTGGCTCCTGGCCCACAGCGGCGCGCTTCCCAATTCACACGCCTATCGTGAGATCCGCGGTGTCTTCAACCGCTTCCCCAAGCGCGAGCTGTTCTACGCCGACGTCCAGAGCCTGAAGGAGATCCTCGACCGCATCGTCTACATGACGGGGGACGACGAGATCGCGGTTCACTGCCGATCGGCCAAGGGCTACGTCGCCCTCTCGATCGCCTTCTCGCGGCTCCGGTACTCGTACAAGATCGAAGAGGACCTTCGCCGGGCGCTGGCGGAGGAGTTCGGGCACATCTCCTTCCACACATCGGCCGATTGCGGCGCCGTCACGCTGCTCCTGTACTACTTCGACGCGAACCTCCTCGAGCATCCCGTGGAGGAAGAAGCGGTGCGGCGGCTGACAAGGGGCCTCGTCACCACCTGGGAGGACCGCGTCGGCGCCATCCTGGAAGCGTCCTTCGGCGAGCGCGAAGGACGGCGCCTTTTCGAGCGCTACGTGCGCTCCGAGACGCGGAGCGGCATCTATCGCGAGTCGACGCCGCCCGAGGAGGTTCCGGGAGACCTCACACACCTTGAGACCCTCGAGGGGCGCCTCATCGCCGCGGTCGTGCCGCGAACCAGCGAGACGGTCAGCCTCAAGCTCTACTCGGTGCGGCCCCTGGGCCTCACCGACACCCTCCGGACCTTGCAGAACCTGGGTCTCTCGGTCACCGAGGAGCTGCAGATCACGCTGTCCCTGCCCGAGGGACGGAAGGGATACCTCTACCGCTTCGCCATCGAAGCTCCTCCCGGCCGCATCGCCGCGCTCCTCTCGGGGGGTGAGCGCTTCGCGAAGGCGCTCAGGGCCCTCGACGAGCATCGAGCGAGCGACGATCCCCTGAGCGGCCTCGTCTTGCAGGCAGGCCTTGCCTGGCGCGAGGTCGAGGTCCTCCGCGCGCTGCGCAATCACCTTCTTCAGGTTCGCACCCACTACAACGCCGAAACCGTGAACGGCGTCCTGCTCCGCAACAGCAACGTAGCCCGGGCGCTCTTCCGGTCCTTCGCCGCGCGCTTCGACCCCGAACCGGCGGGGGACCGCGCCCAGGCGATCGCTGAGAGCGAGAAAGGCGTGGCCGCGGCCCTCGAGGCCGTGCGCAGTCTGGCCGAGGACGAAGTGCTTCGCGCCCTCGACAACCTGGTGCACGCATCGCTCAGGACGAACTTCTACCAGCGCCCCGAGCGGCCGGTGGTGGCCATCAAGGTCGACAGCCGGCGCGTCGAGGGGATGCCGTCGCCGCGGCCGATGTTCGAGATCTATGTCCACTCGCGCTTGCTACAGGGGATCCACCTGCGCGGCGGCAAGGTGGCCCGCGGCGGGATTCGTTGGAGCGACCGCCACGACGACTTCCGGACCGAGGTCCTCGGCCTGATGAAGACCCAGATGGTGAAGAACGCCATCATCGTCCCGGTCGGTTCCAAGGGAGGCTTCGTCCTCAAGGGAGAGGTGCCGCCGCGTCCCGCCCTCGACGCCTACCTGATCGACCGCTACCGCGAGTTCGTCTCGGGGCTTCTCGACGTCACCGACAACATCGTGGATGGGAAGACGCTGCATCCGCCCGAGGTCGTCCGCCACGACGCCGACGACCCCTATCTCGTCGTCGCGGCCGACAAGGGGACCGCCCACCTCTCCGACACCGCCAACAGCGTCTCGGCGCAGTACGGCTTCTGGCTCGGCGACGCCTTCGCGTCGGGCGGGAGCGTCGGGTACGACCACAAGAAGGTCGGCATCACGGCCCGCGGCGCCTGGGAGTGCGTGAAGCACCACTTCAAGAACCTGCGGCTAGACGTCCAGAGCCAGCCCTTCACCATGGCCGGTGTCGGGGACATGGCTGGCGACGTGTTCGGCAACGGCGCCCTCATGAGCCGGGCGACGCGCCTCGTGGCCGCGTTCAACCACCTCCACATCTTCATCGATCCGAACCCCGAGGCCGAGAAGACGTTCAAGGAACGCGAGCGCCTCTTCCGCCTGCCGCGATCGAGCTGGCGCGACTACGACGCCTCGCTCATCAGCTCCGGCGGCGGCATTTTCGACCGATCGGCCAAGGCCATCCCGTTGTCGGCGGAGATGCGCCAACTCCTGGACATCGAGGGGGAGAGTGCGTCGGGCGAAGAGGTCGTGCGGCGCATCCTGACGATGCAGATAGACCTCCTCTACAACGGCGGCATCGGCACCTACGTGAAGGCTTCGAGCGAGGAGGACGCCGCCGTGGGCGACCGGGCCAACGACCGCGTGCGCGTCGACGGCCGCGATCTGCGGGCCCGTGTCGTGGGGGAGGGCGGCAACCTCGGCTTCACGCAGAAGGGACGCCTGGAATATTGGCAACGTGGCGGTCTCGTGAACACCGACGCCGTGGACAACTCGGGCGGCGTCGACATGTCGGACCATGAGGTGAACATCAAGATCCTCATGGACCTCCTGGTGAAGCGCGGCGCCGTGAAGGGGCGGGAAGAGCGCAACCGCATCCTCGCCGAGATGACCGAGGAGGTGGCCGACCTCGTCCTCGCCGACAACCGAAACCAGGCCTTGGCCTTGAGCCTCGACGGCCTCCGGAGCGCCGCTCGTTACGAGGAGTTCGTGCAGCTCATCGAAGACATGGCGGGGGCCGGGGTCCTGAACCGCCTCGACGACGCCATCCCGACTCGGGACGAGCTGCTGGTTAGCCCTGAGCGGAAGCGAGGGTTGCCGCGGCCCCTGCTCTGTCTGCTCCTCGGGCATACGAAGATGTTCACGTTCGAGATGGTGATGGAGAGCGAGTTTCCCGACAGCGCCGCCGGTCGACCGTTTCTCGACGGCTATTTCCCGAAGCGACTCCAGGTTTTCGCGGAGCACTTCGAGGGCCACGCTCTCCGCCGCGAGATCGTCGCCACGGCTGCGGTTAACCACCTCGTCAACAGCGCCGGCGTCTCCTTTCTCTCGCGACTCATGGCGTCAACGAAGGAAGGGATCGGCGAGGTGGTCGCCGCGTACCTGGAGGCCGACCGCGAGTCGGGCGCCGAGAAACGGGAAGCGATTCTCGCTGCGGGCCAACCGGCGTCGGCTGAGCAGGACGCGCTGCTGGCCCTCGAGGAGACTCTCGAGGTTTCGGTCCGTTCCCGCCTGGGCACGGCTTGAGGGCGATCGCCCTTCTCACCCTCGCCCTTACCGGTGCCTCGGTGCTTTCGGGCGCGGAGAGATCGGCCAAGCGGCCGGCGGCACCGGCGATCGACGCCTACGCCGTCGACGTAAGCCTCGGAACGCTGACGCTGAAGGACGGCGTCCACCTGGCGGCCACGTACTTCAAGCCCAGGCCGCGAACGAAGGGGGAGCGTTTCCCTGTTCTCTTCGAGTTCCTCCCGTACCGCAAGGACGACTCGTTCTACATCCGCGACTATCCCCTCTACTCCTACTTCGCGAAGCACGGCTTCGCCTGTGTGAAGGTGGACCTCCGCGGCACCGGCGGCTCCGAAGGGCCGGTTCCCGACCGCGAATACTCGGAACAGGAGCTGGACGACGCCGTCGAGATCATCGGCCAGCTCGCGGCACAGCCCTGGTCGAACGGCAACGTGGGGATGTGGGGGATCTCGTGGGGCGGCTTCAATGCCATACAGGTCGCCATGCGACAGCCTCCGGCGCTCAAAGCCATCCTCGCCGTCCACGCCTCCGACAACCTCTACTACGACGGCATCGACTACATCGATGGCGCCTTTCACGTCGACTCCTACCACGTGCAGATCCACCACGAGAACGGCCTACCGAAGCCTCCCGACTACAGGCTCGACGACGCCTACTTCAAGGAGCGCTTCGAGTCGTATCCATGGTTCTTCACCTACGTGAAGCATCAGGCCGACGGCCCCTTCTGGCGCAAGAGCGCGCTGCGCTACGACTTCAAGAAGCTGAAGATCCCGGCCTACCTGATCGGCGGCCTGCTCGACGGCTACCGCGATTCCGTGCTTCGGATTCTCGAGAACGCCGCCGTCCCGGTGAAGGCCGAGATCGGCCCATGGAACCACGCGTGGCCCAATGACGGGGAGCCGGGGCCCAACTACGAGTGGGGCGCCGAAGCGACGAAGTGGTGGGACCACTGGCTGCGCGGGAAGACCAACGAGATCGGCGACGGGAAGAGCCTCGCCCTCTTCGTTCGCGACGGCCATGCGCCCGACGACCGGCGCAAGACGACGCCGGGGGAGTGGCGCCTCGAAGACTGGCCCATCAAGCGGACGTCGTGGAAGCGGTTCTTCCCGACGGAGCAACACGACCTCGCCTCAAAGGCGGAAAAGGAAAGCGTCGAGAAGCTGGCGTACGCTCCGGGATACGGGATCGCCGCGGGCCTCTGGTGGGGAGAGCCGACGGGGGACATGCGATCCGACGACGCCGGCAGCCTGGTGTTCGACTCGCCGGAGCTGACGGAGCCGATGGAGATCGTGGGCTTCCCGCGGGTTCACCTGCGCGTCTCGGCCGATGCGCCGGTGGCTCACTGGATCGCGCGTGTGGAGGACGTGCAGCCGAACGGCACGGTCTCGCTGGTGGCCGCGGCGCTCCTGAACGCGGCGCGCCACCCCGATCCGCTGCGCCCGGAGCCTCTCGTTCCAGGGCAGGCCGTGGACCTCGGTTTCGACCTGCACTTCACCACATGGAACTTCAAGCCGGGGCACCGTATCCGCCTGGCCGTGACCAACGCCCAGTTCCCGATGATCTGGCCCACACCCTACGCGATGACGACGACGCTGCATCTGGGCGAGGCGTCCTGGGTGGAGCTGCCCGCGATCCCGTTCGAGAAGCGCCCCGCGCCCTCCTTCGCTCCGCCAGAGCCACGGGACGCCCGCCCCGATGCGAAGCAGCTCGACTGCGAGGAGTGGCCCGAGGGAGTTCGAGAGCTGCGCCGGGACATGGTCCAGGGGAAGACGAGCTATGAGTGGAAGGGGGAGTGCGGTTGGGAGATCGGTGAGCGCCGCTACCACAGCTCCGAACGCAACTTCTACGAGACGGCCGACTCGCGTCCCGCCGACTCGCGCTTCCGCGGTGACGAGTCGCACCGCATCGTCACCGAGCACCCGGGGCGCAGTCTCGAGCTGCGGACGGTCCTGGAGGTTCGCTCCGACGAGAAGAGCTTCTACGTCACCTTCACCCGTCGCCTCCTCGAGAACGAGTCCCTCGTTCGCGAGAAGCAGTGGGCCGAGACCATCCCGCGGCAGCTGCAGTAGCGTCATCCTGAGCGTCGCCCGAGTTCGCTGGTCATCCTGAGCGTCGCTTCGGTCCTCTGCGTGCGACGCGAAGGATCTGGCGCGCCGTGCTTGCCGTTGTGGAAAAGCATCGCCCAACGTCGGATGATGTCCATGGTCCCACGT
>JBGPYB010000076.1:0-21783 GCA_041493035.1 Vicinamibacteria bacterium | reverse complement strand
TCCTGGCTCCCGTGTCCCGACACGTGGACCTTGGCGGTTCCGGGATGCACGACGTCGCAGCCGCGGCGGTAAAGGTTGCTGATGACGCGCGAGACGGAGCGCTCGTTGCCGGGGATCGCCCGGGCCGAAAGCACCACGGTATCGCCCGGTCCCGCAGCCACGTCGCGGTGCTCGTTGACGCTGATCATCGAGAGGGCCGACATCGGCTCTCCCTGGCTCCCCGAGGCGAAGATCAGGATGCGTTCCGGGGCGTGCTCGCCGATCGAGCCGGGCGCCACGATGGATGACTCGGGAATATGGAGGAGGCCCAGGTCGAGAGCCACCTCGGCGTTGTCGATCATGCGACGCCCGAGGAAGCCGACGCGTCGGCCCGCCTTCATGACCAGGTCCGTCACGCGCTGGATCCGCGGAATCGACGTCGCGAAGCACGAGACGAAGACGCGTCCCCGCGTTCGCGCGAAGACGTCGCGGAAAGCGGGGAGGACCTCGTCTTCGCCACCGGTGCGCCCGCGCTGCTCGACGCCCGTGCTGTCGGAGAGGAGCGCCAGGACGCCTCGGTCTCCCCATTCCGCGAGGGCCGCGACATCGGTCCGCTCTCCCTCGGGCGCGGTCTTGTCGATCTTGAAGTCGCCGCTTGCGAGGATGACGCCGGCGGGCGTCTCGATGGCGAGGGCCAGGCTGTCCAGGACGCTGTGAGCCACCCGGATCGGGTGGACACGGAAGGGACCGACCTCGGTGGGGACGCCCGGCACGAGAGTCCGCAGGTCCGCGGCGACTCCGCGCTCGCGAAGCCGATGACGAGCGAAGCCCAGGGTCAGAGCGCTCCCATAGACGGGGGCCTCGGCCGCCTGAAGTGCAAACGACAGAGCGCCGATGTGGTCTTCGTGGCCGTGGGTGAGCAGGATTCCTTGGAGACGATCCGCGCGCTCGGCCAGGTATTGGAAGTCCGGCACGACGGAATCGATGCCGGGCATCTCGGCGTTCGGGAACATCACCCCCGCGTCAACGAGGAGGAGATGCTCCTGCCATTCGAGGACCAGCGCGTTCAGACCGAACTCGCCGAGCCCCCCGAGGGGGATGAGACGCACGTCGGTATTGACGGTAGCGCCGTTCATGGACAGGTTCCGGAGGAGGACTCGAGGGCTACCGGAGCGCGGCCGCGAGACGCGCGAACTCTACTACCGATAGGGTCTCTGCCCGGCGAGAGCCCGTGATGTTGAGTAACCTCAAGTTCTCCTTGAGGTTAGCATAGCTATCTTGCAGATTATTTTCAAGCGTTCTTCGGCGCCGGGCGAAGGCCATCTTGACGAGCCGGTCGAAGGCGTCGAGGTCCCCCGGATCGGCCCGGGGAGCGTCGAGAAAGCGGACGCGGAGCACGGCTGAATCGACCTTCGGCGGGGGACTGAAGGCCCCCGGCGGGAAACGCAGAACGACTTCGGCATCGGCCCACAGGGCGTAGAACACCGAGAGGATGCCGTATTCCTTGGAACCGGGCGGCGACGCGATGCGGCGAGCGACTTCGTCCTGAAGCATCACATGGATGTCGGAGACGTGGCCGCGGAGCTCGAGAAAGCGGCGCATCAGCGGGCTGGAGACGTAGTAGGGAAGGTTGCCGACGAGCCGGCTTCCGCGAGGGATGAGCCCGCGCAGGTCGATCTTGAGGGCGTCGCCCTGGACGATCGTCACGTTCTCGGGGACCTGCTCCCGGAGACGAGCCGCAAGCCTCGCGTCCAGCTCTACGGCAACGACTCGCGCAACGCGTGCTGCAAGGGGCAGAGTCACAGCGCCGGAGCCAGGACCGATCTCGAGGAACGTATCCTCGAGCCGCGGATCGATGGCCTTGAGCAGCCGATCGACCGACGCGGGACGGAGGAAGTGCTGGCCGAGCCGGCGGGGCATGGCTGAAGCCTACACCGATCGTCTCGTTGCTGCGGATCGGGGCGTCTGTTAGTCTCGCCTTCGGATGGCTGACAAGCTCCACATCGTCTTCGCGTCGTCCGAGATGGTCCCGTACATGAAGACGGGCGGCCTGGCCGATGTCTCCGGGGCGCTGCCGAAAGCTCTCGTTCGTCTCGGTCACCGCGTCACGGCTTTCCTGCCGCGCTACGGGACGATCCCGTTCCCGCCGGGGGAATTCGTCGGCTCCGTCCACGTGCCGGTCGATGCCGTGAACCGGAGCGCCGGTTTCTATCGGACGATGCGGCCCGACGGGGTCGAAGTCATCTTCGTCGAGCATCCCGATTTCTTCGACCGGCTGAGCCCCAACCCCTACGGATTCGACGGTCACGACTACGCCGACAACCGCCTGCGCTTCGCGTTCTTTGCTCGCTCGGTCGTGGAGTTCTACAGGAGCCGCGGCGAGCGCCCCAGCGTCTTCCACATTCACGACTGGCAGACCGGCCTGCTTCCCGTCTACCTGAAGGCGTTCTATTCCGACGATCCGACCCTGGCCCGCGCGCCCGTCGTCTTTACCATCCACAACCTGGCCTATCAGGGGAACTTCGGCGCCGACACCTTGAGCATCCTGGGCCTGCCGTGGAATCTCGGCACTCGCGAGGGGATCGAGTTCCACGGCCAGCACAGCTACATGAAGGCGGGGATCCTCTTTTCCGAGATCGTGAACACCGTCTCTCCGACCTACGCGCGAGAGATCCAGACGCCGGAGATGGGCTACAGAATGGACGGCGTCGTGCGCGCCCGCGGCGCGGACCTCTCGGGGATCTTGAACGGCGTCGACTACGACGAGTGGGACCCCGGAGTCGACACCCACATTGCCGCGCGCTTCTCGGCAAGGGATGCGTCGGGCAAGGCGGAGTGCAAGGCCGACTTGCTTCGCACCCTAGGCCTGCCGGAGTTCCCCGACCTGCCCGTGATCGGCGTGACGTCGCGCCTCATCTGGCTGAAGGGCTTCGACATCGTCGCGCAGGCCTGGTACGACTTTCTGCGGCGCCCCCTGCGGATGGTCATCCTGGGGACGGGGGAGCCGGAAATCCTGGCGGGTCTCCAAAGCCTCGCCGATCACGCCCCCGACCGTTTCGCCGGGCGCTTCAGCTACGACACCGGTCTTGCCCACAAGATCATCGCCGGGTCCGACATGTTCCTGATGCCATCGCGCTTCGAGCCCTGTGGCCTGACGCAGCTTTATAGCCTGCGGTACGGCACTGTCCCTGTGGCTCGCTCGGCCGGAGGCCTGGTCGACACCGTCGAGCAGTGGAACGCGGCCACCGGTGAAGGGACCGGCTTCCGCTTCGACGCCGCCGACGGCACGGGCATCATGTGGGCGATCGACCAGGCCCTTGCCGCATACCGGGACAAGAAGGCCTGGCGGAAGCTCATGAAGAACGGCATGTCCCGCGACTTTTCCTGGGACCGCTCCGCCCGTGCCTACGTCGACCTGTACGAGCGCGCCATCGCCAAAGCCTGAGGCCAGCCGTCTGGCCTCGGGTCACGCGAGGGTCATCGATCAGACATCAGCGTTCAGGATCCCACTTCTGCCGGAGCGCTTGCATCTCTTCGGAGGGGAGCAGACTTCGGATCGCCCCATTCACCCGGCGCAGCAGCTCGGTGGCGCGCCGGACGCCAACGTGATAGCCGAGCCGATTCAAGGGCCCACCCACCACGCGGAAGGCGGGGTCCTGGGCCACGCGCCACCGAACCCCGGGAGAATCGAAGATCAGGGCGTCGACCGCTCCGGAACGGAGATTCTCGAAGAGCCCGGTGCCATCCGAGCCGGAGACGGAGACGAGATGCGCGCCCAAGCCCGCGCCCATCTCCATGAGAGATCGCACCACGGCGGGGTCGTCGAAGTGGCCCACCTTGAGCCCGGCCAGATCGGCGGGGCTGCGAATCCGGTCATCGTTCGCGCGCGCCGCGATGAGCAACCCCCACTCGTAGTAGGCCTCCGATGCCGCGATGTCGGCCGAGGTTCTCTCGCTGGGTGTCCAGGACGCCAGGATGGCGTCGAAGCGGTTGGCCAGAAGACCGGCCTCGAGGTCGAACCAGGCCACCGGAACGACCACGGGCTTCACGCCGAGGCGGTGGGACAGCGCGTTCATGATGTCCACCTCGAGCCCGGTGAGGCGGCGAAGTTGATCCGCCGTCACCGCCGGCGGCTTGTGCGGGTCCTCCTTCGAATAGTCGAGGCCGGGCACGAAACAGTAGGGAAGGCTCCGTGTGTCCATGCCAAAGCGCAGCGTCCCTTGTTCGGCCTTCGGGGCAGCGGCCGGACCTCGATCCGATGTGCCACCGCCAACCGCAAGGAGCAGCGGCAGGAGGCCCGCGATCATCGAAGCGACTCGCGTCACTCGAGGGTCATCAACCAGACGTCGCCTTCGGCCGTGTCGCGCTGGAAGCTGATCCAGTGCTCGTCCTTCGAGACGCTGCACGACGCCGGGAAGGCCAACGCCACGGTTCCGCTTGGAAGCAGCTCTCGCGACTCACGGGACGGGATGTCGAGGAGCGCGAGTGCACCTTCGGGCGTGGCGTAGAGCATGCGACGGCCGTCGCTCAGCCAGACCGGGGCGATCCCTACATCGGCCACCTTCTCGTAGGAGTTGGTGGCCAAGGTGTACGCGTACATTCCGGCAAAGGAACCGTCGCTTCGAATGCTGTATCCCGCGAGGCGGGACCCGTCCGGGGACCAGGACCGGCCCTGGAACATCATTCCCTCCGCGATCGGTGGAAGCGCTCGTCCTTGCCGCTCCGCAATCGGGCGGCGCATGTTGTCGAAGATCCGGGTCGCGTCTGTGCCTGCCGCGATCAGTTGAGAGCCGTCGGGGGACCAACGGGGGACCAGGAGGGACGGCCCGGTGGTCGCGGTCAGCCGCTCCAGTCCGCTGCCGTCGGGGCGAATGGTCCAGAGATCGTAGTGCCCGCTGCGGTCCGAGTAGAAAACGATCCCCTTGCCGTCGGAAGACCAGGCCGGTCCGCGGTTGCGAGAAGGCTCGTCGGTGATCTGGCGATACCCCGTTCCATCGGTCCGGATGACGCAGAGGTTCTCTCTCAGCCCTCCCGTGGTGAAGGCGAGCCATTGTCCATCCGGGGAGAGGTTCTGGAAGCCGAGTTTCCGTGATCCCCCGAGGACCAGGCTCGGCGGGCCGGCTAGCGCCCCCTTGACCGGATCGAACGCGACGCGATGAAGGCTCGATCGCGGTTCCCGTGTCGCATAGGCCAGGTGACGCCCGTCTCTGGAGAGGCTTATGTCGCCGCCCCACAGGGCCGGCGCCGTCAGCGGCTCAGGGTTCCCGAGAACCCGCCCCGACGACTCGTCGATGGGGAGCCGCCAGAGGTTCATGGCGCCTCCCCGCCCGCTCGAGAAGTAGAGGGTGCGGCCGTCCGGCGACCAGACCGGATTCCAGTCCACCGCGAGGTCCTTCGTCACCTCCGTAGGCGTCGCGCTCCCCTCGGCCGCGACCGTCCAGAGATCCCTCTGGCCGCCCTGGTCCCGGACGCCCCAGAACGCGATCCGCTGCCCGTGAGGGGACCAGGCCGGCTGGGTAGCGTCGGTCTGCGTGAGATGCAGCCGCTCGCCGGTGGCGACGTCGACGACCCACAGCGTGCTCGTGGTGTTCCGGTTGAGCGGGTCGAGAGTCTGCTCGGTGGCGACAACGATCTTGCGCGCGTCCGGAGACCAGCTCGGGTCGTGGCCGAAATCGGTGAGCCGGTTCTTGGACTCGCCCGTGGCGCCCATGAGGAAGACGCCGCCGCCCTCGCACTCCGAGCGGAACGCGATGCGCTCGCCGTCGGGGGAGAAGGCGGGGGAGGCGTCGTCCTTCGGACAATCCTTGGTGATGTTGATGGGGTTGTGGCCTCCGACACGCTGCAAGTAGATGTCGGCGTTCCCGGAGGCGCGGCTCACGAAAAGCAGGGTCTTGCCGTCCGGCGAAAGGCGCGGCGCTGTCTCGGCGCCGGGAAGGTCGGTGAGCTGCGAGAACGCCGCGTGGCTCCCACCGGAGGATCGAGCGACGGGTGCCGAGCGACGGCCGGCGACGAAGGCGGCGCCCAGTGCCACGATGGCCGTCGCCGCGATCGTCAGCCGGAGCGCGGTACGCGCACGGGGCGCCTCGAGAGGCCGCGATGTCGTGCCGCCCGAGGCATCCGGGAGGCTGGCGAGGTCGAAGGCGAGGTCGAGGGCGGATTGGAAGCGCCCCTCGCGATCCTTCTCGAGGCAGTGGCTCACGATGCGCTCGAGCGCGGGGGACACAGGCCGCCCTGCTTGAGACAGCGGCGGCGGCTCCTCCTTCACGATGGCTGTCATGGTCTCAGCCGCGGACGGGGCCTCGAAGGCGCGGCGCCCGGAAGCCATCTCGTAGAGCACCGCACCGAACGAGAAGATGTCCGAGCGATGGTCGACGAATGCGCCCCTCACTTGCTCCGGCGACATGTAGCCGGTCGTCCCCATCACGGTCCCCGGGCTCGTCAGCCGAGCCATGGTGGGAGAATCCGAGTCCGTCCGGGATCCGCCGGTGCCGGGCTGCCGGGCGAGGCCGAAGTCCAAGATCTTGACCTGGCCGTCCTTCGTCACGAACAGGTTGTCCGGCTTGAGATCGCGGTGGACGACGCCCTTGTCGTGGGCCGCGGCGAGTCCCCGCGCGATCTGCACACCGAAGTCCACGACTTTCCGAAGGGGGAGCGATCCGGCACTCAGCCTCTGGCGCAGCGTATCGCCCTCAAGAAGCTCCATCACCGCGAAGGCCGTCCTATCGTGCAGGCCGAACTCGTGGATGGCCATGATGTTCGGGTGCGACAGCGCCGCCACGGCCCGGGCCTCGCGCTCGAAGCGCGCCCGCGCGTCCGGGTTTTCGGAGAGATGGGCCGGGAGCACCTTGATGGCGACGTCTCGTTGCAGCGAGGCGTCGCGCGCCCGATACACGTCGCCCATCCCCCCTGCGCCAATCGGCTGGAGGATCTCGTAGGCGCCGAGCCGTGTCCCGATTGCGAGAGTCAAGGGTTGACGCCGATTCTAGACCACCCGACGTCAGGCTGCGTGTTACTCGGTTACTCGAGGGTCATCAGCCAGACGTCCCCTTCGGCCGTGTTGTGGTGGTAACTGATCCAGCGGTCATCCTTCGAGACGCTGCAGGGCGCTGGGATGTCCGACGCCACGGTCCCACGTGGAAGCAACTCGCGGGTTTCCCGCGACCGGACCTCGAGCAGCATGAGGGCACCTTCAGGAGTGGCGTAGAGCAGGCGCCGGCCGTCGTGTAGCCAGAACGGGGCAATCCCCGCATCTCCGACCCTCTCATACGTGTTGGTCCCCAGCGTGTAAACGAAGATCCCCGAATAGGACGCGTCGCTTCGAATGCCGTGCCCCGCAATCCGGGACCCGTCCGCCGACCACGATCGGCCCTGGAAAATCAGTCCTTCGGCGATGGGAGGGAGCGCTCGTACCTCACGCTCCGCAAGCGGGCGGCGGAGGTCGAAGACCCGCGTAGCGTCATTGCCCCCCACCACGAGTCGTGACCCATCAGGAGCCCAACGCGGGATCGCGAGCAGGGGCCCGGTGGTCGCGGTGAGGCGCTCCAGGCCGCCGCCGTCGGGCCGGATGGCCCAGAGATCGTAGCGCCCGCTGCGGTCCGAAAAGAACGCGATCCGCTGGCCGTCCGGAGACCAGGCTGGCCCGCGGTTGCGAGACGGGTCGTCGGTGATCTGGCGATAGCCCGTTCCGTCGGTTCGGATGAGACAGAGGTTCTCCCGAAGCCCGCCGGTCGCGAAGACGATCCATTGCCCATCCGGAGAGAGGTTCTGGAAAGAGATGCTTCGTGACCCCCCGAGGACCAGGTCGGGCGCACCGGCCAGGATCCCCTTCACGGGATCGAACGCCACGCGATGAAGGCTGGAACGGGGTTCCCGCGTCGCATAGGCCAAGTGCCGTCCGTCCCGCGAAAGGCTGATATCGCCGCTCCAAAGCGCGGGCACCGTCAGCGGCTCAGGGTCCCCCAGAACCCGGCCCGTCGCCTCGTCGATCGGCAGCCGCCAGAGGTTCATCGCGCCCCCGCGCCCGCTCGAAGAGTAGAGGTAGCGGCCGTCGGGCGACCACACGGGGTCCCAATCCACGGCGAGGTCGTTGGTGGCTTCGATCGCCGCCGTGCTTCCATCGGCGGCAACGGTCCAAAGGTCCCTCTGGCCGCTCTCTCCTCGCAAGCCCCAGAACGCGACCCGCTGGCCGTGTGGAGACCAGGCCGGCTGCACGGCATCGGGCCGCGTCAGAAGCCGCCGCTCGCCGGTGGCGACATCGACCACCCAGAGCGCGCTCTTCGTGTTCCGGTTGAGCGGGTCGAGGGTCTGTTCGGCGGCCACGACGATCTTGCGCGCGTCCGGAGACCAACTGGGATCGTGGCCGAAATCGGTGAGCCGGTTCTTGGACTCACCGGTGGCGCCCATGACGAAGACCCCCCCGCCCTCGCACTCCGAGCGGAAGGCGACGTGCTCCCCGTCGGGGGAGAAGGCAGGGGACGTATCGTCTTTCGGACAGTCCTTGGTGATGTTGATGGGGTTGTGGCCACCGACGCGCTGCACGTAGATGTCCGCGTTGCCGGAGGCGCGGCTCACGAAGAGCAGCGTCTTGCCGTCCGGGGAGAGGCGCGGCGAGGTCTCGGCGCCCGGAAGGTCTGTGAGCTGCGAGAAGACCGCGCGACCCGCACCTGAAGACGACCCGTGGGGCACCGAGCGACGGCCGATGACGACACCGGCTCCCAGGACCACCATGGACGCCGCGGCGGTCGTCAGCCAGAGCGCGGAACGCCCGCGGGGCGCCTCGAAAGACGGCGATGCTGCTCCGCCCGAAGGGTCCCCGAGGGTGCCGAGGTCGAAGGCGAGATCGAGAGCGGACTGGAAGCGCCCTTCGCAATCCTTCTCGAGGCAGTGGCTCACGATTCGCTCGAGTCCGGGAGAGGAGGGCCGCCCCGTCTGGGACAAGGGCGGCGGATCCTCCTTCACGATCGCCGCCATGACCTCGGCCGCGGAGGGAGCCTCGAAGGCGTGGCGCCCGGAGATCATTTCGTACAGGACAGCGCCGAAGGAGAAGATGTCCGAGCGATGGTCGACCGCCATGCCCCTCACCTGCTCCGGCGACATGTAGCCCGTTGTGCCCATCACCGTTCCCGGATTCGTCAGCTGAGACACGGTTGGGGATTCCGAGTCGATCCGTGATACGCCGGGGCCGAGCTGCCTGGCGAGGCCGAAGTCCAGGATCTTGACGTGGCCGTCCTTCGTGACGAACAAGTTGTCCGGCTTGAGATCGCGATGGACGACGCCCTTCTCGTGGGCCGCGGCGAGCCCGCGCGCGATCTGCACCCCGCAGTCCACCACCTTTCGAAGAGGGAGAGCTCCTGCACTCAATTTCTGCCGGAGCGTCTCACCCTCCAGGAGCTCCATCACCGCGAAGGCGGTTCCCTCGTGAAGCCCGAACTCGTGGATGGCCATGATGTTCGGATGCGACAGCGACGCCACGGCCCGCGCCTCGCGCTCGAAGCGCGCACGCGCCTCCGGGTTCTCGGAGAGATGGGCCGGGAGCACCTTGATGGCGACGTCTCGTTGGAGCGAGGCGTCGCGCGCCCGATACACCTCTCCCATGCCTCCTGCGCCAATGGGCTGGAGGATCTCGTAGGCGCCGAGCCGCGTCCCGATCGGAAGAGTCAAGGGCCGTCGCCGATTCTAGACCAGGCGCTTCCAAAGAAGGGACTCCGTGCCCGGATGAGACCGAGGGCGTGGGAGAATAAAGGAGACGATCCATCTCTTGCGCAGGGCTCGTTGGGCTCGCCCTGAGCGTTTTCAATCACAAGGACAAGGAGAATCGAATGAGGCGTTCATTGGCGTCGGTCTGTGCGTGCGCCGTCGTGCTCGGCTCGGCCTGCTCACCCAAGGCTGCCGAGCAACAGCAGGGCTCGAGCGCGAGCGCCACGGCTCGTCCGCCGCGGGCGGCGGTTGCGGCAAAACGGGACCCGTGCTCCCTGGTCACGGCGGCGGAGATGAGCGAGGTGCTCGCCTTTGTCGTCCAGGCGAAGCCTGATGGCGACACCTGCGACTACCAGAACCAGAACCCCGGGGGCGACGGCTTCGGCGTCGTCGAAGTCAGCTGGGAAAACGACAACGCGGGCCAGGCCTTGCTGGAGGCATTGAGGCAAAGTGGGAAGCTGGCACCCGTACCCGGCGCAGAGCCGCAGAGCCTCGCGGGAATCGGGGACGGAGCGACCTATTCGATGTACGCGCTCCACGTGCTCAAGGGAGACGTCCTCCTCACCTTCAGGGTCAGTCCTCCTCCGACTCGTTTGATGGATCTCCTGAAACAAGGAAAGCCTCCGCAGCAGGCCTCCGACACTCTTTCGAGCGAGATTCTCGCGAAGGAGAAGGTGCTCGCGCAGAAGGCGTTGGCCAGGCTTTAGAAGACTACGGCCGACGCAGCGGCAGCGGGATGCGAACGCCGCGTTCGGCGGCGACGTCGAGGGCCCGCTCGTAGCCGGCATCGGCGTGGCGCAGGACGCCCATGCCGGGGTCCGTGGTCAGGACGCGCTCGAGGCGGACCGCGGCCTTCGGCGTGCCGTCGGCCACGACCACCATGCCCGCGTGGATCGAGTACCCCATCCCCACGCCGCCGCCGTGGTGGACTGACACCCACGTGGCTCCGGCCACGGCGTTGATCAGAGCGTTCAGGATGGGCCAGTCGGCCACGGCGTCGGAGCCGTCGCGCATCGCCTCCGTCTCGCGGTTGGGGGACGCCACCGAGCCGGCGTCGAGATGGTCGCGGCCGATGACGATCGGCGCCTTCACCGCGCCCGTCCGCACCAGCTCGTTGAGGACAAGCCCCATCTTCGCCCGCTCCCCGTAGCCGAGCCAGCAGATCCGCGCGGGGAGCCCCTGGAAGGCCACGCGCTCGCGGGCCATCGTGATCCACCGAGCGAGGGGCTTGTCGTTCGGGAACGTTCGGAGGACGGCTTCGTCGGTGGCAGCCAGATCCGCCGGATCGCCCGAGAGGACGACCCACCGGAATGGCCCCTTCCCTTCGCAGAAGAGGGGGCGAATGTAGGCCGGCACGAAGCCGGGGAAGTCGAAGGCGTTCGCGACCCCGGCCTTCTGAGCCTCGGCCCGGATGTTGTTGCCATAGTCGAAGACGATGGCGCCTTGCTTCTTCAGGTCGAGCATGGCGCTCACGTGCTCGCCCATGCTGCGCCGTGCTTCGGCCATGTAGCGCTGCGGGTCGCTCTTGCGGAGGGCGATGGCCGCGTCGTAGCTCATGTCGTTCGGCACGTATCCGTTCAGCGGATCGTGGGCGCTCGTCTGGTCGGTCAGCAGGTCGGGGACGATACCGCGCTCGGCGCACTCGGCCAGGACGTCGGCGGCGTTGCCCAGAAGGCCGATGGAGAGCGCCCGCCCGGCCTTCTGCGCTTCGCGCGCCTTCGCCAGGGCGTCGTCAAGGCTCTCGCTCATCGCGTCCAGGTACCGCGTCTCGAGGCGCCGCTCGATGCGATGGCGGTCGACGTCGATGGCGATCATCACGCCTTCGTTCATCGTGGCGGCGAGAGGCTGCGCGCCGCCCATGCCGCCCAGGCCGGCCGTCATGACGAGGCGCCCGCGCAGCGATCCGCCGAAGTGCTGGCGAGCGGCTTCGGCGAACGTCTCATACGTCCCTTGCAGGATCCCCTGCGTCCCGATGTAGATCCACGAGCCGGCCGTCATCTGGCCGTACATCATCAGACCCTTGCGGTCCAGCTCGTAGAAGTGGTCCCACGTGGCCCACGCCGGCACCAGCATCGAGTTGGAGATGAGGACCCGCGGCGCGTCCTCGTGGGTGCGGAAGATGCCGACGGGCTTCCCTGACTGCACCAGCAGCGTCTCGTCGTTCCCCAGCTCGCGGAGCGATTTGACGATCGCGTCGAAGCACTCCCAGTTCCGCGCCGCTTTGCCGATGCCGCCGTAGACCACCAGGTCCTCGGGGCGCTCCGCCACCTCGGGGTCGAGGTTGTTCATCAGCATCCGTAGCGCCGCCTCCTGCTGCCACGACTTGCAGGAGATGTCGGTGCCGCGCGGAGCGCGGATCATCACATCACGTACTTCTGGTCGTCGGTGGAGTGGTCCTTCTCCAGGTCGAAACCGGTCTTGCCGCCCTCGATCACCCTGAGGCGCGTGCGGGGGCGGGGCTTGGGCGCGGGCGCTGCGAGAGTCGCGCGGCGACGCTCGATCCAGCCAAGGACGAGGATGACCGCTACGGCGAGCCCCACGTAGGTGGCCCACGACCTGGCGCCGATGCTGCCGCCCACGAGGCCGGCCACGCAGACGGCGACACAGAGGATCGCGAGCCCTGGCAGCCATTCCGAACGCCTGGTCGTCAGAAAACGGCTCATGACTGCCTGACCTCCTACTCCAGGGTACCGCAAATCGCGGCAGCTTCCTCGGCAAGCGCCCCGTCGCGGGCCAATTCGGCAATCGCCTCGATCTCCGGGCCCAAGACCCGGTCCTTATCGTAGGGAGCCACGCGCTCCCGCACGCGGCGATAGGCCGCGAGAAGCGGCGCCGAGGTTTGGAGCGGCTTCAGGAACTCGAGCGCCTGACATGCGGCCAGTGCCTCGATCGCGAGGATGCGTCGCGTGTTGGCCACCACCCGCTTCGCCTTCCACGCGGCCGTCACGCCCATGGAGACGTGGTCCTCCTTGTTGGCCGAGGTCGGGATCGAGTCGACGCTGGCCGGATGAGCGAGGGACTTGTTCTCGGACGCGAGTGCGGCCGCCGTGACGTGGGCGATCATCAGACCCGACTGGAGCCCGCCATCTTTGGTAAGGAAGGCTGGCAGCCCCGAGAGCGCCGGGTTCACGAGGCGTTCGGTGCGGCGCTCGCTAATTGCGCCGAGTTCGGCGACGGCGATCGCAAGCACGTCAGCCGCCATCGCCACGGGCTCGCCGTGGAAGTTGCCGCCGGAGAGCAGCTCGCCGCTGTCGCCGAAGACCATGGGGTTGTCGGTCGCGGAGTTCATCTCGATGGCCACGACGGAGGAGACGTAGGCGAGGGCGTCGCGGGCAGCGCCGTGGACTTGCGGGATGCAGCGCAGGCTGTAGGCGTCCTGCACCTTGCCGCAGTCGCGGTGGGACTCGCGGATCGGGCTCTCGGCGAGGAGCTTGCGCAGGTTGCGGGCCGAAGCGCTTTGCCCAGGGTGGGGCCGCGCGGCGTGGATGCGCGGATCGAAGGCCACGTCGGTCCCCATGAGCGCGTCGAGGGTCATGGCGCCGACAACATCGGCGGTGCGAGCGAGGCGCCAGGCTTCGGCGAGGGCCAGACCGGCGACCGCGGTCATGAGCTGTGTGCCGTTGATGAGGGCAAGCCCTTCCTTGGCCTCCAGCGTTACCGGCTTGAGGCCGGCAGCCGCGAGCGCTTCGGCCGAGGGGACCACGCGCCCTCCGACCGCGCACGTCCCTTCGCCCACAAGCGCCAGCGCCAGATGCGCGAGTGGAGCCAGGTCGCCGCTGGCCCCCACCGACCCCTGCGACGGGATCACGGGATGGATGCCGGCGTTGATCATCGCGATCATGAGGTCGAGGGTCTCCGGCCGCACGCCGCTGAAGCCCTTCGCCAGGACGTTGGCGCGCAGCAGCATCAGGCCGCGAGTGGCCGCTTCGCCGAGCGGCTCGCCGACGCCCGCGGAATGGCTGCGGATCAGGTTGAGCTGTAGCTCGCGGAGGCGGTCGCCCGGGATCACGACGTCGGAGAAGTTGCCGAAGCCAGTGTTGACGCCGTAGACGACCTGGCCGCGCGCCACCGCGTCATCCACCACGCGCCGCGCGCGGACCACGGCCTCGCGTGCGGTGGTCGCGAGGGCCACCGGCTGGCGCCGTAGCGCCACGCTCTCGAGGCCGGCGAGCGTCAGGCCCGCGCCGTCGAGGGTCAGGTGACCATCGGAAGGGGACACCATGCGCGAAAGGAAAAGCACTATAGCACCAACGCCGCTTATCACTCGACCTGGAGTATCTTTGCGTCTTCGCCGGGGGGGAGGCTCGATGCAAAGATCAGCGTATTGGCTCGTCAGCGCTCTATTCGGCCTCGCAGCCGTGAGGCCGCAGGCCGCTGCTCAACAAAGAGCCAGCGATAGCGGCGCTCCCTGCCACGAGCACGGCCCCATCGCGTACGTTCCGCGGGATGTGCTGGAAAAGGCGATCGCTCTCCGCGTCGATGTCGGCCGCGTGGATGATCCCGTATCCACGAAGAGCGCCGAAGCCCAGTCTTTCTACAATCAGGGCGTCGCGTACCTGCATAGCTATGTGTGGATTGACGCCGCCCGGTCCTTCAACCACGTTTTGCGGCTCGATCCGGACTTGGCGATGGCCCACGTCGGGTTGTTTCGGGCACTTGCCAATCTCGAGGACCTCGCCGGCGCCGAACAGGAACTACAGAAGGCGCAAGCGTCCCCATCGCCGGTCAGCGACCGCGAGCGGCGCCGCATCGAGGTCACCGCAAAGCATCTCGAGGCGTTGAAGGACCTCCAAGACGCCGCCAAACACCTTGCGTACAAGAGCGCCATCGAGGATGCACTGAACGCGAATCCCGAGGACGTGGAGCTGTGGTTGCTTCGTGGAAATGCCGAGGAAGTCGCGGCCGATGGGCGCGGTCAGCGCGGCCGGATAGGCTCGATTGCGTTCTATGAAAGCGCTCTCGCCCGCTCGAACGACAACTTTGCGGCTCATCACTACCTGATTCACAGCTACGAAAACATCGGCCGCAACCAGGATGCCGAGAAGCATGGGCAACGTTACGCTAGCCTCGCGTTCGGCATTCCACACGCACACCACATGTGGGGACACGACCTCCGCCTCGTCGGGCAAATCGACTCCGCCATCGAGCAGTTCGAGATCGCCAATGAGCTCGAGAAGAGCTGGTACAAGAACGATGGCATCGACCCGTCCCTCGACTGGCACCGCCCTCACAATCTCGATCTGCTGTCGCGTTCGCTCCAGTATGAAGGCCGAATGCGCGAGGCCGAGCAACACATCCGCGAGGCGATGGAGCTCACGCCGAAAACGATGTACGCCGGCTTCCGCCAGAAGATGCTCGCCGACTTCTTGATCGCCCGCGGCCGGAATGAAGAAGCCTTGAAGGCGGCGCAAGCGATGCACAAGTCCGAATGGTCGCTGGCGAGGGTCGAAGGCCACATTCTGGCCGGAAGGACCTTGCTCGCCATGAACAAGGTCGGCGACGCACGGATGGAGCTCGATGCTGCGGATGCGGAAGTACCCGCGGCGGAGAAGGCTGTCACCGGCCCGTTCTCGTTTCATCGGCTCGTGGACAATCAGTTGGGCGAGCTGAGAGGCGAGGTCCTCCTCCGCTCGAGCGATGTCGAACGGGCAGGCACCCTTCTCCGCGAGGTCGCCGGATCGCTGGCGTCACACCGTGGGGCCGACGCGCTCGAGGAGCTCTATCTTCTCGAGCACATTGCCCGCATCGCTCGAGAGCGGGAGCAATGGGAACTGGCTGAACACGCGTCCCAGCTGATGACGGCCTTCGACCCGAGCTACTTCGGCGCTCACTACGCGGGAGGCCTCATGGCTGAGCACAACCGCGATGCTGCGAAGGCGCGTCAGGAGATGGCTGCCGCAAAGGAGCTCTGGCGACGCGCCGATCCTGCCCTTGCGGAGCTTGGAGCGATCGACTCGAAGCTGCTGGTGGCCGCGAAGTGATGCCGAGGACGCCGTGAGCCACGAAGCCCTGCTTCAGGAAGTCGCGCGCCTGGCCGGCCGGTTTCTCGAAAGACTCCCCGAGCGGCCGGTGCGCGCCTCGGCCACCCGCGACGAGCTGGTGCAGGCCCTCGGTGGGGCCCTGCCCGACGCGGGGGAGGCCGACGAGTCGGTGATCAGCCGCCTCGCCGCCGGCGCGGAGCCCGGACTCATCGCCACCGCCGGACCGCGCTTCTTCGGCTTCGTCATCGGCGGGAGCCTGCCGGCAGCGCTCGCGGCCGATTGGCTTGCGGCCACCTGGGACCAGAACGCGGGGCTCTACGCCGCGTCCCCGGCGGCGTCGGTCGTGGAGGACATCGCCTCGGAGTGGCTCCTCGAGCTGTTCGGCCTGCCTCTCACCGCGAGTGTCGGATTCGCGACCGGCTGCCAGATGGCCAACTTCACCGCGCTGGCGCCGGCACGCCACGCGGTCCTGCAGCGAGCCGGCTGGGACGTCGAGGCCAAGGGGTTGTACGGAGCGCCGGAGATCCACGTGGTTCTCTCGGCCGAGGCTCACGTCACCATCTTCTCGGCTCTCCGGATGCTGGGGCTGGGGAGCGAGCGCGTTCATCGCGTGTCCACCGACGACCAGGGGCGAGTCCGGGCCGATGTGATGCGACAGGTTCTGGCCGGATGCCAAGGCCCGACGATCGTCTGCGCGCAAAGCGGCAACGTGAACACCGGCGCCTTCGACCCGCTGGACAAGGTCGTGGCCATGGCGCACGCCGCCGGCGCGTGGGTCCATGTCGACGGCGCCTTCGGCCTCTGGGCCACCACCAGCCCCGAGCTGCGTGGGCAAACGGTGGGGATCGCGGGGGCGGACTCGTGGGCCACCGACGCCCACAAGTGGCTCAACGTCCCGTACGACTCGGGGATCGTGATCGTGGCTGACTCCGCCGCCCACCGCGGTGCGATGTCGTCGAAGGCCGCGTACTTGATCCAGACGTCGGGTCTGGAGCGCGATCCCCTGGAGTATGTCCCCGAGTTCTCGCGCCGCGCCCGCGGCTTCGCCGTCTACGCCGCCCTCAGGTCGCTCGGGCGGCGAGGCGTCGCCGACATGATCGAGCGCTGCTCGCGTCTCGCGCGACGCATGGGAGATCGGTTGAAGGGCGGGCCGGCCGTCCGGATCCTGAACGACGTCGTCCTGAACCAGGTGCTGGTCCGCTTCGAGGCGCCGGGCGTCGACGCCGACGCGCTCACCCGCGCGGTCATCACCCGCGTCCAGAACGACGGGACCTGCTGGCTGAGCGGATCGAAGTGGCACGAGATGCAGGTGATGCGCGTGTCGGTCTCCAACTGGTCCACGACCGACGCCGACATCGACCGATCAGCGGACGCGATTCTGTCCGCCCTGTGCGTTGAGCTTTCGGCCGCCGGCCGTTGAACAAGGATTCTGTCCTTGCTAGAGTAAGGACATGGCCAAGATCACGAGCAAGCTCCAAGTGACGCTGCCCAAGGCGATTGCGCAGGCGCACGGGCTTCGACCCGGCGACCAGATCGACTGGGTGTCGGCGGGTGACGTCATTCGGGTCGTCCCCGGAGGCCGGTCGGCCCCGAGCCGCAACGTGGCCGAGCGCTTGCGACTCTTCGACCAGGCCACCCGAAGGCAGCAGGGGCGCGAGCGCGGCCGTAAGGTGGCTACAGCCGGCAGCCGCGGCTGGACGCGCGAGGAGCTCTACGTCCGTGGCCGCGCTCGTTGATACGAATGTCCTCGTCTATCGCTACGACCCCCGTTTTCCCGCCAAGCAGGAGGTAGCGACCAACCTTCTTCGTCGAGGCCTCGCCGAGGGCTCCCTTCGCATCCCTCATCAAGCCCTCCTCGAGTTCGTCGCCGCGGTGAGCCGACCTCTCCGCGGGGGAAAGGCCCTCCTGCCTCTCGAGGAGGCGCGGCGCGAAGCGGAGGAGATGCTTGCCGTCTTCGACGTGCTCTACCCGAACGATGCGGTCGTTCGGCTTGCCCTTCGGGGGTCGGCGGCTTATGGCCTGTCGTGGTTCGACGCCCACCTTTGGGCATACGCCGAGCACTACGGGATGGCGGAGATCGTCTCCGAGGACTTTCAGGCGAACCGCCTTTATGGGACCGTGAGGATCGTCAACCCATTTCTGTGAGACCCTTCCCTCGACGCCATTCCGTCCGCCGTGCGCGTTGAGCTTTCGGCCCTCAGCCGGTAACATACGCGTTTCGCGTCATGCCCAATATCGTCATTGCAGGCGCCCAATGGGGCGACGAAGGCAAGGGAAAGATCGTCGACTTGCTCGCCGATCGTGTGCAGGTCGTGGCCCGCTACAACGGCGGCCACAACGCCGGCCACACGGTCATCATCGACGGCGAGCGCTTCGTCCTTCATCTGATCCCCTCGGGCATCCTCCACACCGGCATCCTCTGCGTCATGGGGAACGGGATGGTGATCGACCCCTGGGCGCTGGAGAAGGAGATCGAAGAGCTGCGACAGCGCAACGTGGAGGTCGAGGACAACCTCGTCATCTCCGACCGCGCGCACCTCATCCTCCCGCACCACCGCGCTCTCGAGGCGCTGGCGGAGGAGCAGCGGGGCGGGCGCAAGATCGGCACCACGCTCCGCGGTATCGGCCCGGCGTACGAGGACAAGGCGGGGCGTCGCGGCCTGCGGATGGTCGACCTGCTGCGCCCCGAGGCGCTGGCCGCGAAGCTCGAGGAGGCGCGCCGCCACTACGAGCAGATCTGCCGCGGCGCCGGCCGGACACCCGACGTCGACTGGGACGCCGTCATCGACGAGCTCGTCGGCTTCGGCGCGCGCCTCGGCCCGCGGATTGTGGACGTCGTCACCGTTCTCCACAGGCACCTCGCGTCCGGCTACTCCATCCTGTTCGAGGGAGCTCAGGCGACGCTCCTGGACATCGATCACGGCTCGTACCCCTTCGTGACGTCGTCATCGGCGGGCGCCGGAGGGGCCGCCGTGGGGCTTGGGGTTCCACCCACGCGGATCGACGGCGTCCTCGGCATCGCGAAGGCGTACACCACTCGCGTAGGCGCTGGGCCGCTACCCACGGAGATCGGCGGCGACCTGGAGGAGGAGATCCGCAAGCGGGGGGCGGAGTTCGGCGCTTCCACGGGGCGCCCGCGTCGCTGCGGCTGGTTCGACGCCGTCGTCACGCGCTACTCGACGCGGGTCAACGGATTCGACTCGCTGGCGCTGACGAAGCTCGACGTTCTCGACGGCCGGGCCGAGATCAAGGTGTGCGTCGCCTACAACCACCGCGGCGAGAGGATCGAGGAGATGCCGGCCGACCTGGGCGTCCTGGAGGCGTGCCAACCGATCTACGAGACGCTGCCGGGATGGGACACGCCGACGGCGGGCGCCCGCGATTTCGCGATGCTCCCCGACGGCGCGCGGCGATACGTCGATCGCCTCGCGGAGCTGTGCGGCGCCGAGATCGGCATCGTCTCCACCGGCGCCGATCGTACCGAGACGATCCTCCGTTCCGGCAGCGCCATCGCAGGCTGGTTTGAGTAGCCCGTCATCCTGAGCGGCGCGCCCGTCTGGGTGCGCGACGCGAAGGATCTGGCGATCGCCCCCACGCCCTCGACGCTACCGCTGCCCAACCTTGAGGGTCGTTCCCACCTGCTGCCAAGTCAGGCCGTTCAGGCGGACGATCAGGTCGAAGGCCTGATCCCAGGGCACCTGAACCAGCTTCAGCGTGAGCTTCCCGCTGACCTGGGGACCAGCCGAGAGGTCCCGTGCCCCGCGCTCCGCGACCCGCCGCAGTGCCTCGACGAGCTCGACGTCGTGGAAGTCGAAGTCCATCAGAGCGCCTTCGAAACGGCGCGGCGCGGGGAGGTGCCTTGGCTCGCCGATCTCGAGGATGTTGCCTGCGAGTGTGGCCGCGTATCCGTTCGGAGCGAGGATGCGATCGAGCGCGTCAGCCCACGGCATCTGATGGAACCTCAAGGTGACCACGCCCTGAACGCCTGGATGCACGACGACGTTGAGCCCGCTGATGTCCGCGAAGAGTCGAAAGATGTCCTGTAGATTCCCGTCCTTGAAATGCAGGTCGATGAGATCGCCGCGCGGGCGGACGCGTGGCAGCCGGACGCCGGGCCACTCGACGGTGATCGGCTGCTCGTCGTCCCGCGTACCGGGGATCTTCACTACGACCTGCTTCCAGATGGCGTCCCACCGCTCATCACTCGGAAGAGCCTGGCCCAGGGTCTGCAACAGGAGGGCGACCACGTCTTTCTCTTGCTGGTGATCGCGCCAGGCCAGGGCAAAGGCCTCCATCGCTCCCTTCTCGTTCTTCGCGTCCCTTCGCACGAGGCCGAGGCGCACCAGCGCTTCCCCGCGCAGCGAGGACGAGGCCGCCGGATCGGCGATGACTCCCTCGAAAGCCGCGGCTGCTGCGGATCCGTCACCCATGTCCACGTCCAGCTTTCCCTGGGTCAGAAGAGCCTCAGGATCGCCAGCGCGGGCGCCAGCCGGAGCCCCAAGCGAGAGCAGCGTCAAGAACAGGATCGTTCGCTTCATTCCGTTCCTCCACAAGAGGGCGCCCCAAGAGACGCCGATGGGAAGGAGGATCGCGCGGTGCGGCCGCGGGCATGTCAGCGCGGAGTCAGCCACGGTCAGGCCTCGCCTTCGGGTGCCAGACGGTAGCCCGAGCCCTTCACCGTCTGAAGCCAGCGCGGCCGCCGGGGATCGTCGCCCATGGCGCGGCGCAGGGCGACGACGTGGTTGTCGACGGTGCGGAGCGTCGCCTCGGAATCGAGGCCGCAGACCTCTTCAATGATGTCGATGCGCGGGACGACCTCGCCGCGCCGCTCGGCCAGCACCTTGAGGACCAGGACGTCGTGGGGAGTGAGGTCGAGCCGCCCCCGACGCCCGGTCGCCGTCAGAGCGCGGAAGTCGAAGGATACGCCGTGGATGGTGATGACGTGACCGGCCTGCGGCTGAGCCTCCGCTCGTCGCAGCAGCGCCCGCACTCGCGCCAGCAGCTCCCGAACGGCGAACGGCTTGGGGAGATAGTCGTCGGCCCCCATCTCCAGTCCCACCACGCGGTCGACGACGTCGCCTTTGGCAGTGAGCATCAGGATGGGAACCCGATTGCCGGCGCCGCGCAGATCCTTCAGGACCTCGAGCCCTGACCGTCCCGGGAGTAGCACGTCCAGAACCACGACCTGCGGTCGATGATCGCGGACGGCAGTGACGGCCTCGTCGCCCCGCGTGACGTGGTGCACGTCGTAGCCTTCGTCGCGGAAGTTGTCGACGAGTCCCCGTGCCAAGGCCGGGTCGTCTTCCACGAGCAGGAGCGCCGGCCTCACGCGGGCGCCTCGGCGCCCGGTGGCACGACGGGCAGGACGAGGATAAAGGTTGAGCCGCAGGCTTCTCCCGTCACCAGATCAACACGACCGCCGTGGGCCCGGGCCACCTGCTCGACGAGGTAGAGGCCGAGCCCCGTCCCCGGCGCGTCGGTGGCCCCGCGGGTGAAGCGATCGAAGATGCCCTCCCGGTGGGCCGCGCCGATCCCGGGCCCGTCGTCGGCCACCGACAGCTTGACTTGCTCCTCCGCCCGGAAGACGCGGACCTCGACGTGGCCCCCTTCCTTCCCGTGCTTCACGGCGTTGTCGATGAGGTTCAGGAGCGCGCGACCCACGGCGTCGGCATCCCAACGCGCTTCGGGCAGGTCGTCATCGGCGTGGTAGTCGACGCGGACGTGCCGGCGTCGAGCGCGGGCTTCGACGAACTCCACCACAGAGGATGCCAGTTCACGCGGAGAAACGGGACCGAAGCGAGGGGCTTCGTCGACCCGCGTGGCCGCCAGGACGCGTTCGACGAGATCGGAGAGACGCTCGCTTTCCTGAGCCACGAGGGCTCCGTAGTCTCGCGGGTCGCCGCGCCCTTCGGCCAGGGTCTCGCCGAAGAGACGGATGGCGGCGAGGGGCGTGCGCAACTCGTGTGTGACCGTGGTGACGAAGGCCCGCTCACGAGCCATCGCGCGAGCTTCCTTCGCGAGGGCTCGGCGCGCGGCCACCAGGCCCAGGCCCCCGGCTACGATGCAGACGAGCAGCACGACGCGCAGCGCCGCAAGTCGAAGGGCGCCGGGGACTTCAGGCGTCACC
>JBGPYB010000151.1:0-11162 GCA_041493035.1 Vicinamibacteria bacterium | reverse complement strand
GGCTCAGCTTCTTGGCGGCTCCAACCTTCTTCGTAGTGCTCATATCTTTCTCTCCTCCGAGAGGCCCTGGCTCCTGACCAAAGCCGTTAGCCCCCCTAATAGCAATTCTCCTGCCAGGCAATCGCGTCACTGATGAAGGCCTCTCAATCTGCTGATATATATGGCCTTACGCAAGCTTCGCTTTCCGGAGCCTTGCCGCCCCCAATCGCCAGGCCTGGCACAATATACCCTCATATGGTAATTAATACCCTCAGAGGCGGTGCTTGCGGCAGAGGTACTTCAAGCGATCGCGGTTCAGGCCCAGGAGGCGCGCCGCCTCGGCCTTCACACCGTGGCTCTGCGCAAGAGCCGCCTTCAGCCACTGCTCCTCGTCGTGGCTCAGCCGCTCGTCGAGATCGATGCCGGCTGTGGGGATGTGGAAGTGGCCCACGCCGGCTCCCGTGCTGGCGCCGGTCAGCGCCGGCGGCAGGTTCTTCACGCCGATGACGCTCCCCTGGGTCATGAGCACCGTCCGCTGCACGACGTTCTGCATCTCCCGCACGTTGCCGGGCCACGAGTACGCCTCGAGCGCCCGGAGCGCGGCCTCGTCCAGCCGCTTGAGCGGGACGTGGTTGGCGACGCAGTGCACCTGGAGGAAGTAGCCGACGAGGAGTGGGATGTCTTCCCGCCGCTCGCGCAGGGGCGGGATCTGGATGGGGACCACCTGGATGCGGTAGTAGAGGTCCTCCCGGAAGCGCTTGCGCGCCACGCGCTCTTCGAGGTCCTCGTTGGTGGCCGTGATCAAGCGGACGTCCACCTTCACGCTCCTCTTCCCCCCGAGGCGCATGAACTCGCGCTCCTCGAGCACGCGCAGAAGCTTGGCTTGGAGGGGTAGCGTCAAGGTCCCGATCTCGTCGAGGAAGAGCGTCCCTCCGTCGGCCAGCTCGAAGCGGCCTTCCTTGGTCCCGGCGGCGCCGGTGAACGCACCCTTCTCGTAGCCGAAGAGCTCCGCCTCCATCAGCGGTTCGGGGAGGGCGCCGCAGTTGACGCCGAGGAACGGCCCCTTCGCTCGCCCGCTGCGCTCGTGGAGCGAGCGGGCCACCAGCTCCTTTCCCGTGCCGCTCTCCCCACGGACGATGACGGTGGCGTTGCTGTCCGCCACGCGCCTTATCGCCTCGTAAACGTCCTGCATCCCGGCGCTCCCGCCGATCAGGTCGCCAAACGACTGCTGGCGGAGCAGCTCCACGCGCAGCACCTCGTTCTCGCGCTCGATGCCCTGCTTTTCGACGGCGCGGTTCAGGATCACGCGCAGCACGTCGGGATCCACCGGCTTGGAAAAGTAGTCGTAGGCGCCGGCTTCCATCACCTTGAGCGCCGCGCTCTTCTGCGGGCCCGCGATCATGGCGATCACGATGGTGTCCGCCTCGCTCTGCTCGAGCTCTCGGATCAGCTCGATGCCCCGCTTCAGCCCGCCGCGCTCCGGCTCCGCGTCGAGGAGCAGGATGTCCGGCGTTTCGTCCTGGAGCAGACGATGGGCGCCGTCGTAGTCCTCGGCCTCGAGCACCGAGAATTCCCCGCGTAGGCCCGCCGCCAGGCGCTGCCGGACGGCGGCGTCCGGCTCGACGATCGCGACGCTGGGGCGTGGCTTCCGGGCGGACATGAGGAGTGCGCCACACGCTAGCACAAGGCGCTGGCCCGAAGAAGACGGGCGACGGCCCCGCGCGCTGGACCATCCCGGGGGGCATCTTCTATACTCGGTCCATTAGCTTGCCACTTCTATGCACTCACAAGACGGCTTTCGCGAAGCGCGTCACGCTTCGTGCCCATCCGCGATCACGTCCCCTCGGACGGGACGCTCCGAACCCTGAGTCATGACCGAAACCCCCATCGTCTGTCTGAACTGCGGTGCCGACATCCCGGCGGGGGAAGAGGAGTGCCTCAACTGCGGTCGTCACCTGACGAAGCTCACGAAGGGCTCCGTGATCGCCTCCCGGTACGAGATCCTCTCCCTCCTGGGAAAAGGCGGGATGGGGATTGTCTACCAGGCCCAGGACCGCCTGCTGGACGAGGTCGTGGCGATCAAGGTTCTGCGCAGCGAGTTCGTCCAGGACCCCGCGATGGCGCAGAGGTTTCGCTCCGAGATCAAGCTGGCCCGCAAGGTGTCGCACCCGAACGTCTGCCGGATCCACGAGTACGGCGAGGACGGATCCATCAGCTACATCTCGATGGCCCTCATCGAAGGCACCGACCTCAGGAGGGTGCTCCAGCAGAGCCCCGAGGGCCTGCCCACCAAGTCGGCCTTTCGCCTGGCGCTCGAGGTCACCGAAGGGCTGCAAGCCATCCACGCCGTGGGCATCATCCACAGGGACTTGAAGAGCCCGAACATCATCTGCGACACGGCTGGCTCCGCCCGCCTCATGGACTTCGGGATTGCCAAGGAGTCGGGGATGAGCGGGGGGCTCACCGCCGTCGGGGAAGTGATGGGGACTCCGGAGTACATGAGCCCCGAGCAGTGCCGGGGAAACCCTCTCGACTTCCGAAGCGACATCTACTCCCTCGGGATCGTGATTTACGAGATCTTCACCGGACGGGTACCCTTCAGGGGGGACTCGGTGATGGCCACTCTCCTCAAGCAGGTCGAGGACCCGCCCCCGCTGGACGGTCCGGCGGCCTCTCGCATCCCGGCCGGCGTCGCTGCCGTGCTGCGCAAGGCTCTCGCCAAGAACGCCGCCGACAGGTACGCCACGGCCGCCGCGATGGCGGACGCCCTGCGAGAGGCGCAACGGCAGCCTCATCAGCCTCAGCCACCTCAGCCGGTCGTCGAAGAGTCGGAACCGACGCGGGTTCTGGAGCCGGTGGGAGAGCGCCGGCGGGACACGCGCCTCCCGATCAGCCTGGACCTGATGCTGCGCCGGCTCGGGGCCGGAGGTTCGGTCCTCCAGGAGGAACGCACCGTCACCGACAACATCGGGGCCCACGGCGCCCGCGTCCTCACGACGATGACGGACCTGTCCGAGGGACACACGGTCTCGGTCCAGGAGGTGGGAGGCTCCTTCGGGACCAAGTCCATCATCCGCCATATCTCGACGGGCACAGACCGCGTTCGACGACTGGGGATCGAGTTCGTCGACAGGGCTGCTCCCGATCACCTGGTGCCGACGCACGCCTTGACGAAGCCTTCCGGGGCCACCAAGGGTGTGGCGTCGAAGCACGACGAGCGCCGGAAGGACTCGCGCCTGGGAATCAGCATCGACGTGATCCTGAGGCGGCTCTCACCCGGAGGAGCGGTCCTGCACGAGGAGCGCACGGTCGTCGACAACATCGGCCGCCGGGGGGCCCGGGTGCTCACGACCATGACCGATCTGGGTGTCGGCGATGTCGTGTCGATTCAGGAGGTCGGGAGCGAATTCAAGACCCGCGCCACGGTCAGGAGCGCCATCACTGGGGCAGACAACATCCGTCGGGTCGGCCTCGAGTTCCTGGACCGCACGGCGCCGGACCATCTCGTGCCTGCCGGGGAGACCATGGTGCGAACGCCTCGGCCACCTCCCCAAGCGGCCCCGCACAAAAAGGCCCCCATGCCCACCGGACCCTCCAAGCCCCACGCAAGTCTTCGGACCAGCGAGGAGACCGCCACCCTGCGACAGGAGATTCTGGCGGCCCACGCGGAGCTGAAGACGCGAACGCACTTCGAGGTGCTCGGCCTCCCCAGAGCCTCGGGAGCGGCGCAAGTGAAGGATGCCTACTTCCAGCTCTTCCGGCGTTTCCATCCCGATCTGCGGCTGGATCCCAAACTGGCAGACCTGGCGCGCGAGATCGAGGCCATATCGGCCCGCGTCGACGAGGCCTACGAGGTCCTGATCGATCCGGCGAGTCGGTCGCGTTACGAGAACATGCTCGGCCCCAGCCGGCGGACGCCCCCCTCCGTCCAGCGCGCGTCGACGCCGGCCAGCGTGCCCGCTGCGCCGGCGTCTCGCAAGCTGGAGCCCCCCCCTCCCGAGCGGCTGTCGGTGCCACGCCCCGAAACCGGCTCGATGCCCGTGGCCTCGGTCGAGGCGGACGTGGACACGCCGACGCGCCTTGCCGAGCAGCTCCTCCAGGATGCCCGAAAGCTCCTCGCGAAGGAGGCGTACTGGGACGCGATCCAGAAGCTGGAGCGGGCCGTCGATCTCGCGCAGGGAACGAAGGTCAACCAGTCGATCCGAATTCTCCTGGCTCAAACGACGGGGCGGAATCCGAAATGGCTGAAGCAGGCGGAGGCCGCCCTCCTCGGCATCGTGCAAGAGGATCCTCGATGCATCGACGCCTACGTCGCCCTGGGAGGCGTGTACAAGGCCGCGGGGCTCAAGAGCCGGGCGCTCAACCAGCTCCGCAAGGCGCTGGAGCTGGAACCCGGCCACAAGCGGGCTCAGGCGGAGATGGACGGACTCTCGGACCCCTGACGCGCGTCGCCAACTGGCCGACCGCCGGCTCTCTCACCGATCGCTTTCCCCTGAGCACAGGCGTAGACTCGTCCGTTCCCATCGCACCAACCAAGGCCAATAGGAAAGAGAGGACCCATGAAGATAGCGAAGACCCTCGCTCTGGGGGTCGTGTGCGCCCTGGCAGCGGCCGGATCCGCGCAGGCGCAAAGCCAGCCCAAGCAGTTCGTTCACGTACTGACCGTGCATGCCAAGCCGGAAGGCGTCGTCGACTACGAGGCCTTCGTCAAGAAGGTGATGGCCGCGGCGGACAAGATCGGGCAGAGCCAGCGCGTGGTGACGTTCCAGGTCACCTCGGGCGGGCCCGGTTACACCTACATGATCGCGACCTATTTCGACAAGTGGGCCGAGACCGACGAGCCCTTCTCGGCGCCCGAGATCCTGATCAAGGCGCTCGGCGACCTGGAGGGCGGCAAGGCGCTGCGCGCGGGACGCGCCACGATCGAGTCCACCGAGATGGCGGTGTATCGCCTGTTGCCCGACCTCTGCACCAAACCCAAGGCGTACGATCCTCCTCCGGCCTACCTCCAGGCCATCCGCACCGAGGTGAAGCCCGACATGGTTCACGAGTGGGAGCACGTGATCGCAAGGTACAAGGCGGCTGCGGAACAGATCCCGGAGACGCCTACGGCGATGCGGCGCGTTACGGTCGAGGGCCCGGCCAACACCTACATCACCACCAGCCCGTACACGAAGGGCGCCGATCGCGACGCCTGGCCCACCTTCATGGACGTCTTGAAGAAGGCCTACGGCGACGAGGAGGCGCGCAACCTGGACCAGCGCCGAGCCTCCTGCACCAAGCACTCCGAGTTCTTCATCATGAAGTTCCGGCCCGACCTCAGCCGAATGGGAAAATAGACTCCGCCGATTCGTAGCCAGAAGGGCCGCCCCCGCGGGCGGCTCTTCTTTTTCGTGCAGGCAAAATCAGTCCAGCCGCTCCTGGTCGTACAGGCGCTTCGTGACCTGAGCCGCCGAGCGGAGCGCGACGAAAGCGACTCCGATGGCTCCGAGACTCGCCACCAGGTCGAAGACGAGCCAGGAGCGCCCGAGCAGCATCACGCGAGGATGAGCGAGCGCCAACAGGTTGACGGCCACCAGCAGGATGCGCAACTCGGTGCCGCCGAGCATCCCGTAGGAGATCTTGAACACCCCGAGCGAGCACGTTGCCAGGTACATGTTGATCGAGAACAAGTAATAGGCCACGAGGAGCGCAAGCGCGATCCGTTCGCTCACGAGGCCCGACGCGGCGAGACCGACGAGCAGGAAGAGCGCTCCCAGCGCGTCCACGAGGTGGTCGAGGTAGAAGCCGTATCGAGGCCGAAGCCGATTCCGTACGCGCGCCAGCGTTCCATCCAGGCTGTCCCCGAACCAGTTGACGAAGAGGCTCAGGTTCACGAAGTGCAGCCATGCCGGGTTGCGTCCGGCCAGCAGGTACCCGATGCCGCCCATGGCGTTGCCAAGCAGGCCGAGGGCGGTCAGGTGGTCCGAGTTCAGCCAGGCGGGCATGCGCTGCGCAAGCCACACCAGCAACCGCTTCTCGGCGGCAGCCGTGAGGCTTCGGTGCTCGCGCTGCGGCAAGCTGGGCGTGGCGTCGGGCGATGGGGCCGGAGAGTCCGTCATTCCGACCGACGCTACGCTGCATCCTCCCGAGGGTCAAACCCCGCGGGTGAGGCCGCCCTTCGCTTGGGTCGCTGATCGAGGCCGAGCCTAGGCCAGGTCCGCCTTTCGGATCGGGAGGCGGCGCACTCTCTTACCGGTGAGAGCGAAGAGCGCGTTGCCGACGGCGGCGGCGATGGGCGGCAACGCGGGCTCCCCCATTCCCGTCGGGCGCTCCTGGCTCGGGATCAGGTGGACCTCCACCACGGGCATCTCACCGATACGCAGCACGTCGAACGAGTCGAAGTTGCTCTGCTGCGGCTTCCCGTTGGCGATGGTGATGGATCCCTTGAGCGCCGCCGACAAGCCGTAGACGATCGCGCTCTCGACCTGGGCGGCCACCCCGTCGGGATTGATGACCACGCCGCAATCCACCGCCGAGACCACGCGATGGACCCTCGGCACGCCTTTCTCCACCGACAGCTCGACGACGTGCGCCACGTAGCTCTCGAAAGAGAAGTGACCCGCGATGCCCCGCGCTCTTCCCGCAGGAAGAGGGCTACCCCACCCGGCGCGGGCCGCCGCCAGCTCCAGGCATGCCCTAAGCCGCCGCGTCTCGAGTGCGGGTGACTCCGGGTCCTTGGGATCGAGGCGGAGCGTGCGGTCCTCGGCCAGGAGCTTCAGCCGGTAGGCCAGCGGATCCGCCTTCGCCGCCGCCGCCAGCTCGTCGACAAAGCTCTCGACGACGAAGCCGTTGGTGGAGTGCTCGACCGACCGCCACCAGGCCCGCGGCACGCCGGAGAGCGCTTCGGCGTACTCGACCTGGATGTTCGGGATCGCGTAGGGGATGTTGGCAGCGCCATCGATCTCGCTCGACTCCGGCTTGAGCTTGTCCGGCGGGTCCCACATCCGGGCGATCGACACCGACGACATGCGGTCCAGCCATGCCACGGCCGCGCCGCTCGCATCGACCGCTGCCGTGAGGCGCTGCATCGCCGCGGGCCGATAGTAGTCGTGCTCCATGTCGTCTTCGCGTGTCCACAGAACCTGGACGGGAGCACCTACGGCCTTGCTGACCTGGGCGGCCTCTACGATGAAGTCCGCCGCATAGCGACGGCCGAAACCACCGCCCATCATCGTGGTGTGGACCGTGACCGACGCCTGGGGCAGGCCGGCGATCTGGGCGATCACCTCCTGTCCCCATTGCGGCCCCTGGGCCCCGAGCCAGGCCTCGGCTCGGTCCTGGCGCACGTCGACCGTGGCGTTGAGCGGCTCCATCGCCGCGTGGGCCTGGAACGGCGTTTCGTAGACGGCTTCGATCTTCCGGTCCGCCTTGGCCAGCGCCGCAGGAGCGTCCCCTTCGGTCCGGACAGGAGTGCCCGGCTTGCTGGTCAGCTCTTGGAAGGTCTTCCGAAGCGTGGCGTCGCTCTCGGTGGCGTGCGGGCCATGATCCCACTCGATCTGGAGCGCCTCGCGTCCCTTCATCGCCGCCCAAGTCCGCTCCGCCACCACGGCGACGCCGCCGGTGCTAAAGACCGGCGCTCCCATGGCCGCGACCTCGACCACGTGCTTCACGCCCGGAACCGCCTTCGCCTTGGTGGCATCGAAGGACTTCACCTTTCCGCCGAAGGTGGGGCACCGGGCAATGACGGCGAAGAGCATTCCCGGGACGCGGACGTCGATGCCGTAAGTGACGCTCCCGTCCACCTTCGAGGGAATGTCGCCGCGCGGGACCGACGTCCCGACGATACGGAACTCTTTCGCTTTCTTGAGAACGACCTTCTCGAAGTCGGGAAGCGGAAGCTTGGACGCGGCCTCCACGAGCGCGCCGTAGGCCAGCCGTCGACCCGTCGCGACGTGGACGACCTCGCCCCGCTCGGTCCGGCACGACTCTGGCGCTAGACCCCACCGGGCCGCCGCCGCGTCGATGAGCATCGCCCGCGCCGCGGCTCCCGCCTGCCGGAGCGGCGTGTACGAGCTGCGGGTGCTGCTGCTGCCACCCGTCGCGTGATCGTAGACGGCGGGATTGGTGAGCGCCTGTTCGACCCGCACGCGCGCCCAGTCCACGTCCAGCTCCTCGGCCAGTATCTGCGTCAGGCAGGTGTGAACCCCCTGCCCCATCTCGGACTTGCTGCACGTGAGCGTCACGTTACCGGCGGCGTCGATCCGTACCCACGCATCGAAGGGGTTCGCTGGCTGTTTGGGGCTGGAAGGCGACGCTTCTTGAGCCAGGAGTTCGTCGAGCCGAAGGCCGATGACGAGCCCGGCACCGCCGGCCGCCGTCGCTCGCAGGAAGCTCCGCCGCTTCATCGCGCACCTCCCGGCTTCCCCGCCGCTCGATGGACGGCGCGGCGGATCCGCTGGTAGGTGCCGCAGCGACAGATGTGCAAGCTCAGGGAGTCGTCGATGTCCTTGTCGGTGGGCGCGGGCTTCCGGGCGAGGAGATCGGCGGCCGTCATCAACATGCCGGGCTGACAGTAGCCGCACTGCGGCACCTGCTCCTCGATCCAGGCCCGCTGAAGCGGATGGCTCCGATCCGGGGAGAGTCCCTCGATCGTGGTGATCTTCTTCCCGACGACGCTGCCCACACCGGTCACGCAGGAGCGAATGGCGACGCCGTCCACGTGGACCGTGCACGCGCCGCACTGCGCGATGCCGCAGCCGTACTTGGTCCCGGTGAGGTTGAGAGTGTCGCGCAGGGCCCAGAGCAGGGGTGTGTCGGCGGGCAGATCGATCGTCCGCGCCTGCCCGTTCACCACGAGAGTGAGCTCCGCCATGCCACCTCCTCCTGTCGCCCAAGGCCACGCTATGCCGGCACGGCGGGCGCCGTCAAGGCCCTGGCCCGACCGCCAAGCGCTGGCACGGCGCATGCACTGAACGGGCCGTAGCCTGGGGAGGTTTCGGGAGGTTTCGCATGCGTCTTCTGGGAGCAGTGCCCGTGTTGATCTGCCTGGCGACGCCCGCCATGGCCCAATCGCAAGGCTCGTTCGTCCTCGACGCGATGACCACGCCGGGGCGGCATTTCGGCTTCGGCTACTACCTGACCGACGGACTCAGCCTGCGACCCAGCCTTGGCGCCGGCTACGCCGAGGGGTACGGAATGACGTTCAACCTCGGAACGGAGCTGCGGTGGGAGGCGCGGTCCGGACACAGGGTGAGCCCCTACGCCGCCGCCGGCATCAACTACCTGCGGGACCCAGGCCTCGTGCAGATCGACGCCACCGGTGCGCCGCTCGTCGGCGTCGGCTCGAACGTGCTCCGCTACGGCGCTGGCGTCGGGCTCCGGAGCCACATCAAGTACGGCCTATCGGCCGTCGCAGAGGGCCGGATCATGAACTCCGCTCTCCGCGACGGCTACGGCGCCGGCTACTATGGGCAGCCGACCGTTCAGGACGGAGCCCACTTCGAGGCAGCCCTCGGCCTTTCGTACGCGTTCCACTGACGCCCAAGGCCGCTTCAGGCGTCGCCGGTGGGTGACGGACGTTGTCCGTGCCCCAGGACGCATCGAGCGGTGAGCCTCATCCCTCACCGTGGGCGGCGACCCGATTGCGGTGTCGATCAACTCCTCACCCGGCTCGAAGCTGATCGGGCCGTCAGCTTGCCTTGGGGAGGGACGCGCTCGAGATGGCCCGAGCGAGGTCGCGACTGGAAGCACCCAGAGCCAGCAACGAGCGGATCAGGAGATCCAGCGAAACCGTGGGATCTCCTCCTTCCATCTTCGCTACACGGGACTGGCTGGACCGGATGAGCCTGGCCGCCTCGGTTTGGCTGAGATGCTTCTGGCGCCGCCGACGCTTCAGGCTGTCGGCCAGCCGAAGTCGCAACTCCACGTAGGCCGCCTCCGCTGCCGACAGGCCCAGGAAGTCCTGGACGGTTCCGACCTTCCAGCCCTTTTTCTCGAGCCTGTCTCTTCTCGCTCTACGCATCATCATAGTCCTTCAGTCGCTTCCGGCATCTGTCCAACGTCGCCTTCGGGGTTCGCGCTGTCTTCTTGGCGAACACCTCGGCAACGACCACGGCATCCGCGTCAGCGCGATAGATGAGGCGCCAGGTGATTCCCTGGTCGACGATCCGCAGTTCGTGGCAGCGCGCCCCGATCTCTGGCATCGGCCGCGAATGCGGCATCGTGAGGTCCTTGCCTCTCTGGAGCTCCCTGAGAAGGTAGCCGGCTTCGATGCGGGCGGGCTTGCTGAAGGGCGGCGTCTTGACCTCCCCTCGGAGCCACACGAGCGGCTTATCCCTGGGGCTCATCTCGTTGGGAGTGTATGTCGGATCTGACATTGAGGCAAGCCAAGGTCTTCCTCCAGCGCCTCACCGTGCGTCTCATCGGTCAGGTTGGCCAGACCGGGGTCTGGGCGGGGTCTACGGCGCTTCCCAGTCGAGCGAGTAGATGTCGCGGGTGCTGCGGTCGCGCATCACCATCGGGCTGTCGTCGGCGTCGAGTCCCATCCAGGGAGCGGCGACCCAGGTCAGCAGGGGCATATCTATATCGGCCCGCGTCTCCAAGCGGCGAGTGGCGAAGGAATAGCAATCGATCCGGTTCGCTTCGATTGCAAGGCCGCAGAAGGACCGGCCATCCCGCGTCCAGTTCGGATAGGCCAAGTCGAAGGGGCCGAGGTCTTCCCAGGCGGCGTGTTGCGGCCAGCGAACCATCAAGTTCAACAAGTTCGACCGCGCACCCAACCACCTTGTGGCCAGCACCTGGCCCTCCGGCCCGCACTTCGGATAGAGGAACTGCTCGGCGCCCTCCATCGGCGACACCGCCTTCGTCTCCAGGTCGAGCCTGTGGATGCCCGGAGTATTGGGCGAGAGCGTGCTGAAGAGAAGCGTGCGCCCACCAGGCAAGAAGCAGGGATCCCAGTACAGAGAGCCCTTCTCGGGCTTGGCGAGGACCTCGATGGACCCGCCGCTCGCGGAGACCATCCGGAGACTCCAGCCATTCGGAGAATCCGCTCCGATGAACGCGATCTTTGTTCCGTCCGGCGACCAACTGGGCAAGAAGGCCTGGAGGGGAGGACTCGTGAGGGGCAGCCGATCACGGCCGTCGCGCCGGCCGCGCCAAAGCACGCCCTCGGGATACGTCACCCAGGCCAGCCATTGCCCGTC
>JBGPYB010000080.1:0-20940 GCA_041493035.1 Vicinamibacteria bacterium | reverse complement strand
CGAAAGCGAGCGCCAGGACGCGACGAGCCGTGCTGCTCATGCCGAGAGCACCGCTCGCGCTCCCTCCGCGGCCTTTCTCGCAGCGGCCAGGGCGCCGTCGAAGCTCGAGACGCCGCTGAACTCGGAGTCGGTGTTGGCGAAGAGGATCGGTCCGAAGGGTCGGGCCGCCACCGCGACGACGGAAGCACGCCCGGGGGACGAGATGTACATGGGGTGGCCCCTGCGGAAGACGCGGATCTCCGCGATCTTGTCGAGGGTGCCGGGGAAGTGGCGCTCCAGCGCGGCCACCACGCCGTCGGCCATGCCCAGGACCAGATCGTCCACAAGCAGCTCGGCGCGCCGGCTCGTGAGCAGTGGATGGTAGACCGTCAGGACCGTCTTCCGATCCTTCGGCCCCTTGCCCGCGTAAAGGATCCATTCGGCGGGAATGAAGTCGGTGAAGGGTGTGTCCAGGAACCAGTTGTCGTAGGCGGGCTCGGGCCCCACGCTCTTGAGGCAGACATTGAAGACGGGGAAAGGCGCGTAACGCGTCGCTCGCATCGCCGCGCGCTGATCGTCGGGAAGCCCTGCGATGATGTGGCTCGCGTAGAACTTGGGTGTGGCCACGATCACCGTTCGCGCACGAACGGCGAACGGCTGGCCCCCCTTGATGTAGCGAACGACGGCGTTCTTTCCTTCGGTCTCGACATGGTAGACGGCAGCGCCCGTGACGAGGCGCTCGCCGATCTTCGGCTTCAGCCACTCGGCCAGAGCGTGGGCGCCACCGGCCATGCCGCCGGGGAACGTCCAGCGCGGATCGTCGGTCCCCCCCGTCCACGCGTAGGCCCCCGCCCCGACGGCGCCCGATGTCTCCGAAGCGACACCTCCCCAGTTGGAAGGGCCGAAGCGGTCCCAGAACTGCGTGAGGAGGGGATCGTAGGGCTTCAGAAGCTCCGAGAAGGGGATGGCGTCCAGCTCCTCCTGGGGCTTCGCTTTGATGAGCTCTAGGAGGTCTTCGCGGGAACGTCTGAAGTCGTCGCGCACCTTCTGCGGGAAGGGGAGCTTCTGAGCGCCGTCGCGGAAGAAATCGAGGTGGGGTTCTCCATGGATGACGAGGGAGTCGCCTCCCACCACCGGCCGCCCAGCGGCTCCAATCTCCTTGAACAACTCCACCAGCTCCGGCTCGGACTCCGTGTAGAAGGCGCCTCCCGTCGACATCCGGACGCCTTCCCATTCGTCGAGGATGCAGTTCCCGCCGAGCAGGTCTTCCTTTTCGAGGAGGAGCAGGTCACGGTCGCGGAGCTGGTAGGCCGCCGACAGACCACTCGGGCCGCCGCCCACGATGACGACGTCGTGGCTCCCCTTCACCTCGGCGAGGGGGAGGGCCACGCGATCGCGCACCGCGTGGCACGTCTCGAAGTGATCTCCGCCGAGAGTCTTGGGGATAGGTCCCGGCGCGGCCTCGGCCGTTCCCTCACGCCGCCCCATGGGAAATCCGGCCGCCGTCGCGCCGAGCAACACTGTCTTGATGAAGTGGCGCCGCGTCCGCACTAGCGTGCCCCCCGTCCCACCACGAACAGATGCCCGTTGTTCTGAGCGTATACCAGGACATCGCCGCCGATCGAGAGCGGAGTGTACGCGGCTCCCAGGGCCTGGTCGAGGAACAGGCGTTCCCGCACGACTCCACCGGGGCCGATGGCGTAGACGAAGCCGTCCTCCGAGTTCAGGTAGACGACACCGCTCGCGTCCACCGCGGGCTGGTTGACGCACCACTCGAACCCGCCGGGCGGCGCGGCCACGCAGGTGACCTGGCCGCCAGCCCCCCGCCGGCAATTCTCGGCCGTCGTGTTGGTCACGTGCCACTCGGGCCTGAGCTGCGGATCGAGCTGCGTGACGTCGTAGCGGGGAGCCGGAACCGGGCAGAAGGCCGGATCGTTGCAGTACGACCCGACGTCGTAGTGGTTGTCCTTCGTGAGGATCGAATACGTAGCGCCGTGGGAGAAGACCGCCGGCGTGATGTCCCAGCCGAAGTCGTAGCTCGCGAGTGGCCGTCCGTCGGCGGCGAAGCGGAAGAGATGGCCGCGGTCGTAGTTGTACCGGGTGAAGGCGCCATAGAGAACGCTGCCGTCGGGAAGCACGACGGGTGACGAGGAGGACTGGTCGAGGACGCGGGCCGCCGGCCGGTCGTTCGTCTCCGGGTCGACGCCCCGCGTGGAGCCGGCTCGGCAGCCTCCGGGCGTCCCACTCGGTGGCAGCAGGATGTCGCAGCCGTCGTTCAAGAGGCCGCGCAATGAGGCTGACCATCGCGGCGTGAGGTCCGGACCGACGGCCACCAGATAGCCGTACCGATCGTTCAAGTGGGCTCGGCTCACGGTGTAGATCGTCCCGTTGGGCGCGATCGCCGGGATGGCGTTGATTGCGGGTCGCTCGGAGCCGCACGGAAGGCGGGCGGCCACCGCCCCGCTGGAGGGAGGCCAAGGCAACGGCTCGCTCGAGAACGACGCGGCGCAGAGATCCCCTGCGGCGGGTGCTCCCGGCACCAGGTTCGAGAAGGGGGCAATCGTCGCGTTTCCGGAGGGTGAGACCTTGACGAGCCAACCGCCGAGGGAGTCCGTGTCCCAGGGTTGGCTCGGAGCCAACTGGAGCGCGCCATAGTAGACGTTGCCGGCCCCGTCGGCGGCCAGCCCTCCGGCCACGAAGATGTTCAAGGCGCCGGTCTGGAACGGAACGATCCGCGCGGTGATGCGCCCGGTGTCCTTCGCCACCTGGAGCAAAGAGCCGAACGCTCCCGGCATCCAGAGAAACTCTCCCGTGAGGACGGGATGGAACACGGGCTCCCACCCCCCCAGGCGGGATCCGTTGGGCACCGGCTTCCAGTCGGTGGTGACGCTCCAGGCCTCCGTCAGGACACCGTTCCTCCACTCCAGCTTCCGGACACCCCAGGTTTGCGTACCCCAGGAATCGGCGCCTTGATAGACGCCGCTCTTGGTGCCGAGGTAGACGGCATTCCCTTCAAGGAGCGGGACCGGGTAGTGGACGAGGAGGTCGTCGCCGCTCGCGGCCTTCTCCTGATCCACGAACGGGTCGTAGACGACGTTGGCGAGGATCGCCTCGAGGGGCTGAGCCACGACGGGGGAGGCGCCCGTGTGCTGCGGGCCTCGTCCCCACTGAGGCCAGTCGTCCCCAAGCAGAACCGGCGCCGATGCCACGATCGCCGCGCAGGTCAGATGGGAGAGCGGCCCTCTTGTCACGCGCTATCGACCCTTCGGAAAGAGGGCGAGGATCAGGCCCATCGCCCCCGCCAGCGCCGCACCGTAGCGCGCGACCTCGAAGCGGCCCGCCGTGTACTCGAGCGACTCGGTGATGCTTTTTCCAGCAGGGACCGGCTCGAGGTTCGACAGACGCGCCGAGCAGTAGAAGAAGGCGACAGCCCCGACCAACAACAGCAATCCGCCAATGTTCCGCATGGTCACTCCCCCTTGAACTCGGGTTTTCTCTTTTCCAGAAAGGCGCTCGAAGTGTCGTACTCATAGACGCCGTGGCCGACTTTTTTACCGAGACGCCCCGCCTTCACGTATTCCACGAGCAGCGGCGCCGGCCGGTACTTGGCACCCAGGCTCTTCTCGAGGAACTGAAGGACGGCGAGGCGCGTGTCGAGGCCGACCAGATCCACCAGCTCGAAGGGGCCCATGGGGTGATTGAGGCCGAGCTTCAGCGCCTTGTCGATATCCCGGGCCGTGGCGATGCCTTCTTGCAGCATGAGGAAGGCCTCGTTGCCGATCATCGCGTTGACCCGCGACGTCACGAACCCGGGAGACTCCTTGACGACGACAGTCTCCTTTCCCATCCGCCGTGCGACGTCGGCCGTGATCGCGAGAGCCGCGTCGCTCGTCTGGAGCGCGCGCACGATCTCCACGAGCTTCATCTTAGGGACGGGGTTGAAGAAGTGCATCCCGACCACGCGTTCCGGTCGCCTTGTCGCCGCGGCGATCTCGGTGATGGAGAGGCCCGAGGTGTTCGTCGCAAGGATGACGTCGTCTCGGCACGCCCGATCGAGGCGCTCGAAGGTCGCCAACTTGATCCCGATCTCCTCCGGGACCGCCTCGATCACGAAGTCCGCCTGGCAGTCGATGTCCGCGCGGGGCTCGATTCGTCCCAACGCATCGGTGGCCTGCTCCGCCTCGAGCCTTCCGCGGGCGACGGCGTCGTCCAGGTCCCTGCGGATCTGGCCGAAAGCCCGCTCCAGCGCTTCGCTCGAGACGTCGTGGAGCGAGACGCCAAAGCCACCCGTGGCCGCGGCGTAGGCGATGCCACGCCCCATGAGCCCCGAGCCGACGACGGCGACTGTCCGGATGTCTTGGGTCAAGGGAGGATCCTGAGGGTCCGGGATGTTAGCACAGCGCTCCCATGTGTCATCCGCGAGCGACAGGTATGGCCGCCGACTCCGCTGCCTTCCGCCTCCGCTTCAATCGCTTACGAACACCCTGCCAGGTGGCGCGGCGCTTGCACTGGCTTACGAGCGGTCGCGCGCTGCGCCCCTTCGGGCGGCGGCCCTGCGCGCATCAGGAGGAGTCCCGTGATCGCTCGCACCGCCCTCGGGCGGACCGTTGCCATTGGCCTCTCGCTCGTTCTGTCGCAGGTCGCCGTTCCGATCGCTCATGCCGAGAGCAACCACCTCGTTGCCGTCGACGATGCCGCGGCCCGTCTGGCCGCCCGCGCGGCGGAGCGCGATGCCCAGGTCCGTGCCGTCCAGGCCGCCCTTGATACCGACGAGGCGCGCAAGCAGGCCGGGATCCTGGGCGTGGGCCTGCCGAAGCTTCGCGGTGCCGTGCCCCACCTGTCCGACGCGGAACTGGCCGACCTCTCGACGCGAGCCGCCGGCCTCAAGGACGTGGCCGCCGGCCACCACCACCACGACGATGGCCTCATCATCCTCGGCATCGTCCTGCTCGTTGCGGCCGCCGTCGTTCTGATCGCCGCGGCAGACCACAGCGGTACGTACGACGACTGCGGCTGTTACTACTGATCCGTTCCACCAACGGGCGTCCCGAGGGGCGTCGGCTCCATGCCGACGCCCTGTCCTCGTCGGGTTAGACTCCCTTCGGGGAGGACGAGCGTGGGCGAAGCCTCGGCCCGGCAGAATCTGATTGCGATCCTCCAGCTCGCCTACTCGGGGGAGCGGGCGGCGGGGTACGCCTACCACGGCCACTGGAAGTCACTGTCGGATGCCGCGGAGCGCGAGCGCGTTCATCAGATCGAGGACGAAGAGTGGGAACACCGCCGCCTCGTCGGAGGGATGCTGGCGGGCCTCGATGCCGGACCCAAACCGTGGCGTGAAGCTCGCGCCACTGTCATTGGCCGCGCACTGGGCCTCCTGTGCCGGGTCGCTCCCTGGCTCGTCCCCATGTACGGGGCCGGGCGCCTCGAGAGCCGGAACATCGGCGAGTACGAGGATGCCGCACGTCACGCCCGTGAGTGCGGCCGTGGCGATCTGGTCGATTGCATCCTCACGATGGCCGAGGTCGAGTGGGAGCACGAGGCCTATTTCCGCGGCCGGGTGGAGGGGCACGCGTGGGCGAAGGCCATTCCAATGTGGTCGCGGCCGCCGGCCAAAGGGACCATTCGTGGCCGGGTCTAGGGCGGCGGCGTGGAGCTGACTGTCGCGACGTCCTACCGCCAGCACGTCGTCATCACGCCCCTCGTGATCGCCCGCGTGGAGCGGCGCTCCGAGGAGGAGGTGCGGCAGACGTCGAGCATAGCACTCTCGGTCGGCGGTCTCGTGGGCCCCGTCCTGGCCGCCATCGCCCAGCGCGTCGGGATGCCCGGCGGGCCGACGCGTCTTTATCTGCTCCATTCCGATCCGCCGGCCCTCGCGGAAATGACGAAGGTCTTCACCTGCTGGGCCGCGGACATTCCGACCGAGGTCACACGGCTTCCGCGCTGGCCCGTCGTCGAGGGCTTCAGGCCCGTCACGTTCTATCCGCGGAGCGCCATTGCGTCGGTTCGACTCTCCTTTTTCGGGGGCCTGACCCTCGATTTGGGGAAGGAGTCGTCTTCGCGCGTCGCGCTTCCCGTTCCGGTCTGGCAGCACCGACGAATCCGCAACGCCCTTATCGGAGGCGGGTACTCGCTCGTCCCCTCGCGGCCGTGAGGGACGGTCTCCTGAGACGCGGCGTGAAGGGGATCGCTCTGACGGCGTTCCGCGTCAACCTCTGGGGCGATCGGGCCATGCGGAGGCTCCGCAGGCGGCCGTCCTATCGTCTGGCCGGCGCCTGCCACACGTGCGCCCGATGCTGTGAGGAACCCTCCATCCGCGCCAACGCGGCGGTCTGGTATGTCCCGACGCTTCGCTCGATCTTCCTTGGGTGGCAGGCGGCGGTGAACGGCTTCATCCTCGTGCGGGCCGAAGCGCACGGGCGACTGTTCGTCTTCCGCTGCACTCACTTCGACGCTCGGACCCGTCGGTGCGACAGCTACGCGACGCGCCCCGGCATGTGCCGGGACTATCCCCGTGCGCTACTCCAACAGCCGCGCCCGGAGTTCCTCCCAGGCTGCGGCTACCGAGCCGTGAGCTCTTCCGCCCAGGGATTCCTGCGCGTGCTGCACGAGCGTGAGCTGTCCCCCGAGCAGATGGCGAAGCTCAGGGCGGGGCTCTACCTGGATGAGTGACCGCGAAGGCGCGAGAGCGCCCACTGAACGAGGAAGCGCGGGCTCGCTCGGAGCAGGCGGCGCTTCAGGCCGACGTATCCCTGTTCCCCGAGAACGAGGTCGGCCAGGACCTCCCGCACGGCGCCGCTGCGCCCGGCGAAATCGATCATGCGCCGCGCAAAGCCGGGAGCGTAGAAGCGGTCGCGGAGGGCCGCGGCCTTGAGCAGGTCGCGGCCGAAGTCCTCCAGGATTCGCTCCGGGTACCGGGCCGGAGAGGAGTCTTCCCGCAGCGTCTCCGCGAGCAACAGGGCCGAACGGAGAGCGTAGTAGATCCCTTCGCCGGTGATGGGATCGGCCAGGGCGCCCGCGTCGCCCACGAGAGCCCACCGCTTTCCTGCGATCTCCCGGATCGATCGCGGATCCCTTGAGGGAGACGGGATGGTATGGGCGTAGCGACCCCCCTCCGGGTCCAGGAGTGCCGGAAACCAGCGCGATGCTTCGGACTCGAGGCGCTCCAGCAGGTCCCGCGTCGGGACCGAGGCCAGAGGGGCGCAGATGCCGACGCCGACGTGATTGGGCCGGGGGAAGAGCCACAGGTAGCCGCCCAAGCCGGGGGCGAACCGGACGAGCATCGTCGCCGACCCCGGGGCAAACCAACCAGCCGCCATCACGAGGCGCTCCTTCGGCACGGGCTCGAGTAGCGTTCGCCGGACCAGGCTGCCGGCGCCGTCGGCCCCCGCCACAATGTCGAAGGATTCCGCTCGCCCAGCGGCGGTGCGTACAAGCCCGTCCGAGTCCACCTCGGTGACGCGCTCCGCCACGTGGTTTGTCCCCGCGGCCATGGCTCGGCGCAGGAGCCAGGCGTCGAGGTCGCGCCGCGAGGCCACGGCCACACGCCGCGCGAGCCGTAGCTCGACAGCCTCGCCGGTCCCGGATTCGAACCGGCAGACATCGACCAGGCGGGCGGGAAGCGGATCGTCCGGCGGTGCCTCGGGGAGGAGCGCCAGGGCTTTGGCGGTCACGCCGCCGCCGCAAGGCTTCTCGCGGGGATGGGACGCGTCGAACAGCGAAACCCGGGCGCCGTCGCCGGCCAGGCGCAGCGCGAGGAGAGACCCCGCGGGCCCTCCTCCTACGACCGCGACGTTCATGCGCCAGCAGCGCTGAGAGCGGCGAGAACTTCGTCGGGCGTGACGGTCGCGGTGCCCAGTTTCCCCACGGCCACGCCCGCGGCCAGATTCGCCAGGACGGCGGCTTCGACCAGTTGGGCTCCGGCGCAGATGGCGAGGGCGACAGTCGCGATCACGGTGTCGCCCGCTCCCGTCACGTCGAACACCTCTCGGGCAGCGGTGGGGATGTGGACGGCGGGTTGCCCACGCTCGAAAAGGCTCATGCCCAGCTCGCCCCGCGTCACCAGGGCGGCCTTGCACGCGAGCTGTCTCAGGAGGCGTCGGCCGGCGGCGGCCAGATCGGCGGCCCGCCGGATGCGGAGGCCCGTCGCTTCCTCGGCTTCGAGCTGGTTCGGCGTCACGACGGAGACACCGCGGTAGAGCGGGAAGTGGCCGACCTTCGGGTCCACGAGCACCGGGAGGCGACGCCGCCGGGCGAGGGAGAGCACCTCTCGCATGATGCGGGGTGTGACGACGCCCTTGCGATAGTCCGAGACGACGATCACGCGGCAGCCTGTGGCCGTTCGCTTGATTCGATCCAGAACGTCCCGCTCGAGAGTCTCCTGGATGTCGTCGGATTGCTCCCGATCCGCCCGCACTACTTGCTGATGGTGGGCGATGATCCGTGTCTTGACGGTCGTCGGTCGGTTCGCCGCGACGGTGAGTGCGGCCTCGACGCCGGCCGAATCCAGCTCGGACGCGATCCTCTCTGCCGCCGAATCGCGCCCGACCACCCCCGCGAGGACCACCGCCCCCCCGAGAGAGCGGACGTTGCGCGCCACGTTCCCCGCGCCGCCCACGTGGAAGCTCTGGCGTGTCACCTCGACCACCGGGACCGGCGCTTCGGGAGAGATCCTGGCGACCTTCCCCCAGAGGAACTCGTCGAGCATCACGTCGCCGACGACGAGGACCTTCCCGCGGGACATGGCGCGGAGCAGCGTTTCCGCCCGCGCGGCCGAGAGGCGCTTCATAGGGCCGGAATTGTAACCTGCCGCTCTCGCCTCAGGGCGTACGGGAAAGCCGTGGCCACCAGGACGAACATGAAGACCTCGGAGTCGCCGAAGTTGTACTCGAAGAGCCCGGCCACCATCATCGCGGTGAGCACCGCCAGCGCGGCGGCGGCGCTCCATCCCGCGCCCGAGGCTCCACGCCGCCATTCGCGATAGGCGTCACCCATGGCCGCCGCCATCCACCAGAGCCAGAAAGCGAGGCACGGCAGGCCCCGCTCGGCCGCGATCTGGAGAGCATTGTCGTGGAGATGGGGAGCCTGGGCGTTGGGGGCCTCGGCCCAGCGGTACAGGGGATACCGCGACAGGATCATTCCCGGCCCCTGGCCGAAGACCGGGCGGTCGCGGACCATGTCGATTCCCGCCTGCCACATGTAGTAGCGGTCGACGCTGCTCGCGTCGGTCACCGTCAGACGATCCATCACCGGCGCGGGGCGCAGGAGTGCCACCGCCACGACGGCACCGCCCAGGAGCCAGAGGGTCTTGGGTGCCCGGAGCACGGCTACGACCGCGAGACCCGCGACGGCCCCGAGCCACGCGTTCCGGGTGCGCGAGATCACGAGGGCCCAGGCGGACGCAACGAAAGCCGCCGCGGCGAGGGCGGTGCGGTATTGAGGCGGCGGCCACCCTGGACTGACAGGTCGGCCACCCCTCAGGACGAGGCGCGCGGCGGCGAGCACCAGGCCCAGCATCGAAAGCCCCGAAGCCGTCATGTAGTGGCCCAGGAAGCTGGTGGGCCGGCTGTTGAGAGAGTCGAAGCCGAGAAGGAAGTATTGAACCAGAGCCCCGATGCCCAGGGCGAGCGTGCCAAGGAGCGCTGCGTCCACGATGCGCTCCCGCCCCCTGCCGTCTGTTGCGCTGTCAACCGCGACGTATAGCAAGAGGAACAGGACGAGCTTCTTGGCGCTCTGGTGGGCCAGCAGCGGGTTCGTCGAGAACGCCGCCGAGAGCAGCGTCCAGACGCCGAAGGCCACGACGGGGCCGTCCAGTGGAAGACGGGGCCAGGTCGTGCGCCCGAGCACCAGCCGCGCCGCGTAGACGCCGACAGCCACCGCGAGCAAGGCCTGCGCTACGAAGATCGAGACCTGGCACGTCGCGACGACCGACGCGATGAGGGCGAGCTGTGCGCGCTCGAGAGTCAAGGGCGGCGTCAGGCCTCGACCGTGGCCTCCTCGGGCAGCATGATCGGGATGTCGTCGCGGACGGGGTAAACGCGCTTGCACTGCTCGCACTTGAGCCCCGCGCCATCCTTCACAAGCGTGACCGGCGTCTTGCAGACGGGACAGGCCAGGATCTCGAGAAGGTCGGGATGGATCGCCATGGCGGGAGTCTACCGCAAGGCGCTGGCGCGCCGGTAGCGCCGGACCTCGGCTGTCCACCCCCTGGCGTAGTCTTCCCGCTGCCGGATGTCCTCTCTCCCCAGCCGGCCACAAAAAAGCCTTTTGAACACGATTGGAGGATTGCCATGCGCGTGCAGTTCGTGGCTCGGGAGAACGGTCCGGAACGCCTCCTCTGCGAGGCCGAAGTCGTCTTCGACGAGGAGCCGCTCGTAGGGATGAAGCTTACGGGTTTCTCCCTGTGGAAAAGCCCGGAGGGTGAGGTCTACGTCACGTTTCCGGCCCGCTCCTTCGGCGCCGGCAGCGATCGGCGCTTTTTCGACTTCCTTCGCTCCGTCGAGGGAGACGCCGCTGAGGTGAAAAGGGTGAAGGCCTGGATACTCGAGGAGTACCGGGCCAGCAGTCGCGCCGCCTGAGTTCGATCGGGCTCGCCGCGCACCTGGTCACCCGCGGCGGGCCCTTTTTTTGACTCCCCTGAGGTCGCGTGTGAGAATCGGCGAAGGGGGCGAACGCATCGTGCTGACGAATTCAATTCTCCTCGTGCTCTTCCTGTCGCCTGCGGCCGAAAGGCTCGCGACGCCTCAGGAGAGGGCCGAGGCCTACTACCACTACAGCCTCGGCCTGCAGGCTCGTCTCTCGGGGGAGACCGAGAACGCTCTCGGCGAGTACCGCCGAGCGCAGAAGCTGGACCCCTCCTCGGGGGCCATTCGCATCGAGGTCTCGCAGTTGCTGCGCGAAACGGGGCGCTTCGACGAGGCGCTCGTGGAAGCTCGCGCCGCCGTGAGCTTGAGCCCGCAGAGTCCCGAGGCCCACCTGTCTCTCGGTCGCCTCTATCAGGTCCGAGCCGAAGCGGGGAACGAGGAAGACGCACTGAAGAAGGCCGCGGCCGAGTTCGAAGAAGTGATCCGACTTCAGCCGGGAGACGCTCAGGCGATCCTCCAGACGGCGGCTCTCTACGGCCGGTTGCAGGACCACAAGGAAGCGGCGCGCGTCTGGAAGCAGTACCTGGATCTGGACCCCGGGAACTTCGATGCCCAAGTACAGCTCGGCAGTCAGTACCTGGCCCTGGGGGATTCGGATAAGGCCGCCTCCGCGCTCCAGAAAGCCCTCGAGCTCGAACCCGCTTCCGCTACGGCCTACCAGAGCCTCGGCGAGATCTACGCCAACGCGGACCAGGTCGATCAGGCCATCCTTCACTTCCGGAAGGCCCTGGAGATCGACCCTGCCGCGATCCGCACGCGACTCCGGCTCGGCGACGTGCTCTTCCGCGCGCGCCGGTACACGGAGGCTCTTACCGAGGCGAAGGCCGTGCTGGCGGCTGACGCCAAGAACGCTTTTGCCCTCGATCTCGAGGGACGCGTTCTGCGTGAGACCCGCGACTTCGACGGGGCGCAGAAGGCAGCCGACGCGCTTCTGGTGCAACGGCCGGGCGACGCGGGTGCCTTGTTCCTGAAGGTGACCATCGCCGAGGCGCGTCGTGACTTCGCGACCGCCGCAACGACCCTCGAAGAAATCCTGGGACGCAACCGGCGCGGTGAAGAAGAAAGCGGCAAGAACGACCGCATCTTCCTGATCCATCTCGGCGCGGCGTACCAGCAACTGGGCCGCTTCGCCGACGCCGCCGAGAGTTTCGGCAAGGCCAAGGCCGTAGGGGGGGAGCCTGACGCGGCGCTCTTCAGCTACCGGATCGACGCCCTCGTCCTCGCCAAGGATTTTGAGAAGGCCTTGACCGAGGTCCGCGCAGCAAGAGCGAAGTTTCCGGAGGATCCCGATCTCGCCACGTCCGAGGCCACGGTCCTGCGTTCGAAGGGGGACGAGGCCGGGGCACTCAAGATCATCGACGCCCTTCGTCAGAAGGCCCCTGCGGACACGGGAGTCCTGTTGCAGGTCGCCGAGTTCTACCAGCGGGCGAAGCGCTTCGGGGACGCGGAATCGACCCTTCGGAAGGCTCGTGAGCTGGAGCCGAAAAATCTCCGGATGCTGTTCCAACTCGGCGCCGTTCTCGAGAGGCAGAAGCGCCTGGACGATGCCGAGGGGATCTTCCGCGAAGCCCTGGTGATTCAGCCGGAGTCCGCGCCGGTCTTGAACTACCTCGGTTACATGAACGCGGACCGGGCCGTTCGGATCGAGGAGGCGCTCAGCCTCATCGAGAAGGCGGTGGCCCTCGATCCCGAGAATGGGGCCTACCTCGACAGCCTGGGTTGGGCTGAGTTTCGCCTGAACCGGATCGACAAGGCCGAAGAGTTGCTTCGGAGAGCGGTGGCGAAGCCGGGGAGCAACGCGGTGGTCTTCGACCACCTGGCCGACACGCTGAAACGCCGGGGAAACGTCGAGGAAGCCCTCACTTTCTGGCGCAAAGCCTTGGACGGCGAAGACGAGGACGGCGAGCTCGACCGAGCCCTCGTGGAGAAGAAGATTCACGAGGCCCAGTCGGCCCTCGATGCGAAGAACAAGAACCCGTAGCCTGGTCGTGGCCGCCCTGGCTCTCTCGTCGGCGTCCTTCGGTTGCGCCACTGCGTTCCCGCCGCCGCCCAAGAGCTTGCTCGACGCGGCGCGGGCGAAGACCTCGTACAGTGGCAGCGTTCGGGTGTCGCTTCGCGGCCCCGCGGTTCGCGCGCGCACCCGCGCCCTCGTGGCCTTCCAGCGCCCGGACCGACTCCGCATCGAGGTCCCGGGTCCGGGTGGACTCCGTCTCGTGGCCGTCTCCCGCGCTGGCCGTCTCACAGCCGTGTTCCCCGCGGAGAGGGCGGTCTTCGCCGCGGAAGCGACAGCGGAATCTCTCGAGTCGCTCCTCGGTGTGCGCCTGACGCCCAGCGAGGTCATGGACATCCTGGTGGGGAGCCCGCCGGCGGGGCTGCGGTCTTACGAGGCTCGGTGGGGTAGGGCGCTGCCGCGAGCGGTGGTTGCGGTCCTCCCCGACGGCACGCGTCTCGGGGTCGACGTAGTCGATGCCGAAGCTGACGCCGCCGTTCCAGCCGCGGCCTTCGAAGAGCCGCCTCACGACGGTTACCGGCCTCTCGATGCGAGGGAAGCGCGCAGTCTCTGGAGCGGGAGGTGAAGAGCCTCAGAGTCGCGTCTTACGCCAAGATCAACCTGGGCCTCGAGGTTCTGGACCTCCGCTCCGACGGGTACCACGAGCTGCGCACCCTGTTTCAGACGATCGACCTTCACGACGACATCACGCTCAGTCGGCGGCGTAGCGGAATCGTGGTGCGCTGCGACCACCCCGGCGTTCCGACCGACGCCACCAACCTGGCGGCCCGAGCCGCCTCGGCGCTGGCCCGGTACGGTCGCGTGACCCAGGGGGTCGAGATCAACATCACCAAGCGCATTCCCGTGGCGGGCGGCCTCGGCGGAGGCAGCAGCAACGCGGCGGCCACGCTGCTTGGGCTCGATCGGTTCTGGGGGCTGGGCCTCGGTCCCGCCGGCCTTCACCCCATGGCCCGGCGTCTGGGCGCCGACGTCCCCTTTTTCTTGCTCGGCGGCACGGCTCTTGGCCTGGGCCGCGGAGACGAGGTCTACCCACTGCACCGGCAGATCCGCGGGCATGTCGTTCTCGTGGACGCCGGCCGCCCGGTTTCGACCGCCGCCGTGTTTCGCCGCGTGGACCAAAGTTTGACACCCCGGAAAAAGAGCTATACGATCTTTCTCTTTGTATCGAGGTACTTGGAGGGAGAAAAGGCCTTCTCGCTCCTCTCCAACGATCTTGAAGACGCCGCCCTGAAGGAGGCCCCGGACCTCCGGGAGGCGATCGAAAAGACCCGGGGCATACTGCGAGGGGCGGGGTGTTCCTTCGCTGCGCTATCCGGAAGCGGCCCGTCATTCTTTGGCCTCTTCGAGGACGTGCGGCGCGCGGGACGCGCGCGGAGGGCGCTTGAGGCTGCAGGCTTCCGGGCGCTGGCCTGCCGCACCCTTTCCCTGGAGGAGTATCGGAGGCGTTGGTCCCGGACGCTCGGTCGGGCTGGTGCGCGCGTGGGACGAACCAGGTAAGGAGCGGACAACATGGAGATCACGGACGTCAAGGTCATCCCGGTGGACGACGAGAAGCTCAAGGCGTTCGTCTCGATCGTGTTCGATCAGTGCTTCGTGGTGACGGACATCAAGATCATCAACGGTCCCAAGGGCCTGTTCGTGTCGATGCCCAGCAAGAAACGCAAGGACGGGACCTTCAAGGACATCGCCCACCCCCTGAACAACCAGATGCGCCAATACCTGGAGGAGAAGGTCCTCTCGGTCTACAAACAGCAGGTGGCGCAGCCCGCCGCCGCGCCGGGGGCGTCAGGACCCGGCCCCACGTCAGGGGCCGAGCCGACGTCAACGCCCGAGGCGTAAGGTTTCGAGCTGCCCCGGTTGGGGCGTGGCCAAGCGGTAAGGCGCGGGGCTTTGGACCCCGTATTCGAAGGTTCGAATCCTTCCGCCCCAGCCACCTTACGGGAATTGAGGACATGAACCGGGACCTGAAGATCTTCACCGGAACGGCCCACCCTGCCCTGGGCGAGGCCATCGCTCGCTCCCTGGGGCTGTCTTTGGGGCGAACCCATCTGGCCCGCTTCAGCGACGGCGAGGTCTGGTTCCAGATCAAGGACAACGTCCGCGGCGCCGACGTCTTCGTCGTCCAGCCGACGGGTCCGCCGGTCAACGAGAACCTGATGGAGCTGCTCGTGATGCTCGACGCCTTCAAGCGGTCGAGCGCCTCCCGGATCACCGCAGTGATCCCGTACTACGGCTATGCGCGTCAGGACCGCAAGGACAAGCCGCGGGTGCCGATTTCGGCCAAGCTCGTGGCGGACCTCGTGTCCACGGCGGGCACCGACCGCATCCTCACGATGGACCTCCACGCCGCCCAGATCCAGGGATTCTTCGACGTGCCCGTCGATCACCTTTTCGCGGCGCCGGTGATCATGGACTACGTCTCGAAGCTGAAGCTTCCCAATCTCACGGTGGTTTCGCCGGACGCCGGTGGCGTCGAGCGCGCCCGGGCCTACGCCAAGCGCCTCGAGGCCGCCCTCGCCATCGTCGACAAGCGTCGCGACGCGCCCAACGTCGCCGAGGTCCACAACGTGATCGGTGACGTGGAGGGGCGGACGGCCCTCATCGTCGACGACATCGTCGACACGGCGGGCACCCTCGGTCAGGTCGCGGAGGCCCTCAAGAACGCGGGAGCCACCGAGGTTCTGGCCTCGTCGACCCACGCCGTCCTTTCGGGGAAAGCTCTCGAGAAGATCGAGGCCAGCCCTTTGTCGAAGCTCATCGTCACCGACTCGATCCCCCAGAGCGAGGAGAAGAGGCGGAGCGGAAAGATCGTGGTCCTCTCCATTGCCGAGTTGATGGGGAAGGCCATTCGCAACATCCACGAAGAGGCCTCGGTCACGAGCCTGTTCGTCTAATGCGTGTGAGGAGCGAGTAGTCATGCCTGAGATCGTGGTCGCGGCCCAGGGCCGGACCGAAACCGGAAAGAACGTCAATCGCCGTCTCAGGACCCAGGGTCTCATCCCCGGGGTCGTCTACGGGGCGGCCAAGGTGAGCATCGCCGTCGCCGTGTCGCCGAAGGACATCACCACGATCCTGCGGAGCGCGTCGGGGGAGAATACCCTCTTCGACCTCGAGATCGGCGGGAAGCGCCGAAAGGTGATCTTGAAGGAGTTCCAGCTCGAGCCCATCAAGGGACAGCTTCTCCACGCCGACTTCTACGAGGTGGCCCTGGACAAGGTTATCGAGGTCAAGGTCCACGTCGAGCTCCACGGGACCCCGGTGGGTGTCAAGGTTCAGGGCGGGATCCTCGACTTCGTGACCCGCGAGCTCGAGGTCGAGTGCCTCCCGACCGACATCCCGGACAAGATCGTCCTGGACGTCTCGGATCTCGAGCTCGGCAAGCACCTGCGCGTTTCCGACCTCACGGCTCCGGCGAAGGTGAAGATCCGGACCGACCCCGAGATCGTGGTCGTCCACGTCGTGGCGCCCAGGGCCGAGGAGGCTCCGGTGGTGGCTGAGGTGGTGGCTGAAGGTGCTACGGCTGCGGAGCCCGAAGTCATCAAGAAGGGTAAGGTGGAGGGCGAAGCGGCCGACGAGAAGGCCGACAAGCCGGAGAAGAAGGAGAAGAAGTAGGCTGCGCCTCGTCGTCGGTCTCGGCAACCCCGGTGAGCGTTACCGACGCACCCGGCACAACGTCGGGTTCATGGCGGTGGACGTTCTCGCCGCTCGCGCGGGCGTTCGCAGGGGGGGAGAGATCGCCGAGGCTTGGTTTGCACCGGCCGAGGTCAGCGGCGAAGCGGCACTACTCGTCAAGCCGCTGACCTTCATGAACCGCACCGGAATTGCCGTGGATCGTCTGCTGTCCCTCCACGGCGCCGCTCCGCAGGACGTGATCGTGGTGGTGGATGACGTCGCACTCGATCTCGGCCGCCTTCGCGTCCGGGAGCGCGGGAGCCACGGCGGTCACAACGGCTTGCGCTCCTTGATCGAGGTCCTGGGAACCGAGGAGTTCCCGAGGGTCCGTGTCGGGATTCGGAAAGGGGAGACGGAAGAGGATCTGGCCGGCTACGTCCTCGCTCCGTTTCCCGACGAAGACGTGCTCATCGTCCAGGAGGCCGTGGGGCGCGCAGCGGACGCCGTGGAGTGCTGTTTTCGAGAAGGAATTGGCGCCGCGATGAACGAGTTCAATGGCGCCCCCAAAGTGTGAGATAATCCCTTTTTCTCCTTGCCCCCACTAGAGCCCCTCGGGCTCGAAGGCGGCTTCAGATCCATAAGGAGGATCCTGAGTGAGCGATCGGACCTACGAGATCCTGTTCATTGCGGACCCCAACCTCGGCGAGCCGGAGGTGGATGCCCTGACGACGCTGATCCAGGGCTACGTCGAGAAGGTGGGCGGCCGCATCCAGAAGGTCGAGAAGTGGGGCAAGAAGCGCCTCGCCTATTTGATCGGCAAGCACCGCGAGGGCTCTTACGTCTTCATCGTGGCCGAGGGGCCGGCGGCGCTGGTCCGCGAGGTGGAGCGGCGCATCCGCGTCACCGACGGCGTCATCAAGTTCATGACAGTGCGTGTCGACGAGGAGCTCCGCAAGGCCGCGACCCGCAAATCGCGGCGCGGTGAGGATCGCCGGCCTCCGCAAGCGCGGCCCGAGGCGGCCGAGGAGGTGCGGCAGTGAGCTCGGGTGGATTCGGATCCAGAAGCGGCGGACGCTCGGCCGGCAAGAGTGGCCCCGGCGGACGGGGCGGCGACAAGGACAAGAAGGACGGAAAGCGATACTTCTTTCGGCGCCGCAAGGTCTGCAAGTTCTGCGCGGACAAGATCGATTACATCGACTACAAGGACGTGAAGACCCTCTCGGGCTTCGTCCCGGAGCGCGGGAAGGTCCTTCCCCGGCGGATGTTCGGCACCTGCGCCGCGCACCAGCGCAAGCTGACCCTCGCGATCAAGCGGGCCCGCAACATCGCGCTGCTTCCCTTCGCCTCCGAGTAGGGACCCGCTCATGTCGGCGTCGGTCCGCGTCGGGGAGAGACCGGAGCCCCAGGCCGGAGGCATCATCACTGCCGGCCTGGCGTCGGCGGTGATGTTCGCCCTGGCGCCGGTCATCCCTATCTTGAGCGTCTTCGCCATGGTCGCGCCGGTGCCGCTGATCGTCCAGCGGCTCCGGCGGGGACTGAGCAGCGCTCTGCTCGCGACACTCCTCGCCGCGGCGATACTGGCGTGGACGTTCTCGCCGGGGCTGGCTCTCGGTTTCCTGCTGGTCCTGGTCGTGCCGGGTCTGCTCCTCGGCGAGGCGATGGCTCGTGGCCGCGGCCTCCGTCGCGGCTGCGCCTGGGCCTTTTGCTTCCTGGCCGGCCAGATCGTCCTGGGGCTCATCTTCGCGGGCCCGGCGGTCGCTCCCGCTGCTCTCCAGGTGTTCGACGCTTTTCGTTCTCCCGAGTTCCTGGCCGAGCTTCGCACGCGGATTCCCGCCGAGAACGTCGACGAGTTTGCAGCACAGGCCAAGCTCGTCTACAGCATCATGGAAGTGGTCTATCCGGCGGCCCTGGTCATCATGGGTGCTCTCGTGGTGCTGGCCAACGCGGGGGTGCTCCGCTATTACCTCGCCCGGCGAGATCCTGGCTGGCTCGAGGGAGGGGAGTTCGAGGGGATACGCTGGCCACTGGGCTTCGTCGTGATCTTCGTCGTCGCGGGCCTCGGGGTCGTCTTTCCCGCGGTCCGCCCGGCGTCCTACAACGTGCTCCTGGTCGTGGCCTTCTTCTTCGCTCTCCAGGGGCTCGCCGTGACGTCCTACTACGCCCGCCGTCTTGCGGGGCCGCCGCTCCTGCGGGGCGCCCTCATGGCCCTGGTCCTGCTGAACCCCTGGGCGCCGCAGATCCTGGCCCTGCTCGGCCTCTTCGACACATGGTTTGATTTCCGCAAGTGGGCCGAGCCGCCGAAGGCCGAAGAGAGATGAATTTGGAGGCATCATGGAAGTGATACTGAGGGAAGACGTCGTGAAGCTCGGTCGCCGGGGCGACGTCGTGAAGGTGGCCGAAGGGTACGGGCGCAACTTCCTCGTGCCGCGCGGGCTGGCCATGGCCGTCAACGAAGCGAACAAGGCCATGATCGCCAAGGAGCGCAAGGCTCTCGACGCCCGCCTCGCCAAGGAGAAAGCCGAGTTCGAGACCGTGGCCGGGAAGATCGGCGGGCTCCGCTTCGTGGCGCCGCGGAAGGTCGGGGAAAACGACGTCCTCTACGGCTCGGTCACCTCGGGTGACATCGCCGAGTTCCTGAAGGCCAAGGGAGTCGACATCGACAAGCGCAAGGTCCTCCTCGACGAGCCCGTGAAGCACCTGGGCGACCACGAGGTCAAGATCAAGCTTCACCCCGAGGTCACTGCGACCCTGAAACTGCTCGTCAGCAAGGAAGGCTAGCCCCCCCTCACCCCTACCCCTCTCCCCGTGGGGAGAGGGGGGCGGCAAACGGTGATAGCCTTCGGCAACGACCATGAGCCAAGGATTTCCGCGGACTCGCCACTCCCCTCCCCTCTGGGAGAGGGATAGGGTGAGGGTGTCCGGAGACTGTTGACGTGGCCACCGAGACCCTCCCCAAAGACAAGGCGCTTCCTCACAGCGCCGATGCCGAGCGAACCGTCCTCGGCGCCGTCCTCGTGGACAACGCGGCGTTCAACTCCGCCGCCGAGATCCTCACCCGCGACGACTTCTACCGCGAATCCCACCGCCGCATCTTCGAGGCGATGGCCGCTCTCGCAGAGCGGAACGAGGAGATCGACCTCGTCACCCTCAGAGATGAGCTGGTGCGCGTCTCGGCGCTCGAAGCCGTCGGAGGTGCTGCTTACCTCGGCAGCCTCATCGACGGCCTGCCGCGCCTCATCAACGTCGAGCCGTGGAGCCGGATCATCAAGGAGAAGGCGGTCCTCCGGAACCTGATCCACGCCAGCAACCGGATCGCACAGTCGTGCTACGAGGCCGAGGAGGACGCCGCCATCATCCTGGACCGCGCCGAGAAGTCCATCTTCGACATCGCCGACCGGCGGATCCGCCAAGGGTTCGTCGCCTTGAAGGAGATCGTCAAGGAGAGCTTCCGGACCATCGACCAGCTCTCCCAGTCGAAAGACGTGGTCACGGGGCTCCCCACGGGCTTCGTCGACCTGGACGAGAGGACGAGCGGACTTCAGAAGGGGGACTTGATCATCGTCGCGGCACGGCCCGCCATGGGGAAGACCTCCCTCTGCCTGAACATCGCCCAAAATGCCTCCCAGAGGACCGGCGAAACCGTCGGGATTTTCTCACTCGAGATGTCCAAGCAGCAGCTCGTCCTGCGCATGCTCTGCGCCGACGCTCGAGTCGACGCCCACAAGCTGCGCACGGGCAACCTCGGCGAGAAGGATTGGGCTCGGCTGGCCAAGGCCTACGCCGATCTCTCGGCGTCGAAGATCTTCATCGACGACTCCGCAACCGTGACGCCCCTTGAGATGCGCGCCAAGTGCCGGCGCCTCAAGGCGGAGCACGGTCTCGCCCTAGTCGTCGTGGACTATCTCCAGCTCGTGTCGGGAGGAGGACGTGTCGAGAACCGGCAGCAGGAGATCTCCTCCATCAGCCGGTCGCTGAAGGGCCTCGCGAAAGACCTGGCCTGTCCAGTCATGGCGCTGTCGCAGCTCTCGCGCGCTCCCGAGGCCCGGTCGGACCGCCGCCCGCAGCTCTCGGACCTTCGGGAATCGGGCGCCATCGAGCAGGATGCCGACATCGTCATGTTCATCTACCGGGAGGAGGAGCACAAGCCCACCGACGAGAACCGCGGCATCGCCGAGATCATCATCGGGAAGCAGCGCAACGGCCCCACGGGATCGCTGAGGCTCGCCTTCATCAAGGAGTTCACGCGCTTCGAGAACCTCGAGTGGCGCGCACCCTGAGGCCCGAGGAAGCGCGGATCGACCTCTCGCGTCTCGCCGCCAACTTCCGCGCCATCGAAGCGTTCGCGGGGCGGCCGCTGATGCCGGTCGTGAAGGCCGACGCCTACGGTCACGGCGCCGGCCGGGTGGCGCTCTTCTTCGAGGCCTTGGGAGCCCCGCTCCTGACGGTGGCCTTCGTCGAGGAAGGGATCTCGCTGCGGCGGGCGGGCGTCAAGGCGCCCATCGTGGTCATGGCCGGCGCCGGCCCCGAGGAGGCGCAGGACGTCGTCGACCACGACCTCGTTCCCGTCGTGGCGTCCCGGCGCTCTTTCGCGGGGGCGCTCGAAGCCGCACGACGCAAGCTCCAGTCGCTGAACGTGCACCTCAAGATCGACACGGGGATGTCGAGGCTCGGCTTCGCTCCAGCAGACACGGCCCCCGT
>JBGPYB010000161.1:0-10457 GCA_041493035.1 Vicinamibacteria bacterium | reverse complement strand
GATCCTCGGCGAATGCGGCGTCGGTCGCCAGGGCCTTCTCGAACTCGGCCTTGAGAGCCGGACTCTCCGCGAGCATCCGCTCGGCCATCGGCTCCATGACGTAGCCCTCGGCACCCTCGGTGGCTTGGAGGCATTCGGGGAGGAAGCCCCAGGAGAAGAAGGAATCGGGCGACGCGGGTTCGAGCAGAAGTGCTGCGAGAGCTGCGAGCGGCTGGTCTGCTGAGACGCGGACCGATCCCGCGGGAAAGCGCTCGCGGCGCTTCTCGACGACGAAGGTCCCCATCACCGAGATCAGCCGGTCGTATGGATCGGACTCGACCCGCGGGCTCTCGACCCTGTACATCTCCACCTCCACGTCGCGCGGCGCCGTGAGGCGTTCCAACTGAATGCCTTGGAGCACGAGGCGGTCGATGACGCCGGGCCAGGCCGGTGGAATCCACCAGGCCGAGGGACGCGAGGCGGTCTGGGTCACCTTCATTCCCTGTCGCGGGAGGCGCACGGTCTCGGGTCGGCCCAGCCATTCGACTCGCGGACCACCCGAGATGGGCGAAGGGGTCGAGCGCCACGCCACGCCCTTGAAGTCGAGCCAGGCCGAAGGAGACGTGGCCGGCTTCCATTCGAGGGGAATCTGGCCGGGCCGCGCCGTTGCGTCGGCGGCGATGGCCCGCCGAAGGCCCGCCGCGTCGCGGGCCACGGTACGGAGGACGCTATCGAGAAGTACGTACGTCCCGAGGACGCGCTGCCGGAAGGGCTTCAGCGAGTGGTTCTCGACGAGGATCGTCGGAAGATGGCGCGCGTCGCCGTAGCCGTTCGAGTAGCGGGGGCCGGAGGTCCAGTCGATGATCCGCTTCGACGGGTCGTGGTCGTCGACAAGCTGGACGAGCGGACCCGGGATGTGGCCCATGGCCTCGAGGTCGCGTGCCGCAGCCGGCTGGAGGACGCCGTCGAGCCACGAGGCGATGGCGGGCGAGAGCGCGTACTTCTGGTTCCAGCCGAAGGTGATGTCGTATTGGTAGTCGGCGCCGTCGGTGACGTGGATGTCGAGGTAGAGGTCAGGCCGCCACGCTTCGAGCGCTTGGACCATCGCCCGGCTCTCCGCCGCGTCGAGCTTGGCGTAGTCGCGGTTCAGGTTGACGCTCTGCGACGTGGTCCTCCAGCCGGCCTCGATCGGACCTCGCTGGTTGATGCGCGTATGGTCGGAGAAGCGCTCGTGGCCGTCGACGTTGTAGATCGGCACGAAGAGGAAGTTAGCCCCGGCCAGGAGATCGGCGCGCGTCCCGCGCACCGTCATGTCGCGCAGGAGCATCATCCCGGCGTCCTTGCCGTCGATCTCGCCCGCGTGGATCCCGGCTTGGGCGAAGACCGTCGGTTTCCCCGTTGCGCGGAGAGCGTCGGGGGTGAAGGCTCCTTCCTTGGAAGCGATCACCATCCAGAGGTCTCGCCCTTCGGGGCTCTTCCCCAGAGAGTTCAGGCGCAATTGCGACGGCTTCGCTGCCTCGAGGGTGCGGAGCCATGCGATGGTTTCGTCGTAGCGCGGCGTCCGCGTGAGCCCGCTGCGTTCGGTGGGTGTCGCCCACCGATCGGCCGGACTGAGGACCAGCGCTTCGCTACGCCCATGCCACGGAAGTTCGGGAGGGAGGATGGGCGTCCGGGCAGCATCGCCAGCGAATGCACCCACAGCGGCCCCGACGGCAAGAACGAGGACGCACGAGAGTCGTCGTCGCATCGCAGGACTCTAAACCAGGGCGCCCTGGGGTGCTATCCTCGGCGCCATGGCGACACCTCCGGCGGCCCCGACCCAGAGCAACACCCTCGACTTCGGTCGCGCCTTCCACTTCGTGTTCGACGATCCCGCGTGGATCAAGAAGATGCTGATCGGCGGCGTGATGGCGTTCCTGGGCATCTTCATCATCGGCACGCTGTGGGTGCTGGGCTATTGGACGCGCCTCATCCGGCGCGTGGCCGCGGGCGAAGAACGCCCCCTCCCCGAATGGGAGGATCTGGGCGGCCTGCTGCGCGAAGGCTGGGGCGCCGCGAGCGTCTACGGCCTCTACATCGTGGGGTTGCTCCTGCCGTTCTTCGTCGCGATCGTGGGAGTGGCCATCGTCGGCGGGGGGCTGGCCCAGCTCACCAAGGGATCGGAAGAAGCGTCGGAGGCCTTTGGCGCGCTGACGGGAATCGGCTTCCTCGCCTTCTACGCTCTCTTCATGATCGGAATGACCGCGCTCATGGTCTATCTGCCCGCCGCCCTGACTCGCCACGCCTTGACGAGGCGCTTCGCCACGGGTTTCGAGTTCCGCGAGAACGTGGACTTCATCCGCCGCAACCTGCTGAACTACGCCCTGGCGTTGGTGCTCTACATGCTCGCGAGCTTCGTGGCGCAGTTCGGCGTCCTGGCCTGCTGCATCGGCGTCTTCCCGGTGTCGTTCTGGGCGCTCTGCGTGTTCGGCTGGGCCCTCGGGGAGACCGCCCGCCGCGACAGCGTTCCCGCTCGCTGAAGGCGGCGTTTCGCCGACGACGACCGGGGATCACGCTCCCGAGGCTGACACGCCCGCGTCGGCGCGGGGTGCCACGCCGGAAGCGAGCATCGCGCCGGCGGCCTTGGCGTCCACCGCCTTCGAGAACAAGTAGCCCTGCGCCATCCCACAACCGAGGTTGTCCAGCGCCAGGCGCTGGTCCTCGCCCTCTACGCCCTCTGCGATCACTTCCATGCCGAGGTTCTTGGCCAGCATCAGGATCGTCTCCACGATGCGCCGCTGCTTGCCGAGCAGGTTCATCGAGTTCACGAAGGAGCGGTCGATCTTGAGGGTGTCGACGGGGAAGAGATGCAGGTAACTCAGGGACGAATAGCCGGTGCCGAAGTCGTCGATGCTCACCCGGATCCCCAGCTCCTTGAGCCTGCTCAAGACCACCGTGACGAGGTCGGGGCGGTGCATGATCACGCTCTCCGTGATCTCGAGGTGGAGGTTCCGCGGATCGAAGCCTGTGCGCTTCAGGATCTCCTCGACCGCCTCGCCGATGTCGCCCTCCAGTAGCTGGCGGGCCGAGAGGTTGACGCTCAAGGTCATCGGAGGATCGTGGGGGAACTCGAGCTCCCAGCGACGCATCTGGCGGCACGCTTCCTCGAGCACCCAGCGCCCGAGAGCGACGATCAAGCCGGTCTCCTCGGCGCGCGGGATGAACTCGCCAGGCAGGATCAGGCCACGCGTGGGGTGGTGCCAGCGGACCAGAGCCTCGAAACCCATGACGTTTCCCTGCTTGAGCTCCACGACCGGCTGGTAGTGCACCTCGAACTCGGCGCGCTCCAGCGCGCGCCGCAGGTCGTTCTCGAGACTGAGGGAGGCGATCGCCTGGGCGTGCATATGGCTGTCGAAGACCTGGTGACGCGCCTTGCCCGAGGCCTTCGCACGGTACATCGCGGTGTCGGCATCGCGGATCAGGTCCTCTGGGCGCTGGCCGTCCTCGGTGGCGATGGCGATCCCGATGCTGGCGGTCGTGAAGACCTCGAGGTCGGAGATGCGAAACACCCGGCCGAGCTCCCTCTGGATACGCTCGGCCGCGTGGGTGGCATCGGCCGGCGCGCCGACGGCCTCGAGGAGGACCGCGAACTCGTCGCCGCCCAGGCGAGCGACCGTGTCCTCGGGCCGGATGCAGCGTTCCAGGCGCCGGGCCGCCTCGCACAGCAACTCGTCGCCCACGGCGTGCCCGAGGCTGTCGTTCACGAGCTTGAAGCGGTCGAGGTCGATGAACAGGACGCTGCAGTTGCTTCCCGAGTGCCGCTTCGCGCGTGCCAGGGCCTGGCCCAGACGATCGAGCAGCAGCGTGCGATTGGGCAGACCCGTGAGCGCGTCGTAGAGGGCCTCGTGACGGAGCTGCTCTTCGGCCGCGCGTCGCGCGGTGATGTCGCTCTGCGCTCCCACGCGGCGGAGCGGCGTCCCAGAGGCGTCGCGCATCGTCACCCACCGGCTGAGCATGTAACGGTAGCTGCCGTCCTTGTGGAGCAGCCGATGCTCGTTCTCGGAATGGCTCTCGGGCGTGTTCTCGGCCAGCCTGGCGCGCAGGGCCGCAGCGTCGTCGGGATGGACCCGCGAGAGCCATTCCTCGGGTCGCGGCCCGATCTCCTGCTCCAGGTATCCCAGCATCGACTTCCAGCGCGGCGAGAAATGGACCTCCCCACTCGCCACGTTCCAGTCCCAGAGCCCATCGCTCGCTGCGCTCGCTGCCAGAGCGTAGCGTTCCTCGCTCTCGCGCAGCTCGCGCTCGGAGCGCTCGACAACCTCGAGCAGGCCGTTGACCGAACCGCAGAGGTCGGAAAGCTCGTCGCGGCCGCGGTCGTCGACACGTGCCGACAGGTCCCGCTGCGCGCGGATGGCCTGGAGGCTGGCCGCCAGCCGCTCGACCCGGGACAGGACGGTTCGCTCGATCAAGATCAGTATCGAGCCGCCGACCACGAGGCCCGCCAGGAGCAGCGAGGCTGTGAAGTAGAGCAGCGTGGTCTGCCCTCGCTGGTGGATCGCACGAGACATGCGCAGGGTCAGCGCGAGCACGGGCTGCCCGTGGATGTCGTTGACCACGGCGTGGCCCGCGATCGACGTTTCGGAAAGAGGAGCGACGAGCGTCGGCCTCAGGGCGGTGAGCGGGGTGCGCCGCAGCTCGCGTGAGACAGCGGCGTCATCAAGCCGCCTGATCTCCATGTCGAGCCGCGTCGTCTCGGCCAGTCTTCGGACCACGTCGGCGTCCAGAGGCCGCCCCATCAGGAGCGTTCCCCGGGCCGGGCTCCTCTGGCTGTTGTCCAGGATCGGCCACGCCGCGACGATCCAGACGGCCTGGGGCGTCACGAGGATCCCGGACCGGCCCACGCGGGCTGTCGCGTCGTGGAACAGCAGGCGCTCGTCCCGCACCTGAGCCGCCAGCTCGGCCGGCAGCGGCAGCTGGCGGTGATTCTCGAAGTCGATGAGCCGCGCGTGGAGGACCGCGCCAGAGAGGTCCATGAGGGCGATCAGGCGGACCCGAAGCTCGGCCCGGTCCTCGCTGGGAAGCTGACGGGCGACGTAGTCCGGCTGGCGATCTTTCGCGAACCGGTAGGTCTCGTCCCAGGCTGCGTAGTCGCGGGTGGTGCCGTTGAGCTCCCTGACCTCCGCCGACAGAGCGCGGGTGGCGCGCTCCAAGTTTTGCAGGACGGCGTCCGCCTCGAGGGCGTCGACGCTGTCCATCACCAGCCAGCGCGAGGCGAACTGGAGCAGCAGCGTGAGGCCCGCGAGCGTGACCCCGACGATCAGCAAGGTCTTTGCTCGCAACCTCACGGCCCGAACTCCTCGAGCGCCGGCCTGACAGTCACTGAAAGTTACGTGAGTGTAACAGAGCGTGGGCTCCCCGGTGCCAAAGATCGGGTGGTAGGGGCCCCTGCCCTGGTCAGTCCAGCTCCCCCTCGACGAACCAGGCCTCGCGTAGGGCGTCGCGGAAGATGCGGAAGACGCCGCTCGCAAGGGCCACGTCCCATTCCTCGCGGCTCCAGGCCACGTCCCACCAGTCCCCCGAGGCGCGCCACGGCCCCGCGCGGTCCACGACGGCCCCGCGTACGCCGGGGGCCGCGACGAAAACAGGAACCCGGTCGCGCAGCACGACCTCTGCCGCGAGGGGCGGGCGGAAGACGCGGAGGGCGACGCGCGGGGAACGCGAGGCGGGCGCGGCGCGCGGGGAGTAAGGCCCGGGAGCGAACGAGCCGAGAGCGAAGGCCCCGGGCCGATGGGTGTCGAGAAGGGCGGCGGCGCCGCCTCGCCCCGCCGACGTCCACGCGTGGAGTCGCGCCATCGTCTCGGCGAGGCGCTCGGGAGAGGGCTGCGCGGGGTCGAGGAGCGAGAACTGCATGACGCGCGACGGTGTCGGCTCCGCCCGCGCCGTCAGAGCCTGGATCGCATCGTCGGGTGGATGCGCCTCGAGGTCGAGGAGTAGCAGCGTCCGCCAAGTCCGCGGCTCCGCCGAAGGGCTCGCGGGACGGAGGGAACGCCGGTAGACCGTGCCGTTCACGAGGCGGAGGTCGAGAGAGAGGGCTGCGGCACGGCGGCCGCGCGACACGAGCCCTTCGCAGAGCGGCTCGAGGACGCGGGCCAGCAGGAACGCGAGGGGCTCGAGGCCGTCCACCGGCCAGTCCAGCTCCAGCGTCATCTCGAAGGATTCCGGCGGCGGCGTGGGAACGAGCGGCAACGCGTCCTCTCCTCGCGCGAGGTGACGGAGGCGAGGGCCGTCGGGGCCGAGGCGCGCGGCGAGACCCGTCGCGGGGAGAGCGGCGAGATCGCCGAAGGTCCGAAGTCCCCAGCGGCGGAAGAGGTCGGCGCGGTCGGGTCCCGGGTCGAGGAAGCTCAGGGAGAGGGGCGACAGAGCGTCGGCTTCTCTCCCGGCGGGAACGAGGGTGAGGCCGGGGCGGGCCCGGGCTACGACCAGCGCGGCGATGCGGGTCCACGCGAGGGCGACGTGGGCGTCGAGGTCCCGCCGCAGCGTTGCGTCGAGGATCGCGCGGCCGAGGTCCTCCGGCGTCGGCCAGACGCGCCCCAGTCCGGCGAGGTCGAGGAGCACCGGCGTCGGGCCGGAGGCCTCGACCCGCGGCGTGAACTCACGCGCGAGGTCGAGAAGCGCCGTCGCAGAGGGAAGAACGCCGGGAGCGTGGAGTCCTCCGAACACCGCGGCCTCTCAACCGACGGCCGTGAGCTCGAGGGGAGTGGCGCTCGCCGCGAATCGACCGGCGCGTGCTTCGGCCCCCAGGGCTCGCAGCAGACGGCCGGGGCCAGGGTCCCCCGACCAGCGCGGCCCGGCGGGACAGAGCGCCAGCGAAGCGCCGCCGGGGCCGTGGGCCACGTGAGCGTCGGCCACGAGGACGAGGGCCGCGGGGGCCTCCTCGATCATGCGCTGGAGGCGGATCCACGTCGTCCCCGGCAGTCGGTGGATCTCGTGAGGCGCCACACCCGCCAGATCCAGCACGATCCCCTCGAAAAGCCCCGAGCCAAGAAGCGTGGCGACGGCCGCGACAGCCGCCGAAAGCGCGCGCGGGCCACGCCCCTCGCCGCGCAGCCAGAGGAGGCGGGCGAGGTCGACGCCGGCGGCGGCAGCCGAAGCGGGATCGAGGCCGTCGGCGGGGTCCACCCACGCCGCGAGGGCGCCGATCCTCGTCGAGTGCGCTACGAGGGAGAGGGCGAGCCCCGTCCGCCCCGACGACGCGGGACCGTGGATCTCCGAGACTTGCCCGCGCGGGAAGCCACCGCGGAGGAGTGCGTCAACAGCCACGACTCCGGTCGGCAATGGAGCGAGCCGGCGGTCCTCGCCGCGGAGCGGCGGCGCATCGGCTTGCAGTCGCCGGGCGCGGAGCAGGTCTTCGAGGGAGGCCTTGAGGGCGGATGACATTCGCTTTTCTTTCGCCATCATGTCGCCCGCCCGCCGGCTTTGTCAAGGGATGCGGCTCCACGAACTCGCTGACCTCCGGCGTCCGCCTCCAGCATAGAATTCCCGGGTGACCACACCGCGCATTCTCGTCTCCAACGACGATGGCTACGCCTCGGAGGGGATCCGGGCGCTGGTCGATGCCATGACGCCCCTCGGCGAAGTCTGGGTCGTCGCCCCCGAGGCGGAGCAGAGCGCCGCGTCCCACGCCATCTCCATCCACCGGCCTCTGCGGCTGCGCGAGGTCCGGCCACGTTGGTACGCCGTGGACGGCACTCCGACCGACTGCTCGTGGCTCGGAATCAACCACCTGATGAAGGATCGGCGCCCCGATCTCGTGGTCTCAGGGATCAACCACGGGGGGAACCTGGCCGACGACGTCACCTATTCGGGGACAGTGGCCGCGGCGATGGAGGCATCCCTCATCGGAGTGCCGGCCATCGCCTTCAGCCTGGCGTGCCGCGTGCCCTTCGACTTCACCCACGCGGCGCGCTTCGCCTCTCGCCTCGCGGCGGCGGCGCTCGACGAGCCGCTTCCTCCCCATATGCTGTTGAACGTGAACGTGCCGCCGGGAGAGCCCGCGGGGTACGCCGTGACGCGCCTCGGGCGCCACTCCTACGGTTCCGACGTCGTCGAGAAGACCGATCCGCGCGGGCGTAAGTACTACTGGATCGGCGGCACCGAGTACCAGCACGAGGACATCCCCGGGAGCGACTGCAACGTCGTCCTCCGCGAGCGACGCGTCTCGGTCACTCCCCTCCGCATGGACTGGACCGACGAGCCGACCCGGGAGTGCCTGATGCAGTGGAAGGTCGAGGGCTTCGTTCGGTCCGACGTCTGAGGCCGGAGCGCTTCGGCGCTCAGCCCCTGGTCCGGTGGCGCTTCTGCGCCTTGTGGATCGCCTTCCATTGCTTCTTCTGCTCGAGGCGAGCGCGCTGGTCGACGCGGACGATCTGATGTTGCAGCTCCTTCTGGAGCTTCCGATGACTCTCGAGGCGGCCGCTCGTGAGAACGCCGTCGGCCACGGCCTTGAGGACCGCGCACCCCGGCTCGGCCTCGTGGCGGCAATTGGTGAAGCGGCATCCTTCGCCCAGGGCGGCGATGTCGGCGAACGAGCCGTCCACATCGGCCGTCTCGGAGAGCTGGATCTCCCGCATGCCGGGGGTGTCGATGACGAGACTTCCCCCGGGGAGGACGATCAGCTGGCGGTGGGTCGTGGTGTGGCGGCCGCGATTGTCCTTGAGCCGGACCTCCCGGGTCTTGAGACGCTCCTCGCCCAGGAGCCGGTTGATGAGGGTGGACTTCCCCACTCCCGAAGACCCGAGGAGCGCGACCGTCGCTCCGGGTAAGAGGTAGCTCGTCAGCGCCTCGAGCCCTTCGCCAAGCTTGGGGCTCAGGACGTGGACCGTGACACCCATCCCCTCGATCTCGAGGCGGCGCTCTTCCGTCTGGTCGCAGAGGTCGGGCTTCGTCAAGAGAGCGATCGGGACCGCCCCGCTCTTGGACGCCAGGGCGAGGTAGCGCTCGAAACGGCGGGGGCTGTAGTCGCGGTCGAGACCCATGACGAGAAAGACGGTGTCGATATTGGCAGCGAGAGGCTGCTCCTCCGTCTCGTTTCCCGCCGCCTGACGGGAGAAGAGGCTCTTCCGCGGCAAGAGCGCCTGGATCGTGGCGCGCCCCTCGGTGGCGCGGGAACGGACCGCCACCCAGTCCCCCGCCACGGGAAAGTCGAGGCGGGACCGGGCGTGGTGGCGCATGTGGCCGGAGACGTCGGCGAGGAGGTCACCGCCTTTGGTGTAGAGGCCGAAGAGATGCTGATGCTCGACGGCCACGCGCGCCTCGTCGAGGCCTTCGGAGGCGAACGGCGCGAACGCCTCGGTGAGGGCGGGAGTCCAGCCGAGGGCGTCTCGGTCCCACATCAGGGACATTCTAGTGAACTGACGGCTGTTCGGCCGAGGGGCACGCCCGTTCAGGACGTTGAACGAAGAAGATGCGAATATGGGCCCTCTCAGGAGAGAAGGCCATGAAAGCGAAGCTCGCGCCGGCTTTGATTGCACTCACCGCTCTGGCTTGGGCGCCCGCGGCGCGCTCGGCGGCGGCCCGACCCGCGTGGATCGAGAAGAGCGACGCGAACGCACGCCTCGTCCTCGAAGTCTCGGCGCGATTCGCACCCGAGTCCGCGGGACGGCTGGGCCTCGAGGGATTGGACGAGCAGATCCTCGACCTCAAGCCCCAGGTCTACGAGCGCTCCCAACAGGCGACGCGGGAAGTCCTGGCCATTCTCGAGTCGCGCCTGGCCTCGGAGACGGACCCACAGGTCAAGCAAGACCTTGCGATCCTCGTCCAGGCCACGAAAGACAACCTCGAGGGAAACGAGCTGAATCGCCGGGCCGAGATCGATTACTACGACATCCCGCTCACCGTCTTCCGGGGACTCCGGGGACTCCTCGACGACCAGGTTCCGGCGGAGCGCCGTGCGAAGGCCCTCGTACGACTGCGTCGTTACGCGGGCCTCGAGCCAGGGTACACGCCCGTTGCTACGCTGGCGCAGGAACGCACTCGCGAGTCCTTCGGGCGCGCGGGAGCTCAAGGTCCCTACAAGGGTGCCGTGGAGAAGAACCTGTCGAACAGCGCCTCATACGCGGACGGCGTCGGGAAGCTGTTCGAGCAGTACAAGATCGCAGGCTATCAAGCGGCCTTCGCCAAGCTGAAGGAACAGTTGGCCGCCTACGACGCCTTCGTCCGTGCGGAAGTGCTGCCGCGGTCCAGAGTCGATTTCCGCCAGACCCCGGAGCTGTACGCCTTCGGCCTGCGCCAGTACGGCGTCGACATCCCTCCCGACAAGCTCGCCGAGCGGGCCCGCGTCGCGTTCATGGAAATTCGCAACGAGATGCGGCTATCTGCGCTGGATGCAAATGAAGGCCGAGACCGAGATGGCGCTCGGGCCGATGTTCGACCGGCAGCGATACCACGACTTTCTCCTGTCCCAGGGGCTGCTTCCCCCCGATGCCATCGCCCTTGCCGTG
>JBGPYB010000195.1:0-7533 GCA_041493035.1 Vicinamibacteria bacterium | reverse complement strand
CTCGGCGCATCCAAGAGGCCTATCGAACGATTCATCGCTTCGACGCGAGCCTCGCGCCCCCGCAGATCGAGGAGACGAACGGACGCGTCGCGATTCGATGGCCGATCTCCGAAGGCACGGCTGCCTTGATCGCCAGGGTCCGTTTCGAGGGGATCTCGCGCCCCGAACCCGATCTCAGGAAGGCCGCGGCCTTGAGCCTCGGTGCTCCCTTCACCGACGCCGACGTGGCGGTCGCAGTCGAGAGACTGCGAGCCGACTATCTCACCAGGGGTTACCTCAAGAGCCGGGTGAGCGCCGAGATCGCACGCCACGCAAAGGGCGCCGACGTCGTCTTCCAGGTGGTCGAGGGACATCCGGTGCGCGTGGGTCGCATCGACATCTCGGGGTTGCACCGCACCCGCGAATCCATCGTCCGCCGACGAATCCCCATCAAGCCAGGAAGTCCATTCGACCCGCGGCGGCTCTCAGCCACTGAGCGGCGCCTCATGGAACTGGAGATCTTCTCGCGGGTCAGTGCCACCGCCTCCGAAGGGGACCCGGCGGACATCCTCGTGAGCGTCGAAGAGAACGCGCGTGTCGTGGCATCCTACGACATCCGCTACAACAACGAGGACAAGACGACGGTCCAGGGCGATGCCGAGACCCGCAACCTGGGGGGCGTCGGGCTCGTCATCGGCGGCCGGTATCGGGTCGGACGCGACGTGCGGGACGCGCGGGGTTCGGTCTTTCTTCCCTCGGTCGTGAAATCGGGAAACCTGACGGGCTCAGTCTTCCGGCTCGAGGAGGACCAGCAGGTGATCGATCCCTTCACCCTGGAGGCATTCACGAGCACGACGGTCCAGCAGGGCTTCCAGCTCCAGCAGAAGGTACCTCTGTCGGGCCACTGGGACCTCCTCCCCGGCTATCGCTTCAAGCGCGAGTATTCGACGGCATTCCCGGACCCGATCAACATCGCGGGCCTCGACACATCCCTGGTGCGCGATACACGAGACAATCCCCTCGACGCTCACCGGGGCCGCTTCCTGAGCTTGAACCTCGAGTATGCGCCCAAGAGCCTCGGATCCAGTCTGACCTTCGTCAAGGGTTTTGCCCAGGCCTTTCTCACTCATCCGATCGGCAGCTCCTGGATCTGGGCGCAGGGATATCGCCTCGGGCTGGCTCGGGGTTTCGGGGGGCAGGACGTCGTCTCTTCCGAGCGCTTCAAGGCCGGAGGGAGCAGCAGCCTGCGCGGCTATGCGACCGACAGCCTCGGACCGCGGGACCTGCTGGGCGAGCCCACTGGCGGCGAGGCCGTGCTCGTCGTGAACGAGGAGCTGCGGTATCGACACCCGAGCCGCTTCGGCTTCGCCCTTTTCTACGACGGCGGCAACGTCTTCGACACCGTGTCGGAGCTGAGCCTCAACCTCCGCCACGATCTCGGCTTCGGCCTGCGCTGGGAGTCGCCCATCGGCCTCCTCCGCCTCGACCTGGGTTTCCCGCTTAGTCGCGATTCCGGGGACAAGTTCTACCAGCTCTTCTTCAACTTCGGCCAGGCGTTCTAGAAGGGCTTCCGAAGGGAAAGCCAGAGGATGAGGGGCAGGCCGAGGCTGAGAAGCGGTACGGCCAGGGCCCGAATCATCTCTTCCATGCCGAGGCCGCGTTCGAGGTCTTTGGCGTCTGACGGCGTCGCGGCCTGGCGCAAGCCGTGGGCGATCCAGACATGGGCGATGTACGCGTGCATGGCCTCGAGTGGCAGCACGAGGAAGACGACGAGGCCCAGCTTCAGAGCGAGCCAACGCGCGTGACCGAGGCCCCAGCCCTGGAGACGCATGAGCAGGGCACCCGTCACGAGGCTCGCGGCGAAAGCTCCGTGCTCGAGCCACAGGATGTTTGAGAGCCGATGGCGGATCGCCAGCTCCGTGCTCGGCCCGGCGGAACGAGCCCGAGCGGCCGCGATCTGCCCTCCGAGCGCAGCGACCCCCCAGACTCCGAGGCTCGCGACGTGAGCCGCTCCGAGCAGCGAGCTGGCGGCGCTATCGATTGAGGCTCGCCAGAAGCTGTTTGACGACCGCGGCCTCGGGCGCCGTCGGTTGGAGCTTCAGGAACGTCTCGAAGTCGCCGATGAGTTTGTCGGGCTGCTTCTTGTAGTAGTGGGCGTATCCGCGCCAGAGGTAGGCATAGGCCAGGTCCGGCTTGGCGGTGATGGCCGTGGTCAGGCGCGTGATGGCGTCGTCGTAGCGCTTCTGCGCGACCAGCGACTGCCCCATTGCCTGGGTCGCGACCGCGTGGGTTGGACAGACTCCGAGAACGGCGTTGGCACCGGCGTCGGCAGCCGCATACTGCTTGGCCCGGGCCTTCGTCAGGGCATCGTTGGCCCTGGTGGCGTTGGCCGGGTCGGTGCAGGGATCCGCCGCGACGAGAAGGGGCGCTGCCGCCAAGGCGACGACGAGACCGAACACAGGGACTCCAACGCCAGGAGCGCGCATGGTCAGGTCCTTTCTTCCACCAGGACGACGTGGTTGATGCTGGCCCAGGGGATGAGGATCTGGCTGACCACGTTGTCGACGTTACCCCCCTCGTCGGAGACCGTCCGCTGGACCTCGATGACGAGGCCGATGGCGTCCGAGTGGAGGACGGTGCATCCCTGATAGATGACGCCGCGCGCCGTGGCGACTTCCTTCAGCTTGACGCCGACCCCGAGGGACGCTTTCTGCTCCATGGAGTTAGTCATAGTATTCCAAGCCCAGATGGGTGATCAGCTCCTCGCCTCTCAGGTGGCGGAGGGTGTTCTTGAGCTTCATGAGCTGGATGAAGATGTCGTGCTCTGGATACAAGCCGGGCGCGGCCTGGGGGCTCTTGAAATAGAACGAGAGCCACTCCTGGATGCCGCTCATTCCCGGGCGACCGGCGAGATCGCAGAAGAGCGCGAGATCCAGGACGAGGGGCGCGGCCAGGATCGAGTCGCGGCAGAGGAAGTCGACCTTGATTTGCATCGGGTAGCCCATCCACCCGAAGATGTCGATGTTGTCCCAGCCTTCCTTGTTGTCCCCTCGCGGCGGGTAGTAGTTGATGCGTACCACGTGGTGGATCTTGCCGTAGAGGTCCGGGTAGAGGTGCGGCTGGAGAATGTGCTCGAGGACGCCGAGCTTGCTCACTTCCTTCGTCTTGAACGACTCAGGGTCGTCAAGGACCTCGCCATCGCGGTTGCCGAGGATGTTCGTCGAATACCAGCCGTTCATGCCGAGGAGGCGCGCCTTGAATCCGGGGGCCAGAAGAGTCTTCATGAAGGTCTGGCCCGTCTTGAAGTCCTTCCCCATGATCGGGGTGGCGGTCTTCTTGGCCAGCTCGACCATGGCCGGAAAGTCTCCCGACAGGTTCGGCGCTCCGTTGGCGTACGGGATCCCCGCCTTGATGGCGCAATAGGCGTAGATCATCGACGGCAGGATGTCGGGGTGGCTCTCGTCCAGCCCCTTCTCGAATTTCGCCAGGCTCGAGTGGACGTCTCCGGCCTCGCGATAGACTTCGGTCGAGCCGCACCAGACCATCACGAGGCGCGCGAGACCGTTGTCCTTCTTGAATTTTTCGATGTCGGCCGTGACCTGGTCGGCGAGGTCGCGCTTGCTCTTCCCCTTCTTGACGTTCTCGCCGTGGAGTTTCTTTACGTACTGCGTGTCGAAGACCGCCGGCCACGGCTTGATCGTCTCGAGAAAATCCTTGAGCGCCGCAAGGTGCCCGGGATCCAGGACTCCCGCCTTCCGGGCGGCTTCATAGGCGCTGTCGGTGTAGATGTCCCAGCCGCCGAAGACGACGTCCTTGATGTCGGTCAGGGGGACGAAATCCCTGATGAGCGGCGAGCGGTTGTCGGTCCGCTTCCCCAGGCGGACGGTGCCCATCTGAGTAAGGCTGCCGATGGGCTTGGAGATCCCGCGGCGAATGGCCTCGACTCCCGCGATGAAGGTCGTCGCCACGGCTCCCATGCCGGGAAGAAGAACTCCGAGCTTCCCCTCGGCCGGCGCGATGGGCCGAGCTGTCGTCATGGGCGTCCCTCCAGCGCGAACCCCGAGAGGGGGCGCAAAGAGGCGACTTTATCACACGTCCGTTCCCCGCTGCGAACGTCGCGGGTTCAGATCGTCGGATCTAGATTTTCGGGCCCGGCGCGGTGAGCCGGCCGCTCACCGTCAAAAACTCGAGGGCGGCCGACGTCAGCTCGTGATCGTGGCGGGGGCCGACGAAACGTCCCTCACCAAGGTGGTAGTGGAGGATTCCCGACCGCGGCAGCTTCTCCTCGGTCTCGAAGGAATAGAACATGAGAACTCGGCTGTCGCGCGGGAGCCCGCTGTCGTCGAAGAAGTCGAATCTGAGGTTGCGCATGGGCACTTGATGAATCCAGGAGCGACTGTCAATCTATTGATCGCGCATCCTTCTTGTCAAGATCGGAATTGCACAGGCGCAGCGCGGTCAGGATCGCGTCGTCTCCGTTCGGCTCGCGCCAGGCGCGGCCCGGAGGTCACCCACTTTTTTTCGGGCGCCGTCTTGGCCACGTGACGCACATCACGAGGCGCACAACGTCGCCGCCTCGAACTTTCGAGACCGTCGCACCGTAGTTTCTTGACAAGAGAGCCACAAACAGGGAAGGGTCTGCATCGTCGCGTTGCGGCCAAGCGTAAGCTACGACATCCAGTTCGTGGGGAACGTCAAGACGGCGCTCTTCGGCGGCGAGGGGACGGTCGCTGACTCAGACAGGCTCCGTCTCGCCGCCCGTGGCCGCGAGTTGCGCCACTGTCGCGCCCCAGCCTCCCGACCCGGGTGGCGCGTCCAGGAAGGCGACGACTTCGGGGAGACGGGAGAGAACGCGACGAACCGCAGCGCGCTGGACACCCTTGCCGCGACCGTGGATGAAGCGCACTGTGAGCAGACCGCGGTGACGGCATGCACGGACATACTCCTCGACGACCGACGGTATGTCTGGCGGGGCGAAAGAGTGCAGGTCGATCTCCCCGGTAATCGGAATCTCGATCGGCTCGGGGTCTTGCTGTGTCATTCCCTTACCGATTCTAGGCTCAATACCGCTGGCGGGAGTGGCCCTCACTGACCTAGAATCGGCGACCGTGGCCACGAGCCCACCCAGCCGCCCTCCCGACGAACCGTATGCGCCGCCGATCCCCTTCCGGCTCACTCTCGGCGCGGAGGACGGGACCGAAGCGTCGCCTCCCGCCAACGAGGAGGCCCTCGGAGCGTTCCGGCAGGCCGCATGGCTCCACCCGGAGGAAGCCGACTATCACTACATCCTCGGGGAAGCTCTGCTGCGCGGCAGGCGCTTCACCGAAGCCGTGGCTGCCTTCGAGGAAGCGACCCGTCGACGGCCGGGCGACGCGCAGTATCAACTCGGCCTCGGCACTGCGCTTCACGCGGTGAGACGGTACGGTGAAGCCGTCTCGGCTTTTCGAGAGGCTGTCCGATTGGCGCCTCGCGACGGACGCGCCCATGGCGGCCTCGGCGTGTGCCTCGTGGCGCTGGGACAGGAGGGCGAGGGGATCCGCGCTCTTCGGGAGGCCGCCGCGGTGGCTCCAGCGGACGTAGCAGGGTTGTTCAACCTGGGTCTCGCTCTCGTCCTCGCCCACCAGGCCGGCGAAGCCCTGGCGCCGCTCCAGCAGGCGACGCTGCTGGCGCCGGGAGACGCTCTCGCCCGGGCGGAGCTCGGCGGCGCTCTCCACCTCCTCGGGCGGCACGTGGAAGCCCACGCGACTTTCGGTGAAGTGCTACGTCTCAACCCGCGATGCCTCGACTCGCGACAATGCCTCAAGGCCGCTTACGACGCTTCGTCGATCGCCGCGCTCAAGGAGGGAATGCGCGACGACCTCCCTCAGACACGCAGCTCCGGGTCGTGGGCTCTCCGACCCATCGTCGTCCTTGCCGAACGCCTCCCGAGCCTGCCGGTTGGACTCGGCCGTGCCCTGAGCCTCGGCCTGCTGTGCCTCGTCATCTACATCACGATCCGCCTCGTTCCCCCTTTCTGGAACCACTACGCCCTGGAGGACGACGTGGCGGAGATCGGCCACGCGCCCCTCCGCGACGACACCGAGATCCGCGCGCGGGTGTTGGCGGCCGCTGAGCGACGCCACATCGGACGCTACGTCCAGGAAGGACAGCTGACCATCGACACACGCAAGACCTGGCGGCACATCACATGCCGATACGCGATCCCCGTCGCCCTACTCCCGGGCTTCGAGCCCCGACTTCGCTTCGATCTCGACGTCGAAGAGCCGGTGCTGATCGACGGAGAGGAAAAGATCTTCTTCTAGTCGAGTACGGTCACGGGCTCCTGAGCCGGCTCGTAGTCCAGGTTGGGCGCGAGCCAGCGCTCCACGGCCCTGAGATCGAGCCCCTTGCGGCGGTGGTAGTCCTGGATCTGGTCCAGGCCAACGCGTCCCACGGTGAAGTAGCGCGCCTCGGGGTGGGCAAAGTAGAGCCCCGACACCGAGCTCGCGGGGAACATGGCGAAGCTCTCGGTCAGTCGAATTCCGGCGTTCGCCTCGGCCCGGAGGAGGTCGAAGAGGGGTCCCTTCTCGGTATGGTCGGGACACGCGGGATATCCGGGGGCGGGGCGAATCCCGCGGTAGCGCTCCCGGATCACCTCTTCGATGGAGAGAGACTCCCCGCGACCGTAGCCCCACTCCGCGCGCGCGCGCTTGTGGAGCAGCTCGGCCAGCGCCTCGGCAAGGCGATCGGCCAACGCCTTGGCCATGATCGAGCCATAGTCGTCGTGGTCGGCTTCGAAAGACGCGACGAGCGACTCGAGGCCCTGACCCGTCGTCACGGCAAAAGCGCCGAGGTAGTCCAGCCGACCCGTCTCGCGCGGCGCCACGAAGTCGGCCAGGGCCTGGTTCGGTTCCTTCTCCCCCATATCCGCCTGCTGGCGAAGGGTGTGGAAGGTCGTGAGGAGCCCGGACCGCGACGCGTCGGTGTAGACCTCGATGTCGTCCCCGACGGCGTTGGCCGCGAAGAAACCATGGACGGCGCGAGCCTGGAGCAGACGCTCGTCCACGATGCGCCCAAGGAGGCGCTGGGCGTCCTCGAAGAGCTCCTTGGCCTTCGCTCCCCAGTCGGCGTTTTCGAAGATGCGCGGGTACGTCCCTTTCAGCTCCCAAGTGTGGAAGAACGGCGACCAGTCGATATAGGGGACGATCTCCGCGAGCGGAACCTCGACAGCACGAGCGCCAGTCGTCGACGGCGTCGGGATCTCGTAGGCGTCCCAATCGACCTTCGTCCGGCGCCGCCTCGCCTCCTCGAGGGAAAGGATCGGCCGGGCCGACCGCTTGGCCTGGTGCTCCCGACGCAGCCGCTCCTGGAGGCTCCGGTTCTCGGCGTCGAATGCCGCTCGTAGCTCGGCGCTCTTGAGCCTGCCGATGACGCCCACCGCCCGTGACGCATCGAGGACGTGCACCACCGGCTGAGAGTACGCCGGTGCGATCTTGACCGCGGTGTGGGCCTTGCTCGTCGTCGCGCCGCCGATGAGAAGCGGCTGCTTGAACCCCAGACGCTCCATCTCCCGGG
>JBGPYB010000035.1:0-33114 GCA_041493035.1 Vicinamibacteria bacterium | reverse complement strand
TCCTTCTGGATCTGTTTGACCGCCTGGTAGGCCGGGATCCCCGTGACGCCGCCGCCGCCGTGGGTGGCGGAGCTGGCCTGGTACAGGCCGGCGATGGGCGTGCGGAAGTCGGCGTATCCCGCCGCCGGGCGCATGTGGAAGAGCTGCTCCGTGGACAGCTCGCCGTGGAAGATGTTCCCGCCGAGCATCCCGAGCTCCTGCTCCATGTCGTAGGGGCCGAGGACCTGGCGGTGGAGGATCGACCTCTTGAAGTTCGGCGCCAGCTCGTTGTAGCCGTCGATGATCCGGTCGGCGTAGGCTTCCAGTTCGTCCCGGTGCGGTTCCTTGTCCCACTCGCAGGGGACCCACTGGGTGAACATCGAAAAGATGTGCTTCCCCTCGGGGGCCAGTGTCTTGTCCCAGTAGCTCGGGATCACGCCGTCCACGAAGGGGCGCGCCGCGGCGCGTCCCGCCTTGGCGTCTTGGAAGGCCTGCTCGCAGTATTTCGTGGACAGGCACAGCTCGACGCTGCCGCTGTGGTGCTCCTGCGGCTGCGACCCGGGGTTGGCGGTGAAGCTCGGCAGCTCCGAGAGGGCGAGGTTGACCTTCACGACGCCGCTTCGGGTCTTCCAGCGCTCGATGTCGGTGACGAAGTCCGAGGGAAGGTCCTTCTTGTCGAGGTGCTTCAGGAAGGCGATCTTCGGGTGGACGCTGGTGATCACCGCGGGGGCCAATAGCTCCTCGCCGCTCTTCAAGACCACGCCCACGGCCCGGCCGCTCTTCACGATGACCCTCTCGACAGCCGCGCTCGTCCGGATCTCGCAACCGAAGGCCTTGGCGGAGCGCTCGATGGCCGCGGACACGCCGCCCATGCCGCCCTCGGCGAATCCCCAGCCACCCAGGTGTCCGTCGCCCACGTCGCCTATGGAGTGGTGGACCATGACGTAGGCCGTGCCCGGTGAGTCAGGGCCGGCCCAGGTACCGATGATGCCGTTGACGGCCAGGGCCGCCTTGACCTCCACGGACTCGAACCAGTCGTCCAGGAGATCGGTGATGCTCATGGTGAAGAGCCGCGTCACGTCGGCCACGCCGCGCACGTCGAGCTTGCGGAACTTCCAGCCGGTCTGCGCCTGGTCGAGCAGGTCACCGATGCTCTTCGACCCGAGCTTCGGAGGAATCTGCATCAGCATCGGGCCGAGGACTTGCGCGATGCCGTGGAGCCACGCGTCCCACTTGGGCATCGTCTCGGCGTCTTTCTTAGAGACCTTGGCGATGCTCTCGTAATTGAGCTTCGCGTCGTCGGCGTAGAGCTTGATCGAGTGTCCGTCGGGCCACGCCTGGTAGTAGGGGCCCATCGGGAAGACCTTGTAGCCGTGCTCCTTGAGCTTCAGGTCCCGCAGGATCGTGTTGGGCATGAGGCTCATGACGTACGAGTACTTCGTGACCTTGAACTCGGGGCCTTCGGGCCACGGGTTCTCCGAGGCCGCGGCGCCGCCGCATTTGGGCAGCGACTCGAGGACGACGGCCTTGGCTCCCGCGCGGGCCAGATAGGCCCCCGCCACGAGGCCGTTGTGGCCTCCCCCGATCACGATCGCGTCGTACTTGTTCGCCATGAGCTTTCTCCTTCGTGTGCTTGCTTACGCGCGTGCCGTCGTCTTGGCGCGCGACAGCTCGTCGACCGTGGCGTCAACGCCGGCCTCGAAGACCGCGAGGGTCTTCACGAGGCAGGAGTCGTCGTGGGCGGCGCTGATGAACCACGGCTCCCGCGAGTCGGGCTCGCAGATGACGCCGTGCTCGATGAGATGCTGCGCCAGGGTGTCGTAGAAGGTGTAGTCCGAGAGCTTCCAGTCCCGGTAGTTCCTGGGGGGTGTTTCGCGGAAGAAAAGGCCCCCCATGCTCGGATGCCCCGCGAAGGAATGGGGGATGCTGCGGGCCTTCAAGATGCGGCCCATCCCCTCCTGAAGCCGGAGCCCGTAGGCCTCCACCCGTGCCAGCGCGTCGGTGTCTCTCAGGATGCGCAGCGTCCGCTCGGCGGCGGCCAGGGGCAAGGCACCCGCCGTGTAGGTGCCGCCGTGGGTCACGCCCTGCCCGTAGTGGCGCATGATGTCTTCCCGCCCGCCGATGGCGGCGATGGGGTAGCCGTTGGCCATGGCCTTGGCCGAGGTGCAGATATCGGCCTTCACTCCGTGGAGCTGCTGCGCCCCGCCTCGGGCGACCCGGAAGCCGGTCTTCACCTCGTCGACGATCATCAGGACGTCGTAGCGCGTGCACAGCTCCCGAACGGCGCGGAAGAACTCGGGGGTCGCGGGGATGCCGCAGCAGCTTCCCAGAATCGGCTCGATGAGGACGGCGGCAATACGGTCCGAATGCGCCTTCAAGACGCTCTCGAGGCGGTCGGCGTCGTTGTAGGGAACGTGCCAGAAGAGGTCCCGGATGAGCCCGGGGACTCCCTTCCCAAAGGGCAGCACATCCGGTTCCTTCGACACGTCGCTCAGGTTCTCGACGTCGGCCTGCCACATGACTGCGTCAAACAGGCCGTGGTACGAACCCTCGAGAATGACGTAGCCGTCGCGCCCCGTGGCGCCGCGCGCGAGGCGCAGGGCGGCCATGACGGCCTCGGTCCCCGAGTTCGAGAAGCGCACGAGCTCGGCGGCCGCGACCATTTCGGAGACCAGCTCGGCGACGACGACCTCGCGCTCGGTGCTGAGGGCAAAGACCGTGCCGACCTCCTGTCCCGCACGGGCTGCTGCGTCGACCTCGGGATGGCGATGGCCGAGGATCACCGGACCGTAGCCGAGGCGGTAGTCGATGTATTCGTTGCCGTCCAGGTCCCAGATCCGCGCGCCCTGGCTGGTCTTTACGTACAGGGTCTTGTCTTCACCCCAGTAGCGGAAGTTGGAGCTGACGCCCAGGGGCATCTTGCGGACCGCACGGCGGAAGTGGGCATTGGATTTTTCGAGGGAACGTGGCATGCGAGGCTCCAGAAAGGTCTATATGAGGACGGCGTGAGGATGCGAGAGGCTACCTTTGCGGGTGCGCGCGGGTCAACTTCCCGTGACCATCGGTCACGCTGAATTTTGAGCGGTCGGTGCTAGGATCGCGCCACCGGAGGCCGCGATGGATTTCGAGCTGACGCCGGAGCTTGTGGCGCTCCAGCAACGGGCGCTTCGCTTCACCCACGAGGAGCTCATTCCCCACGAGCTGGCCGTGGAGGAGCGCGGGCCGCTTCCCGCCGACGTCAGCGCCCGCCTTCGGCGCCGCTCCATCGCAGAGGGCTTCTGGCCCATGAACGTTCCGAAGGAGCTGGGCGGGCTTGGGTCGTCGGTGATGGAGCAGGTCATCGTCCAGGAGGCGGCCGGCCGAGCCACGAACGATCTCTGGGGCTACGTCGGTGGCCCCTACAATGCGCTCCTGGCCTGCACCACCGAGCAACGACGCAAGTATCTCGATCCCGCCATCCGCGGCGAGGTTGAAGTGGCTGCTGCCTACGCCATCACTGAGCCCGGAGGGGGTTCCGACACCTCCAACCTGAAGACCGTGGCCGCCAGGAAAGGGGACCGCTGGGTCATCGACGGCGAGAAATGGTTCGTGACCAGCGGCGAGCGGGCGCCGGCCACGATCGTTCACGCGATGACGGGGCCGGGCGAAGCAACGTGCTTTCTGGTGGACCGCGGGAACCCGGGAATGCGCATCCAGCGCATCCCCCACTTCATGACACGCACTGAGGATGAGCATCCGGAAGTCGTCTTCGAGAAGTGCGAAGTCCCCGAGTCCCAGGTGCTTGGCGGTATTGGACAGGCCGACGCCGTGACGAGGAACTGGTTCCGCGAGGAGCGCCTTCACATCGCGGCCCGCTGCCTCGGCGCGGCACAACGCCTCCTCGAGGAGGCCAAAGTATGGGTCGCCTCGCGGGAGTCCTTCGGCCGGAAGCTTTACGAGCACCAGGCCGTCGGGTTCATGCTGGCCGACTCGGCCACGGAGCTGTTCGCCGCGCGCCTCATGACTTACAAGACCGCGTGGGAAGAAGACCAGGGGAGGTCCGACCTGAAGGAGCTGCACGCCAAGGCCTCGATGTGCAAGCTCTACGCCTCGGAAATGGCGAATCGCGTGGCCGACCGCGTCGTCCAGGTCTTCGGCGGCCGCGGCTACTGCAAGGACTGGGCGGCGGAGCGCCACTTCCGCCACCTCCGCGTCGATCGCATCTGGGAGGGGACTTCGGAGATCATGCGGGGGATCATCCTGAACGGAGTCATGAAGCGTGACCTCGGTCGCCTGGTGAGCTGAGTCTGTCCGCTCCCGAGGAGCCGCTCGTTTCCCACCCGCTGAGCCGCCTCTTCGAGCCGAGAGGTGTCGCTCTCATTGGGGCCTCGGAAGCGCCGGAGAAGTACGGCTATCTTCTCCTCAAGACCCTCGTGGATGACGGCTATCCCGGTCGCATCTTCCCGGTGAACCCGCGGGGAGGGGGGCTGCCTGGGCGTCCCTTCCTTCGTTCCCTCGACGAGGCCGACGGGCCGATCGACGTCGCCCTGGTCGTGCGACCCGCGCCCGAATGTCCCGCGCTCGTCGCGGACCTCGCGCGCCGGGGCGTCCCTTTCGCCATCGTTTACGCCGCGGGCTTTTCGGAGCACGGGGACGAGGGACGGCGCCTGGAGCGCGCAATGGTGGAGGCTGCGGCGACCGGCGGCACGCGTCTCGTGGGTCCCAATGGGATGAACATCTTCAGCGCGCCGGCGCGCCTCAACCTGAGCGCCATCTCTCCCTTTCCCACGGGAAGCCTCGGCTTCTTGTCGGCGAGCGGCAACCTCGGCTACGCCCTCGCCCACGAAGCCTCGAGTCGCCACGGCATCGGGTTCTCGCGTTTCGTGAGCGCCGGCAACCAGGCCGATCTCTCCCTGGACGAGTACCTCGACTTCTTCCGCGCCGACGACGCGACGCGCGCCGTCCTCGTCTACGCCGAAGGCTTCGCTCCGGGGCGAGGCCGCGCCTTCCTCGATGCAGTCTCACGCACAGCCGCCGTGAAGCCGGTCCTCGTTCTGCGCGGTGGGCGCACGGTCGCGGGACAGGGGACCGCGCGTTCCCACACCGGTGCGTTGGCGGGGGAGGCTGAGGTGGCGCGGCAGGCCCTGGCTCAGGCCGGCGCGGTCCTTCTCGATCGCGCCGACGAAGCCCTGGCGGTGGCGCAGGCTTTCTTGGAATCGCCGCTTCCCAGAGGCCCACGGGCCGCGCTCGTGGGCGAGGGGGGCGGCCACGCGACGCTTCTGACCGATGCCGTCACGGAAGCCGGGCTTCGGGTGGAGCCCTTTCCGGAGATCATGACCGAGGGATTCCGTCGCGACCTGCCTCCCTTCGTCGGCATCGTCCGAAACCCCGTGGAGTTCGGCGGCATGTCCGAGTACGACCTTCGGGCGTACGAGCGAGTCCTCGGGCCGGTCTTCGATTGGTCGGGCTCAGACCTGGTCCTTCTCTTCGGAGGCTATGCCCTGTACGACGAGCCCCTCGCGACCTTCCTGGCTCGTCGTCGAAAGGAAACAGGCAAGCCGGTTCTCCTCCATGATCTGTACGCGGACGAGGACCGGCCAGCGCTTCGACTCCTGCGCGATCAGGGACTGCCGCTCTTCGCCTCCGCCGACGTGGCTGCCCGGGTCGCGGGGGCCTTGGTGCGTGGCGGTCGCGCTCGGGAGCGGGCTCGCGCCTTGGGGGACGCCGTCGCTTCTGCCGAAGCCGAGGGCCTTCCGGAAGACCTCGCCCGCGCCCTGGCCGAGGCGGCTCGCCGTCCGGCAAGGGCGCTTCTCGAGGACGAGGCCGCGCGGCTTCTCGCCCGCTTCGGCATGCCGATGCTTCCCGCTCGGCTCGCTCGGAGCGCAGACGAAGCCGTGACGCAGGCCGAGCGCCAAGGCTTTCCCGTTGTCCTCAAGATCCACGAGGCGGCCATCGTCCACAAGACCGAGTTGGGAGGCGTTCACCTCGACCTTCGATCGGTCGACGAGGTGCGCCGCGCCTACGACGCCGTGAGCCATCTTGTTTCCAACGGGCACCCCGAGGTGCGCCTCGCCCCGTACCGTCGCGGCGGTGTCGAGGCGATCGTGGGGGCGCGGCGCGACGGCCAGTTCGGTCCGATCCTGCTCTTCGGCACGGGCGGCGTTCTGGCCGAGTCCGCTGGGGACTCGGCGATCCGGACGCTGCCTTGTTCGAAGGAAGAGCTGCGCAGCCTCATCGCCGAGACGCGGGTGGGCTCGCGCCTCCTCGGACCGCGCGGCTCCGCGCCCGTCGACCTCGAAGCCGTCGTAGGGGCGCTCGCGGCGGTGGGCCGACTGCTGCTTTCGGTTCCCGCCGTCGCCGACGTCGAGGTCAACCCGCTGCGTTGCGCGTCCGACGGCATCGTCGCGCTCGACGCGCGGGTCTTGGTCGCCGCGTGATCCAGGGCGAGACGGTCCGGGCTCGCGCCGGCCTCCTCGCCTTCGTGGGGCTCCTCTACGCCTCCGCCTGTGGCGGACCCTACGGGATGGAGAACTACATCGCGGAGATCGGGCCTGGCCTCTTCATCGTGATGCTGTTCGTCACGCCGTGGCTCTGGGGCGTGCCCATGGCCTTCGCCTCGGCCGAGCTTTCGAGCCGGCGTCCCGTGGCCGGCGGCTACTATCGCTGGGTTCAGACCTACCTCGGCGAGTTCCCGGGCTATCTCGCCGGAATCTGGAGCCTCTTCTCATCCTTCCTCGACAACGCGCTCTACCCGGTCCTGTTCGCCCGCGGCATCGCCCACTTCGTCCCGTCGCTCACGCGGTTCGAGCAATGGCTGCTCGCGGTGGTGCTCATCTCGGTCCTGACTCTCCTGAACTACCGGGGCATCGAGATCGCCGGTCGCGCCGCCGTCCTGCTGAACGCCTTCCTCCTGGCGCCGCTCGTGTGGCTGATCGGGGCCGCTCTCCTCCACTGGCACAGCAACCCGTTGGTCCCCTTCGCCGCCCCCGACACGACTCCGGGCGAGTTGATCGGCACAGGTCTCGCACTCTCGATGTGGCTCTACTCCGGCTACTACGAGGTCTCGACTGCCGCCGAGGAGGTCGAGAACCCCAAGCGCGCCATCCCGCTCGCCATCGCCGTCGTGACGCCTCTCGTGGTCCTGAGCTATGCGCTCCCCACGATCGCGCTGCTGGCCACGAGTTCCGACTGGGCCACGTGGACGTCGGGCCAGTTCGCTACCGGCGGCTACGCCCTCGGTGGAAAGGCGCTGGGCCAGTGGCTCTTCCTCGGCAGCGTCGCGAGTTACTCCGTCATCTTCCTGGCGTATGGCGTATGGTGGTCGCGGCTCGTGTGGGCGCTCGCGGACGACGGCTACCTTCCGGGCGCCCTCCGGAAGCTTCACCCGCGCTTCGGCACGCCGCACCGTGTGCTGCTCTCGTACGGCGTCCTCTACGCGATCATGGCGGCCCTGCCGTTCGAAGATCTGCTCATAGCCGACTCCTGGCTGGCAGGCGCCTACACGATGCTCATCCACTTCGCGGTCGTTCGCGCCCGGCGCAGCGAACCCGAAGGAGGCGAAGGGTTCCGGATCCCGGGCGGCCAGGTGGGCCTTTGGCTGAACGTGCTCGTGCCGGCCGTGACGTGGACCGCGCTGCTCGTGTTCACCAAACGCGACCGGGCGTGGCTCGGGCTCGGGTTCCTCCTGGCGGGGCCTGTCCTCTACGCCGTCACGCGGTTCCTGCGGCGCCGCTCACCGATGCGCTAGAATCAAGCTTTCCATGCAGATCCGAGTCCCTGTCGACGACGACCGCTTCCACGACAAGTGCGGCCTGTTCGGGATCTTCGGCCATCCGGAAGCGGCCCATCTCGCCTACCTCGGGCTCTACGCCTTGCAGCACCGCGGCCAGGAATCCGCGGGGATCGTGGCCAGCGACGGCGTTCAGCTCCGCCTCGAGAAAGGGATGGGGCTCGTCAACGACATCTTCGTGGACGGGAAGCTCGACGGGCTCTCGGGCGACCGCGCCATGGGCCACGTCCGGTACTCGACTGCCGGTGACACGGTCAAGGTCAACGCCCAGCCGATCCTGATCGAGTGCCACCGCGGGCCGATCGCTCTCGGCCACAACGGAAACCTGGTCAACGCCGCGCTCCTCCGCCACGAGTTGGAGGCCGCCGGATCGATCTTCCAGTCCACCTCCGACACCGAGGTGATCCTTCACCTTTACGCGCGCAGCCATCGCGAGCGGCTCGAGGACGCCATCGCCGCCAGCCTCTCGAAGGTGATGGGGGCTTTTTCCCTTCTCTTCCTCACGCCCGACGCGTTGGTCGCTGCGCGCGATCCCTGGGGCTTCCGGCCGCTGGTGATCGGGAAGCTGGACGGGGCCACGATCATCACATCCGAGACGTGCGCCCTGGACCTGATCGACGCGGAGTACGTGCGCGACGTGGAGCCCGGGGAGCTCGTCGTCGTCGACCGGAACGGCGTTCGTTCGTTCCGTCCGTTCCCCCCGGAACCCGCCCGCCAGTGCATCTTCGAGCACGTCTACTTCGCGCGCCCCGACAGCCAGGTCTTCGGCCGCAACGTCCTGGAGTCCCGCCTCCTTCTCGGGCGCCATCTCGCGCGAGAAGCGCCCGCCGACGCGGACATCGTGGTGCCGATCCCCGACAGCGGGATGGGAGCGGCCCTCGGTTACTCCCAGGAAAGTGGCCTGCCCTTTCAGTGGGGGCTCATCCGGAACCACTACGTGGGCCGCACGTTCATCGAGCCGAAGCAGTCGATCCGCTCCTTCGGAGTGAAAATCAAGCTGAACCCGGTGCGTGGCGTCCTCGAGGGGAAGCGCGTCGTTCTCATCGACGACTCCATCGTGCGCGGCACGACCTCCAAGAAGATCGTCGGCATGGTCCGCGCCGCGGGGGCGGCCGAGGTCCACATGCGCATCAGCAGCCCCCCGACCACCGGCCCGTGCTACTACGGAATCGACACGCCCCTGAAGAGCGAGCTGATCGCGGCCCGCAACTCCGTCGAGGAGATCCGGGCCTACGTCGGCGCCGACAGTCTCGCGTACCTGTCGCAAGAGGGGCTGCTCAAGGCCGTGGAGGACGTAGCGGGTCAGCGCCATTGCACCGCCTGCTTCTCGGGGCGATATCCGGTGGCGGTGTCCCAGCCGGAGGACTGGCAGCTCAAGCTCTTCGAGAAGGCGCGCGCCTAGCCGCCGCCCTTATGCCGCGACTGCTGGCCGTCGGCCACGTCACCTGGGACAAGGTTCGTGGAGGCGAAGTGCTCGGCGGCTCGGCGGCGTACGCAGCGCTCGCGGCGCAGCGGCTCGGTTGGGACGCGGCGGTCCTCACGTCAGCCGGCCGCGATTTCGCTCCCGAGCGTGACCTTCCCGGGATCACCGCCTTCGTAGGGGCGTCGGCCGCCACGACGCGTTTCCAGAACCTGTACGACGCCGCCGGCGAGCGCAGCCAGGTCCTCTCGTCGCGTGCGGCCGACATCGATTTGTCCATCCTTCCCGATGCCTGGCGAAACCCGGATGCGCTCCTCCTTGGACCCGTGGCGGGCGAGGTCGGTGCCGGTTTCGCCACCGCGTTCGAGGCGGGCCTCGTCGGGGCCCAGGCCCAGGGATGGCTCCGGGCGTTCGACGCCGACGGCGGAGTCTCGCCGCGGGAATGGACGAGCCTGAGCGGCGACCTGGCCGGAGTCCACGTCCTCTTTCTCTCCGACCGCGACATGCCCGGGGCCGCAGCGCGCGCCCGCGGGTTTCTCGCCACGGTGCCCATGGTCGCCCTCACGCGGGGATGGCAGGGGTTGATCCTCCACACCCGCGACGGTCACCACGAGATTCCGACTCTCCCTCGCGAGGAGGTGGATCCGACGGGCGCCGGCGACGTCTTCGCCGCCGCCTTCCTCGTGCGCTACCATGAGACGCACGACGCCCTCGAAGCCTCGGCTTTCGCCGCCTGCGCCGCCTCGTGCGTGGTCGAGGAGGAGGGAGCCGCGGGAATCGGGGACCGCGCGGAGGTCTTGAGGCGACTCGCGATTCGCGAACGCCTCATCGAGGAGGGAGAGTGGGATGAGTAGGGTTGCCGGTCTCTCCATCGGCCTGGCCCTGGCCATTTCCGGGGCCTCGACCAGGGCGGACGACGCCGTCGTGGAGACGCCTCAAGGGTCGTTCGTGATCCACTTTCTTCCCGATGCAGCGCCGCTCCATGTCAAGCACTTCCTGAAGACGGCGAAGGCGGGGGGATTCGACGGCACGACCTTCCACCGAATCATCTCTCACGCCATCATCCAGGGAGGCGACCCTCTGTCGAAGGATCCCAAGAAGGCAGCCCTGTATGGAACGGGCGGCCTGGGCGTGCTCAAGGCCGAGTTCTCGTCTCGGCCGATGGTCCGTGGCAGCGTCGCGGCGGTGCTGCGCCCGCGTCAGCCCGACAGCGCCGGTGACCAGTTCTTCGTCTGCCTCTTCGATCAGCCGTCTCTCACCGGGCAATACACGATCTTCGGCGAGGTGACCGAAGGGATGGACGTCGTCGACAAGATCGGCGAGACGCCGGTCGTGGGGGACAAGGCGAAAGACCGGGTCGAGATGAAGGTCACGATCCGCCCATGATATTCTCCCGCCGTGATTGAGACGCTGGCGAAGGCCAAGCGAATCCTCGTCGTGGACGACGAGGAGGATGTCCAGGTTCTCGTCTGCCGCATCCTGAAGGACGTCGGATACGAGGTCGACTCCGCCTCGGACGGCGGTGAGGCCATCGAGAAGATGGGAGCGCACCGTCCCGACCTCCTGGTGCTCGACCTCATGATGCCTGGGATCGATGGTTGGGGGGTCCTGGAGCACTTGCGTCATGTCCCCGACGCGCCTCCCGTCGTCGTCGTCACTGCTCGCGCCGACTACGGGTCTTTCGCCCGTGGCGTCCGCGAGGGAGCGGCGGCGTACGTCTTCAAGCCGTTCCGCTTCCATGAGCTCGTGGCCACGTGCCAGAAGGTGCTCATGTCGGGAGTGCGACGCTCCACGGTCGCCGACGAGCGGCGACGCAGCCCGCGACGAGCCCTCATGGTGGACGTCAAGGTGCTGTCGAAGGAGCGGGCTCCGATCGCCTTGGGAGAGCTCGTGAACCTGGGCCTCGGCGGCGCGCAGGTGGACCTGGGCGTCCCCCTCGAAGTGGAGGACTCGGTTCGGATCGCGTTCCACAGTCCCGCCGGAGGCTTTCCCTTGAGCCTCGACGGCCAGATCCGCTGGCGCGGAACCGCTCCCCGCGGCTTCGCCCACGGTCTGACGTTCCAGGGACTTTCCGCCGATGACGAGGGCGCCCTGGCCGAGCTGCTGAAACCCCGAGACTGAAGGCGTGCCTCTCCCGATCCCGGCCGGGCTGCGGCGCGTCCTCGCCGTCCTCGCCGAGGCCGGTGGCCGCGCGTACTTCGTCGGTGGCGCGGTGCGCGACGCGATCCTCGGCTTGCCGCTGACCGACTTTGACGTCGAGGTCTACGGCCTTGCCCCGGCGCGCCTCCAAGAGAGCCTCCGCGGCCTCGGACGTGTCGACGCCGTGGGCCAGGCCTTCACCGTCTACAAGCTGTCGGGAATCGAAGGCGTCGCGGGCGCCGTCGACGTGTCGATCCCGAGGCGCGACTCGAAGACCGGTCCTGGGCATCGTGGGATCGCCGTCGTGGGGGATCCGGCGATGTCGATCGAAGAGGCCTCCCGGCGTCGCGACTTCACCATCAACGCGATGCTCCTCGACCCCGAGACGGGCGAGATCCTCGATCCGCAGGGTGGTCGTCGCGATCTCGAAGCGCGCGTTCTGCGGGCTGTCGACGCAGCCACCTTTGGTGACGATCCGCTGCGGGCTCTTCGCGCCGTTCAGCTTGCCGCCCGCTTCGAGCTGAGTGTCGAGGAGCAGACGGCGCGCCTGGCCGCGGCGATGCCGCTTGCGGAGCTTCCCGCCGAGCGCGTTTTCGGCGAGGTCGAGAAGCTTCTCCTGAAGGCCCGCCGTCCTTCCCTCGGCTTCGCCCTTCTCCGCGAGTGGCGGATGCTCGAGACCCTGGCACCCGAGCTTCTTCCGTTGGCCGACACGCCTCAAGACCCCGGCTGGCATCCCGAGGGAGACGTCTGGACCCACACGCTGCAAGCCCTCGATCAGGCGTCGGCTCTCGTGCAGGATCTGGATCGGCCGCGGGCTCTGGCCGTGATGCTCGGAACGCTCTGCCACGATGTCGGCAAGCCGGCAACGACTCGCTTCGAGGACGACCGGGTCAGGTCGCGGGGCCACGAGGAGGCCGGCGTGGCGCCGACGCTGGCGCTTCTCGATCGCTGGAACGTCCACTCCCTTCAGGGCTACGCCCTGCGCGAGCAGATCGTGGCCCTGGTGGCCAACCACTTGAAGCCCGGCCAGCTCTACGACGACCGCGACCGGGTCAGCGACGGCGCCATTCGTCGCCTGGCGCGCAAGTGCGAGCCGGATCTCCTCTACCGCGTGGCACGGGCCGACTGCCTCGGGCGATCACCGGGACGCTTCGAGCCGGTGGCGATGGAGTGGTTTCGCGCGAAGGTGCAGCAGCTCGACGTGGCCGTGCGCCCGCCGAACCCGCTGCTGCTAGGGCGAGATGTTCTCGCCCTGGGCGTCGCCCCTGGCCCGCGGGTCGGCGAAATCCTACGCGCTGTCTACGAGCGCCAGCTCGACGGCGCCATCACGACGCCCGCCGAGGCCAAGGCCGAAGCTCGGCGGCTCCTCGACGCCTGACCTGAAACATCAACCACAGAGACACAGGGGCTCAGAGAAGTTGGAGTAAGGAGAGGGGTCCATTTCTTGGCGAGGTCGTGACCAAGGAACAGATGCTGCAAGAGGGATCGAAACGAAAGAAGACCACGGAGACACGGAGGCACGGAGGGAAACGAGCCGAGGCGTTCCGTCAAGGAGGCCAGCAAGTGTGGTCGTGGTCCGTCCCACGACGTTGCACTTTGGGTGCGGCGACGATCTCGGACACTGGCTGTATGAAGTTCTTTTTAAGGGCGTGCCCATTTCATTTCTCTCCGTGATCTCCGTGTCTCCGTGGTTTCCGTTTCCGTTCCCGTCCGGACGTCAGCCCTGAGGGCCGAGGGATTCGTGGGGGCGGCCGTACGAGGTCTCGCGGTCCAGGATCGCGAGAGTGCGGCGATAGAGGTCGTCCACTTCTTCGCGGCTGTTGGCGATGGCGGTCACCCCGAGCTTTCCGAATTCCGAGAGAGCGCCGATCAGGTGGAAGAGAACGCCGGACTCCGTTCCGTGGCTGTAGTGCAGCTTGTTCATGGTGAGGATGTCGATAAGGTCCTCTGGGAGCAGGCCACGGTAGTTCTCGGAGCGGAGATTGTCGGTGGCCCGGTAGTACTTGGCGTGACCGCTGGGTGAAAGAAAGAGTCCGCTCTCGGGATCGAGCTGACCTCCCGTGAGGAACTGGAGCGCCAGATACGGATGAGTCGTTCCTCCCATCCGCAGGTTGATCTCCAGTGCATGGACCTTCCACTCGTCGTCGGGGCCCCCTCGCGTCACGAGAAAATCCGTGGCAAAGCGGCTCACCACCCCGTAGTTCGCCATGACCCGGCCGATGCAGAGGCTCGCCTCCTGAATCCGGACTCGGTAGTCATCGTGGGCCGGAAAGCTACAGCCGAGAAAAACCTGGTTGCTCGGCCCGCCGAGGATCTGGTCGTGGGTGGAGATCGCGACGACCTCTCCTTTCGGGCTGATGCGGAGCTGGGCGGAGGGCGAGGCTTTCTCGGGAGCCTCGATGAACTCCTCGACCACGCCACCCATCCGCGCGAACTTGTCGAAGTAGATGTCGGGGGTTTCGGTCGGGACCGAGAACTCGAGCTGACGTAACTCGTCACGGATCGCTCCGGGCGTGTCGGAATCGGGGTAGCGAAAGATCGCGTTTCCCTCGCCGGAGAAGCTGTCGTTCAGCTTGACGACGGCGCGCTTCAGGCCGGGCCGCTCTTTCCGAAGCTCCGCGAGGGCCGTCTCCACCTCGTACTCAGTACGCAGGTCCTCGGTTCCGAGGGGTAGATCGACTCCGGCTTCCCGGAAGACCTTCCGGCTGCCCGATTTGGTCCCGAGGTGGATGAGGTTGGGGTCGACGCCGTTCAGGGGAATCCCCAGGAGCACGGCGAGCTTTCGCTCGAGGGGCGTCGAGTTGAAGACGGTGAGATAAGCCCGCCCGCGGTCCTGGATCCCCGCGCGGATGCGCTCAATGAGGCGAGGCCGCTCGAGGATCTTTTCGGTCAGCGAGCGCGGCGAGGCATCGTCGGCGCAGAGCAGGGTGAGACGCGCCCGGGCGTGGCTGGCCGGAATCCCAGCGAGAAACTGGAAGTAGTACTCGAGGATGATCGGATGTACGGGCTGCGAGGTTACGTAGACGACTCGCGCCCGGGGGTTCCTGAGGCGGATCAGGAGGAAGAGGAGTCGCTCCTCGTAGAAGCTCGCTCCCGAGAGCTTGCGTAGCTCGCTCTGGTCCAGGGTGAGGGACGGGACGACCACCGAGGTGTGGGGTTCCTCCTCCCGCATCATCAGGACTTCCCAGACCTCGTCGAGACGGGGCTTGAGGCGCTCGAACTCGGCGATCTCGTGCTCGAGTGTGAGGTCGAAGGCGAAGGGAGGTTTCGGGATCAAGCTTCGTTCCCTCCGGCGGAGCTCACGCCCCGATCAGAGGACGCCTGCGGCCTCGAGCATGCGGTCCTCGTGCAGATGCACGGCAAGCCCCAAGGCCTCGGCTCGCGTGCGGACGGCCCGCTGGACGTAGTAGCGGAGGGGCGCCAGGAGCGTGTAGTCCGACGTGACGTGGAGGCGCTGGTCGCTGTTCTCGTCGGGGTAGGTACGGGTCAGGATCTCCGCGCGCTCCTCGTACCACTGCCGCGAGACCTCGCCGCGCTCCCGCTTCTGTTCGAGGAGCATGCGCTGCCGCGCCCGATCCACGATCTCGGGGTGGTGGTTGACGCCGAAGATCCGAGGCATCACCCCGCGCTTGTCCCGAGCGAACTCCAGCATCGTCAGGGCGTTTCCCGCGGGGCCGCCGATCCCGATTGCCTCGTGGCCGATGGGGAGAATCCCGTCGGGCAGGATCTGTCGGCGGGGGATGAGATCGTAGAGCCGATTGTCCACGATCCGCAGCCGGCGCTTGTCGGGCAGCTCATCGGAGAAATGCCGGAACCACGGATGCACCATCGCCTCCGCCGTCAGCACATTCTCGAGGATCCCCGTGCTCTTTCCCCCCTTTTCGGGACCTCGCAGCTCGGGCTGGGCGGCCCCGGACCACCGGCACATGACGCCGAAGGTGTGGCAGACGGCCAGGAGTGCCGCCTCTTCGTCGGCCCGGACATCCCTGAGCAGGGCAAAGAACGGGCTCTCCCAGGACGGGTCCTCGGCGAGGCCTTGGCAGCCTTCAAGGGCGCCGTCGTTCTTGTGGGGATCGATGTTGCCGGGCCCGCCGGTGCCGACGTAGACGGAGAAGCGCCCGCCAGGGGCGTCGGGGATCATCCCGGAGCGCCGGACGTCATACGAGATCGCCCTCAGGTAGAGGCCCGTTTCCTTGAGACCGTCGAGCAGATCGCAGGCTGTGTCGAGGACCGCATGGACCAGCGAGTCGTGGCCCAGGTTCTGCCATCCGTGGTTCATGTCCAGGATGGCCACGTCGATGGCCCGCTCGTCGGGGGGCGGAACGTCTTCGGGCCGCTCGACCCGGAAATAGTTGAAGACGCCGCAGGGAGCGCTCGCCGGGCAGTCGGTCTCGCAGAACTGCGTGCCGTGTTCCAGCTTGTACCGGCAGGCGATGGGCATCCTGACGAAAGTCTACACCAAGCCCCGCTTCGTCTCGTCCACCAGGAAGTCGACCACTGCGCGCAGATCGTGGCCCGTGTGGAACGCCTTGAGCTGCCGATCGGCCCCCGTGTCGCCGGTCGATGCCCAGCTTCGCAGATACTCCATTTCGGGTAGCGTGCCCAGATCGGCGGCGGCATCGCCCACGAAATCGAGGATCTCGAGGATCAGGCCGCGCGTCGGCGCCTCCTGGCGCAGCGAAAAGTCGATCATCCCCCCGCTCAGGCCCGTCTTGAGGGCGCGGAACTTGTTTTCCTCGACAACGGCGCGCGGATAGCGCCGCACGCGGAGGTTCGACTCGACCAGGCGGTGGAGCTTCGCCACCAGAGCCTGGGCCAGGGCCGCGATCGCCACCGTCTCCTCCGCCCGGCAGGGAATGTCGCAGATCCTGAACTCGAGGGTCTTGAAGTAGGCGTGGGGGCGGATGTCCCACCAGATCTTCTTGCCGTCGTCGATACAATGAGTGCGCACCAGCAGGTCCACGTGCTTCTGGTACTCGTCCCAGGAGGCGATCTCGTCGGGGATGCCCGTTCGCGGGAAGCGTTTGAAGATCGTGGACCGCACCGACTTGACACCCGTCTTGCGGCCACACCAGAAGGGCGAGTTCACCGAAAGAGCCAGGAGGTGGGGAAGGAACACGCGGATCGCGTTCAGGATCTGGATTTGCATCTCCCGGTCCTCGACGCCCACGTGGACGTGGAGGCCGAAGATGAGGTTGGCCCGCGCCAGGTCCTCCATCTCGTTGACGATGTCCTTGTAACGAACCCGCTCGGTGATCTCCTGGTCTTTCCAATGGCTGAACGGGTGTGTCCCGGCCGCGACGATCCGGGCGCCGCTCGCCTCAGCCATGCCGACGAGAGAGCGGCGGAGGCTCTTGACCGCTTCGCGAGCCTCGCGGATGTCGGCGCAGATCGGCGTCCCGACTTCGACGACGCTCTGGTGAAGCTCCGGCTTGATCTGGTCCCCCAGGTGCCCGCCCGCGGCCATCATCTCCTCGATGTGGCTCTTCAGCTCCCGGGTTTCGGGGTCGACGAGCTGAAACTCCTCCTCGATCCCTACCGTGAATGCCTGTGCCATCGACCTATCGCGGCTCGACGAGAAAGGCGGGGACCTGCCCCCCTCCCGACGTGACGTTGGCGAGGGACGTTCCCGAAAGGCGCGTCAGGAACCCTTCGACCTCTCCCTCGAAGACGAATGGGTCCAGGTCCACCACCAGATCGCGAAAGTGGAGTTCGGGGCGGAGCTCGGGGAAGGTCTGGCGCAGCAGCTCCACCTTCCCCTGGACCACGTAGGAGCTTTGCAGCGCCTCGGCCAATGCGGCATCCCACGCGGTTTCGCTCATCTCCCATCCGATGAAAACGCCCTTCCCCCCGTACTCGTCGTTGGGCTTCATCACGAGGGTCTCGCGATTCTGGCGTATGAAGGCCGGGAGGTCGACGCTCTTTCCCCGCAAGGAAACGTGCCCCTCCCGCACGCGGCGCGTCCACGGGACGTGAGCGGCGATGGCGCTCCGCTCCTCCTCGGTGAAGAGGGACTGGAGGTCATCGTCGGTGAGCACGGCAAAGATGGCCTTCTTGTGGATCGGTTTGCACCGGAAGGGATTCACGAGAGTCACCGCCCGGTCCTTCGCGGCTTGCAGAAACGGCTGCAACTCACCGATCCGTTCCAGCAACTCGTTCACGAGAAGCCGCTTGTAGACGATGTCGATGGTCTTGTTCTCGTGGCGGAGGCGCCCTCCCTCGTAAGTGAGATGGCGCGGGTCGCAGACGATCGACGGATAGCCCTTGGACTCGAAGAACTCGCGGAACAGATGATGCTCGGTGCGGGTCGGGACTTCTTCGTAGTCCACGATGGCGATGGTCGGATAAAGCTCACGGCCGCCCGCTTCCCTGTAACAGGAGACGAGGGTCTCGAGGAGTCGATCACGAGCACGAAAGCGCCGCAAGGAGTAGTGCTCCTGGAAGGTCTTCATCAGCGGGAGCCCGAGGAAGATGTCCGCCAGCACCTCGGCATACGCGATTCCCGCCGGCGTTTCCGCGTTCAGCTCCACGAACTGGTACGCGGAGGGTGTGATGAACGAATCGAGGCGGCAGGTAGGCGAGGAGCGACGATAGCCGGGATCGATGGCCACCAGCTCCCGCTCCTCGGGAAGGAGGTCGACCCGGTCCCACAGATCTTGTCCGAGCTGCGTCTCGACTTTCTCGATCGCCCGCAGGATGCCGCGGCAGACGCCTTGGATCTGCCGATAGTCGGCGGGAGCGATGAACTGCGGCCGGGGAAAGGGACAAAGCACCCTACCGCCGAACGTGAGCTTGGCCGCGCGCATCTTCTCGAAAAAGTGCGCTTCCAGCTCCTCGGCGACGCCCTTCTCGTCGCGAAGGAGCTGATGGTAGGTTTCTGCCGCTCGCTGGGTGATGGCGTCCACAGGGCGGCATTCTAACCCCGGGCCGCTGCTCCAGAAGGTGGAGGCCGCCGTGAAGGACTTCGCAGGATCCCCCGAGAGCATCGAGATCAGGAAGCGCTGGGAAGCCGCGGCGCCGTAGCCGATGGGCAGGGGTAAGATAACCCCATGGTCGATCTGCGCGAGCCACTCGACAGCCTGATCGCCCCCCACTCGCGCTTCACACAGGACACGGCCTTCCCTCGCGCGAGGGAGATTCGCCTCTACGACACGACGCTCCGGGACGGCGAGCAGACGCCGGGGGTCGCCTTCACGCCGGAGCAGAAGTACGAGCTGGCGACCATGCTCTCCGACGCCGGGGTTCACATCCTCGACGTGGGCTTCCCCTCGGCGGCCGCTTCGGAGCGGCGCGCTCTCGAGCTGATCCTCCAGGGCAAGAAGAGCGGCCGCCTCCGTCCGGACCTCGAAATCATAGTCATGTGCCGGTCGAGCGCCAAGGATATCGACGCCACTCTCGAGATCCTGCGAGCGATGGGCGCTCGTCCCTCCGACGTAAGCTTCTTCATCTTTACGTCGGGCTCCGACCTCCACCTCAAGTACAAGATCGGCCGCACCCTGCTCGGCCTCGAGGGTCGCAAGGCCGAGGAGTGGCTCGATCTGCCCGTCTCGTTCTACCGGGCGGCGAACGTGCGCATGGCTTCCGCGGCGATTGCCCATGCCCGGAGCGGCGGTGTCGAGATCGTGGAGTTCGGCGGCGAGGACGGCTCGCGCGCCGACGTGGACTACTTGATCGAGCTGGCTTCGGCGTGTTACGCGGCGGGTGGAAACCGCTACGCCTTCCCCGACACCGTGGGCTTCTTCGCTCCGGAAGGCGTCGACTACTACATCCCCCGGCTCGTGGCGGCGTTCCCTCAGAGGCCGCTCGTCGTCCATTTTCACAACGACTTCGGCCTCGCGGCGTACAACACCGTCCGCGCCTTGCATCACGGAGCCACGATCCCCACCTGCACGGTGAATGGCATTGGTGAGAGGGCCGGGAACGCGCCCCTCCACACCACCGTCATGATCCTGAAGGAACTTTACGGGGTCCCGATCCCCGGCTTCCGATACGAGATGCTCTGGCAGCTCCGTCGCAAGGTCGAGGAGTTCAGCGGCCTTCCCGTGGGTGCGACGGAGCCCATCATCGGTCACAACGTCTTCAGCCACGAGACCGGTATCCACACCGCAGGCATCACGATCCACCCGGCGATCTATCAGGTGATCGAGCCCGAGGCAGTGGGTGGCCAACTCCGGTTCCTCTTTGGGAAGCACTCGGGGACGATGGCCATCGAGGCGGTTCTCCAACGGCACGGTGCGGAGCTGTCGTCGGCGGGCATCGAGGTGACGCCGCGGCTCGTGACGCGGCTCCTGAGGCTCGTCAAGGAGGTTCGCGAAAAGAAGGCGGTCGTCTCGCAGCATCGGGAAGGTGTTCTCAGCTATTACGCCCACCTCGATCGGCTGGGGCTTACAGAGGATGACCTCCTCGCGTACGCCCTGGTCCTTGGCCGCGAACCGGCCGAGGCCTCCTGATCCCGCCGAGCTTTTTCCTTTGGAACCGCTTCCCGACGCCGACCGCGTGCCGTCCGAGAGAAGCACCGGGCCGCTGGTCGACATCAGGGTCCGGTGGCGCGCCGGCCAGCTCGCCCTCGGCCTCGCCGGGCTCCTCACAATAGTGGCCCTCGCCCGGCCCCTCCAATCCCCCTGGCCGGGTTGGGCGCGCCTCCTGGTGCTCCTGGCCCTGGGCTTGGGCGTGGCGGGGACGGCGCTCCTCGCCAGCCTGCGCGGGCACGGCCAAGCCGAACCGCTAGCCCTCTACGCCTTCCTCGTGCTCTGTGCTGACGCCTTTGGACAGCTCTTGGCGCCTCTGGGCTGGCCCATCTGGCCTGTCCTCGTTCTGCTGATCGGCGCCGTAGCGGTAGCCGACAAGCTCGGCATCGCCCTCAGCGTCGTTGCCCTCGCCTCGCTGCTGGCCGTGGCCGAGGCGGCCCACGACGGCTTCGCGTCGTGGCGCACGGCGGTTGCGACGAGCATCGGTTATGCCGCCCTCGCCTTCGCCGTCAATCGCGCGCTTCTCGCCGAGAAGCGGCGTCTCGGGAAGACCGTGGACGAGCTGGCGCGGCTCAAGTACGGGATCGGCCAGCTGGACGAAGACGACGCCACCGTGGCCGCCCGCGGGCCCGTGGCTTCCGTGAGCCTACGCGAGGTCTCGGAAGAAGGACGGCGCGCACGTCAGGTCGACCGCGCCGCCGAGGTGAAGGACGCCTTGGGCAAGCTCACGGCCCTGGCGCGACGAGCCGTCAGCGCCCACGCGGTCGTGCACTTCGACATCGACCGGTCTCGCGACGTGGCGTTCGTGAGCGCCGCCGACGGCCCCGCCACCCTCGTCGGAGACTGCGTCGTTCCTCTGACGAGCGATCCCTTCGCCTTCGTCCTCGAGCGGAAGACGCCCTTCTACGCCACCGACTTCAAGCGCCTCCTCTGGTCGCTCCCGTACTATAGCGGCGAGGTGAAGGTGGGCTCTCTGTTGGCGCTCCCCGTGCGCACCGGAGACGTCGTGACGGCGGTCCTCGTCGCGGACCGCATGGAGATCCAGTCCTTCACCGGCAGCGAGCCGGAGATCCTGGAAGGGTTCGCCGCCCTCGCGGGAGAGGCTCTGGCGCGCGCCCGAGCGTCCCAGAGTCTCGAAGACCACGGCGCGGAGTTCGCGGCCATCTACCCGGAGTCGCGCAAGCTCGCGGCGCAGAAGGACGCCGCCTCGGTCCGTCGTCATCTTCTGCGGTGCGCGAAGGAACTGGTTCCCTTCGAAGCCGCCGCCATCGTCGTGGCCGACGAGTTGCAGACGCGCTACGTCATCGAGACGGCCCAGGGATGGGCCCACGAGTTCGAGGGGCGCGAGGTCGGCCTCTCGGAGAAGACGTGGGCGGCGTGGGTGGTGAGGAGCGCCGAGTCTCCCGTTCCTCTCGACAACCTGAGCGGCCAGAAGGACCGCATGCCGATCCTGGTCCTCGACGAAGGGGCGGGACGTGCCGAATCGCTCCTGGCGGTGCCGCTCAGGGCGCGTAACGAGGCACTCGGCGCCCTGGTGCTCACGGGACGCCGTGGCTCGTTTAGCGCCGCAGCAGGGCGAGTGTTGGAGCTCGTCTGCAACCAGGCGGCGGCGGCGCTCTCCACGATTCAACTCCTGGAGCGGACCAAGGACATGGCGGTTCGTGACGGCCTCACGGGTCTTTACAACCGGCGCGAGTTCGACAGGCTGCTCGGGAACACCGTCAAGCGCGAGGACAGGAGCAAAGGCCGCTTTGCCCTTCTCCTTCTCGACCTCGACCATTTCAAGAAGCTGAACGATACCTACGGCCATCCGGCGGGGGACGCTGGGCTGCGGCGCACCGCGGAAGTGCTCAAGGGAACTCTCAGGGGCGGGGACCAGGCCGCGCGCTACGGAGGCGAGGAGTTCGTCGCGATTCTGCCGGGAACCGATCAGGCCGGCGCCCTTCGCCTGGCCGAGCGCGTGCGGCGCGCCATCGAGAACGACACCTTTACCGTGGACGACGCGCGGATTCGGCGGACGGTGAGCATCGGCCTCGCGATGTGGCCCGACGACGGGCGCGAACCGGCGGCCGTGCTCTCGTCGGCCGATCGCGCCCTCTATGCCGCCAAGGAGGCCGGGCGCAACCGTGTGGTCGCCGCGTCGACCCTCCCGTCGGCCGTCCCTCCGGCGCCGCAGTAGACCTCTCAGGTCCGCCTGGGCGCGAGCGTGAGGCCCGCGACGAGGGCCACGTAGAGGGCCGCATCCAGGTAGAAGATCCCGCGCACGTCCCAGTGGGCGAGCAGGCCGGCGATCGAAGGGGAGAGGGCGCCACCGAAGAGCGCCGCCCCCGAGAAAAAGCCGAAGGCCGTCGCGCGCCGATCGCCGGGAACGAGCAGTCCGCCGATGGTGTAGCAAAGCGTGAGCGCCCCCCCCGACACCAGACCCAACAGGATGGCCAGCGCCATGAACGCCGTGTAGCTCGAGACGAGGGCCATGGGAAGCACCAGGACCGCTCCGCCCACGAGGCTCAGCACGAGGAGGGAGCGGGGCTCGCGACGGCCGCTGGCCCGCCCGAATAGAGAGGCGGAGAGTGCAGCCGCGAGGGAGTAGGCCGAGATGAGCACGCCCGTCGCCGAGGCAATTCGGCCGTTGGCGACTCCGAGCCCCTTCAGGTGGAGGGGAAGAATGGGAGTGAAGGAACGGCCGATGAAGTTGACCAGGAAGAGAACGGCAAGGATGAGTCCCAGGTGCGGGATCGTGAGGAACGAGCGCAGGGATGCGTCGCCTGTCGGCGCGGCTTTGGGCTCGCCGGGGGAACCCTCGACGTAATAGAGGGCGACCAGCAGAAATGCCATGCCGCACACGGCCGCCGTCACGACGAACGTGGAGCGCATCCCCGCCGCGTCGGCCAGAAGGCCGCCGGCGAGGGGTCCCGCCGCCGCGGCCAGGATCTGCGCCGACTGCACGAGGCCCACCGCTTTCCCTGTTCCTTCCCGCGGCGCCAGCGCGGTGGCCATCGCGAGCCCTAGCGGTCCGATGCCACCGAAGAGGCCGACGCCGATCCGGAGAACCAGGAGCTGGCCCACCGACGTGACGAAGGCCGACAGGAAGAGCAGGACGACGTAGGAGGCCAGGGCGCGGAGAGCCACCCGCTTGGCCCCGCGCCGATCGGCCAAGCGGCCCCACAGGGGCGCCATGAGCCCGGCGAAAAGAGGAGAGACGCCGATGAGAACCCCCGCCCAGAGGGCGGCTCGTTCCTCGTCCGCGACGCCCAGCTCGCGGACGTAGAGTGGAAGGAACGGGAGCACGAAGGCAAATCCAGAAAAGACCACGAAGACCGCCGCGGCCATGACCCACTGGTTGCGACGCCAGGGCTCCCTTGGGAAGAGCGCCATCACGAGAGGAGTCGGTATTCGGCGAGGACGAGGTTCCCGCGCAGGTCGAAGATCAAGTCTCCGGCTCCCGACGAGCCCAGGCCGCGGGCCACAGCGGAAGCGCGCCCCAGGAGCCGAGCTGTGGGGGCCGGCGGCCCAGGCGACACGACCACGTGACGCCACTGCACGCCCCGGCTCCACCCCGTCCCGAGGGCCTTGCTGACGGCCTCTTTCCCGGCGATGGCCAGAGCGAGGGCGAAAGCGCGGTCGCTCGGCTCCGTCGGAAGTGCGTCGGCTTCAGGCGCGTCCATCAGTTTCTCGACGAGGCGATCCCCCCAGCGAGCGAGCGACTCCTCCACGCGTCCCAACTCGACGAGGTCGATTCCCAAGCCGATGACCACGCGCGGCACGATAGCACATGGACGAGGCCGCGCTCCTGACCTAGAATGATGTCGCTACAACCAGCGAGACAACCGAGTGGAAACGATCGGGAAGTACCAGATCCAAAAGGTCCTCGGTCGCGGCGGGATGGGCACTGTCTACGAGGCTCTGGACCCGCACATCCATCGGAAGGTCGCGGTCAAGACCATGATCCAGGGGCTCGCCGAGAGCCCCGACCTTCGTGCTCGCTTCCTCCGCGAGGCCCAGGCCGCGGGTGGCCTCCGCCACCGCAACATCGTGACCGTCTACGACCTCGGTGAAGACAAGGGGCAGCCGTACATCGCCATGGAGTTCATCGAGGGCACCGACCTCGAGAAGATCATCCAGAACCGGGAACCCCATTCCCTCGAATGGAAGCTCGACGTCTTGAGGCAGGTCTGTGCCGGCCTTGGCTACGCCCACCGCAGCGGCATCGTCCACCGCGACATCAAGCCCGCCAACATCCGGGTCACCCCCGAGGGCGAGGTGAAGATCATGGACTTCGGGATCGCTCAACTCCAGTCCTCGACGATGACGAAGAGCGGCCTCGTCCTCGGGACCGTCCACTACATGGCGCCGGAGCAGGTCGAGGGGCACAGGGTGGACCACCGGGCTGACATCTTCTCGGTGGGAGCGATCGCTTACGAGCTGATCGCCCACCGCAAGCCCTTCGAGGGCGAAAGTCTGACAGCCGTCATGTTCAAGATCACAAAGGAGCGCCCCGATCCGGCGCCTCTGTCGAACACGCCTTTTTCCCCGGGCATCGAGGCGTCGGTGATGAAGGCCCTCGCCCGAGACCCAGCGGCTCGCTACCAGTCTCTCGACGAGATGCACGCCGACCTCGACCGGCTCCTGAGGGAAGGTCCGGCCCGCGGCGCACAGGCCGCGGTCCTAGCACCCGTCGGCGGGGCGCCCGACACCGCCCGCGAGAGGGCCGATCTCCGCGTCGCCATGGAGCAGGCTCTCACAGAGGGGCACCTTCAAAAGGCCCTCGGCCTTTGCCGTCGCCTGATCGAGATCAGCCCAGGGGACCCGGAGATCGCGAATACGGGCCCAAAGATCGAGGCGGCGATAAGGGACCGAGAGGTCGAGAACCTCTGTGGCCTGGCGCTCGCCTACGCCGCCGACGGCGACACCGAGCTTGCCCAGAAGATCGCTGGTCGGATCGAGCAGCTCGCGCCCCGGAACAAGCGCTACCTCCAGCTCCGGAAGTACCTCGACGAGGATCTGGCGCGCCGCAAGGCCGAAGCCCTGACCTCTTCCGCCCGCGAACAACTGGTCGAGGGCAACTTGGCCGAGGCCCGGGCTCTTGCGGAGGAGGCGCTTAGCCACTACCCCGAACATGCGGTCGCGCGCGAGATCCGCGACCGAACGGCGAGTGTGTTGGCGGCGCAAGAGCGCAGGGCGCCCAAGGCCACTCCCGCTCCCGAGAGCGTTCTGGCGCCGCCGGTCGTCGCGGAGCAGCCACCGCCTCCACTCCCAACGCCAGTGGTCGCGCCAGCCCCCGCCGCGGCCCCCGCTGCGCCGGCCGTGCCAACCCCGGTCCCCGCGGAAGCCAAGGTCGCGCCGAAGCCCGAGCCGAAGCCCCAAGCGCCGATGGCCGTTCAGAAGCCGGCGGCGACCCCGCCTCCTGCGGTTGTTCCAGCGGTGCCTGCTCCCCTCACGCCGCTTCCCGAGGGAGATCCGCTGAGCCCGGGCGCTGCGGCACTCGTAGAAACAGCCCGTCGGTTCCTCCGGGACCGTTCACCCCAGAAGGCGCTGGCGCCCCTCGAGCAGGCTGCCTCGATCGAGCCGGGGCACCGAGGGATCCAGCGGCTCCTGAGCCAGACGCGCATCGAGGCGCGTAAGACCGAGATCGAATCCCTGACCACGGCGGCCCTCAACGCATTCGTCGCCAGCAACCATGCCAAGGCCAAGAGGGCGGTTGAGAAGGCCCTCGTGCTGGATCCGAAGAACAAGAGGGCCCAGGAGCTGCTGAAGATCCTGGGAGCCCTCGGCTAGCGGCCGCTCGTTCTTTCTGGGCGTATAATGAACCCCATGAAGCGGGCATTGACGGTACTGGCATTGGTGCTCGTAGCACTTCCGGCGTGGTCTCAGTCGTCGGGGTCCACGGATGTTTCGCTGGCCGAGAAGGCCGAGAAAGCCAAGAAGGAACGAGCGTCCCGGCGAGCGGCGGGCGGCACGCCGTCCAAGTCCTTCGGCAACGACGACCTCAAGGGCGGCGGGGGCGGAAGTGCCACAACCTCCTCCGCTACCGCGCCCTCTTCGGAGAGCGCGGCCAAGGGCGACGGTAAGACTGCCAAGGGCGAAAAGACCGAAGAGCAGGCGCGCGCCGAGAGGCGCGACGCCATCCAGAAGCAGGTGCCGGAAGAGCAGAAGCGGATCGCGCTGATCGAGAAGACGATGGCCGACGCTCAGCGCGAGCTCGGCGACATCACGAACTACAGCTACGGCACCCGCCGCGCGGCGTTGCAGAAATTCCTTGACGATGGCGCCGCCGAGCTGGCGACGGCCCGGCAGAAAGTCGGCGATCTGGAGGAGGAGGCGCGTCGTCTCGGCGCGTCGGCCTCGCGATAGAGTCCACCGCCCCTTCGAATCCTCGGAGGTTGACGATCATGCGTATCCTCCCTCTCACCGTGGCCCTTACGGCTGCGGCGCTTCTGCTCCCCGCGACCACCCGCGCACAAAGCCTCGCCGAAGTCGCCGCAAAGGAAAAAGAGCGGCGGAAGGCCAAGTCGGGACGCACCTTTACCGAAGAGGACCTTCGTCGCGCCGGCGCAACGCGTCCGCGCGACACCGCGGCTGCCGTTCCCGACGCGGCCGCGGCGTCTCCCGAGGCCGGGGCCCCGAAGGCCGGGAAGGAAAGCGCCCCCAAGCCGAAGACCCCCGACGAGATTCGCGCGGAGCAGGAAAAGGCCTGGCGTGATCGTCTCGCCAAGGCCAACGAGGACGTCACGCGTCTGAGCGGCCAGATCGATATGATCCAGCGCGGCCTGAACGACGTGTCCCAGCCCCTCTACGGTCCGGCCCGAACGACGCAGCTCGGGCGCCTGGATGATGCCAAGAAGCAGCTCGCCGCCGCGCAGCAATCGGTCTCCGACATCCAGGAAGAAGGGCGGCGCTCGAGCTTCCGATAGTGAGGGCCGCGACCGCGCGACGAGGGGGCTACGAGCCCACCGTGGCCAGGAGCCCTCGGTCGGCGTTGATCTCGACCCTTCGGGGTGCCGTTGGGGTGATCACGGTAAAGCGCTTCCCTTCGGGGGGCAGGGTCACACGCTCTGTCGAGCGCCCGGACTGGTGGACGACGGCGAGCTCCAGAGGTAGGGGCCCGGGAAGGTTCTCTCCCCGCACGTCGATGTCGGTCCTTTGCTCGGAGCTGGTCTTCGTCGAGCGGTGGGTGAAACGCAGGCGCGGGAGCTCAGTACCGAAAATCCATTGTTGGAAGTATGCCGAAAGGTCCAATCCCGAAGCACTCTCGAGCGCCTCCCGCAGGTCGTCGGTCCCGGCCTTCGCAAAGCGATGGGACTCCTGGAACGAAACGAGGGCCCGCCGAAACGGTTCGTCGCCCACGATGCCGCGTAGCATGTGGAGAACGTAACCCCCCTTGTCGTAGACGACGGCCCGGAAGGCTTCGGCGTCTCCTCGGACGTGACCCAGGCGATGTCCGAGATTGATCGGGCCCTTGTGAGCCTCCTGCGACGCCCATCGCCCCATCCGCTTCAGGACCCCCCGGAAGACGTCCTCTCCCAGCGCATGACGCGTCCATAGAGCGGCCGCGTACTGCGCCGCTCCCTCGGAGAGCCACCGCTCGCGGTAGTTCTCGGGGCCGACTCCCTGCCCCCACCACTGGTGAGCCAGTTCGTGGGCCAGGAAGAAGCCGGGAATGTCGCTGAAGTTGGTCGGGTCGTCGCGGAACTGGCGGTGAAGCGTCGACGGCCTGCGCGCGAGGATCACCATGCCGGGGGGGCTGTGGCCGCCGGGGCTCGAACCTTCGATGGCCAGGAGGTTGATGAAAGGGTACGGGCATGGTCCGAACTCCTCTGCGAAAAACCGAAGGATGTCCGCCGCCCGGTCCATGTCCTGGCTGGTCTCCTGCCGGGACCGGCTCACGGCAAAGGCGGACAGCGTCACGGGCCCTTCCTGGCGCGTCCCGACGGGAAGGAAGCGTCCCACGGCAACGCTCAAGTACTTGCTCGGCTGCTCCTGGCGGAACTCGCTCACCACCTGGTCTCCCTCGACCCGGGAGGCAGTGCGCTCCCCCCCCGTCAGGGAGGCGAAGCCGACAGGCACCTCGAGACGTAGCGACGCAGGAGCGTAGTCGTCGGTGCCGACCTGAGGGTACCAGGCGTTGCGATTGGAGAAGACCTGCACGCGCTCGATCTGGACGTCGTCTTCCGCGAGCCCCGGGGGGGCCGTCCGAAGCGTGGTCGACGGCGCCTGGATGACCTCGTTCTCCACGGGCTCCGGGCTGAACGCGCCCGGGTAGCGCACGGTTATCGAAACCTCATCGGTCGAGCCCGTGAGAGGGCCGAGGGAAACCATGAGGCTGTTCTGGTTCCGCACCCTGAAGAACAGATGACCGCCCGCCTCTTTCGAAACGATCGATTCGACCTTGAGTGAGTCGTCAAGGCGCATCCGCAGCGTGTTCGTTCCCGTGAGGAGGCGAAGCCTAAGCGTATCCTGGCCCTTCAGCGTTCCCGACCGCGGATCGAAGCGGACGCGCAGATCGTGATGGAGCACGTCGGCCTCCCGGCCGTCGTCTTCGTTGTAGCGCGGCTCCCGCCCCCCGGACGGATAGCTGCACACCTGGAGCCGCCGTGCTCGATCGAAGAGGCTGATGGCCTCCGGAAGGCTCTGGTTGATGGCGTAGGTCAAGAGGCCCTTGCGGCCCGCGTCGAAGACCACGATGGAATCGGAGCCTCCGGGCGTGACCCACCAGGGAGAGCCCGGAAGGCTTCCGTCGAGGACGAACGCTTGCGACGATTGGGCGCGGAAGAAGCGCTCGGCCGCAGGGAAGCGGGCCTCGGCGCCGGGGTCGGGCTCCAGCACGGCCGGCACGAGGAGGTTGGGGAGAGCTGCCGGCGCGATGCGGACGTAGGCCGCCTTCACACGGGTGTCCAGTTCAGGGCTCCCCGCGAACTGTCGGAGCTGCTCCCGTTCGGTCGCGGGCCGAGGCCGGTAGTGGACAGTTCCCTCTCCCACGAAGACGAGGGCTGTTGGGCCAAGGGCGGGGGGCGACGTGAAGAGGGTCCCGAGGGCCATACGCAGCTCGAAATCCTCGAGCTTCAAGGTCAGGCCCTCGGCCCGGAAGCCCGCCCTGTCCAGGGAGAGGTGGAGGAGCCCCTCGATGTTCCCCGAGGACCTGCGGTCCACGATCGCCCACCCTCGCGGGGTCCTTCGGAGGGTGAAGGCCCACTGCTCGATGCGCGCCCGGGGTTCGCTGATCTGGACGACTTGAGCCACCGCCCGTGCCTGCTCGACGCTCGCAGGGATTCCCGCCGGGCGCTGCAGAACCAGGTGGCTGGTCGCCGCCGCGACGGTGTCCATCGCGAACGCCGCTTCGAGACGCAGCGCTTCAGGATCCTCCAGATCCCAGAGGTCCATGTACTTCCCGGCGTCGTGGTCGCGCCACGCGGCCTCGAGGCCATCGAGGAGTGAGCCTGCGTCGGCGGCAGGAGCCGCCATCGTCGCCGACGAGCCCAGGAGAACGGCCAGGAGTGCGGCGAGCAGCAAGGTGCTCTGCTTCACGCGAGCGCCGCTTCGGACCGCGTCGTCTCGAAGTCCCGCGGCAGCTTCACGGAGAAGATGCTCCCGCCTCCGGGGCGGCTCCGGACGTTCACCGAGCCATTGTGGAGGCGCACGATCTCGCGCACGAGGTAGAGCCCTACTCCCGTGCCGCCGACACGGCGGGTGAGGCTTCCGTCCACCGTGTAGAACTTGTCGAAGATCCTGGGGACGTGCTCCGGCGCGATGCCGATCCCCGAATCCTCGACCTCCAGCGACAGCGTGCCCTTCTCGCCGCGGACCCGGATCACCACGCGACTTCCCTTGAGGCTGTACTTCACGGCGTTGTCGACGAGCTTTCGCACCATCTGCGAGAGCAACCCGCCGTCGCCCTTGACCGTGAGGACCTCGTCTGGGAAATCGAGGTCGAGGGAGACTTCCTTCTTGTCGGCGAGGGCCCTGAGCGGCTCGAGAGAGCTGAGGGCCAGGTCCTTGATGTCGACACTCTGGATTTGGAGAGTTTCCTGGGGCGTCCCCTGCTCGACACGGCTCACCTCGATCAGGGTGTCGACCAGGTCGATGACGCGGTCGGAGCTCTCACTTAGGACCTTCATGACGTCGCGGAAGGCGCGCTCGTCGGGAAGCCCGGCCTCCGACAAGTACTCAACGTATCCCTTGATGATCGTGAGGGGTGTGCGGAACTCGTGGCTCATGTTCCGAAGGTACTGACGGCGCAAGTGGTCCAACTCTTCGAGTCGGGCGTTGGCCTCCTCGGTGGTCGCGAGGTTCCTGCGGGCTTCCTCGAAGAGGCGGGCGTTTTCTATGGCGACGGCGGCCTGGTCCGCGAAGGCCGTCATCAGCTCCTGTTCATCGGCGCCGAAGCGTCGCGGCTCTTTGGTGACCACCTCGAGGGTGCCGATCGACTCGGTCCCTCTTCGGAGGGGGACGCAGAGGAACGACCTGTAGCCGTGACGCTCCGTGATGTCCGCGAACTTGGCTCGCGGGTCTTTCTTCATGTCGGGCACCGCCAGGGGCCGGCCATGCTGGGCCACCCATCCCGAGAGGCTGTCCCCCACCCGGAGCCCGTCGAAGGCCCGCACCACTTCGGCGTCGAGTCCCTCGTGAGCTGCAAGCCGAAGCTCGTCTCCGTGGCGCAGGAGCAACGCGCAGAGCTGGGTCCCCATGATGCGGTTGACGCTGCGCGTCACCAGGGGAAGCAGCTCGGACAACTCGAGGCGCTCCACGATGCCGCGTCCGATCTGGAGGAGGGACTCGAACTCCCGGCCGCGGCGCGTCACGGCCTCCAGAAGTCGCGCGTTGTCGAGGGCGATGGCGATGTGGCGCGCCACGGGCTCCATCACGGCCAGGTCCGAGGCCGAGAAGGGGACGGCCTTGAGACGCCCCAGGTTCATCGAGCCGATGATCCGGTCCTTGGAGACGAGCGGCACGGTCGCGATGGCCAGGATCCCCGATTCGGCCATGAGGCCTTGAACCAGGTGGGGTGGAGGCTCCTCGCCGCCGTGACACCACGCCATCGGCCGCCTGAAAGCCCAGGCAACCTCGTCGCGCCCAAACGGGGCCCGGACCCGCTTCGCCCCGGCGCCGACGGCCACGACCTCGACCGTCGGGTCCTCCGCCGAGAGGAGCGCGATCGTCAAGCGGTCGAACGGGACCAGTCGGCGCGCCTCGCCGGCCGCAACGTGGAAGATGTCCTCGATGGTCAGGTTCAGGTTCACCGCGTTGGCGATCTCGTTGACGGCGGCCAGTCGCTCAACGTGGGCTTTGACCTCCTGCTCCATCTCCCTCTGGCGGGTGATGTCCCGCACCGTCGTGATGATCGCGCGCTTGCCCTGGAAGTCCACCGACCCGGCCCGCAGGCTCACCAGCCGAATGCTTCCGTCCTTCGAAACGAGACGGGAATCGAGGATCCCCGCCATGGCCTGGCTTTCCTCCCAGTGCGCGTAACGCTCCGAAAGATCCTTCCGGTCCTCGGCCGGGGAAAGGTCACGGAAGTCCATGCCCACGAGAGCCTCCGGAGTCTCGCCTGCCATCTGTGCGAAGACCCGGTTCGCGTAGGCGACGCGCCCTTCCTGGATGATGACGACGCCGTCCTGGATCCTCTCGAGGAGCCTGCGGTAGCGCTCTTCAGACTCGCGGAGGCGCGCCATGGCCTGATCTTGTTCCCGCCGTCCCGATTCCTCTGCCGCCAGCGTGGCCACGAGCTGTTCGTTCTTCGAGGACAGCTCCTCGTTGGCATTCGAGAGTCGTCGCTGGACATCATGGAGATAGGAGCTCATGGTGCCCCCGAGAAAGGCGCACCAGAGCAGTGTCAGGGCGTGGAGGCCCCCCTCGCCTCCGGGCGTCAGCCACGTCAGCACCATGATGATGGTCGCGTCGAGGGCGCCCATGACCATGGCATGGACCAAACCTCCGCGCACGGAGACCGCGACGACGTTCAGGTACAGGAGCAGCCAGATGGGGCTTCCCATGCCCCCCGAGAACGCGGCTCCCAGCCCGACGGCCAGGGCGTCGGCGACGTCGTGGGCGATGCGAAGGCTGCGCTTCTGGAAGCGGCCCTCGAGCAGCGGGCTCAGCAGGTTGAGGACGCCGTAACCAAGGAGCACGGCAAGGGCCGGCAGAGGACGCGTCCTCGGACTGCTCCAGAGAAGGGTCAGGGCAATGAGGCTCAGGGCGAGGCAAACCCAACGGCTGAAGGCGGTGATCCACTGCCCTTTCCGGTAGAGGCGAGCGTCAAAGTGCATCGACCGACGGCTTCCCATGAATGAGTAGGTTGACTACGAGTTTACCGCGAGCCGGTCGCTCGCGTGCCCTGGAATCCTGCATAATCGCGGCATGAGCATCTTCGACCGCCGAAGGCTCCCCCCCGCCGTCTTCAAGCTGGACGTGGAGCGGATGCGGCAAGGGTGGTACTCGGACAAGTACTTCATCAACATCGCCCGGACCCTGGCGGAGCTGGCGAAGCTCGGATACCGTTTCGGCGGCACCGCCCCCGATCTCTCGGACATCGAGGTCGACCTGCGGAACGTGGACGTCGGTTCCATCGAGGTCGAGATGCAGTGGTTCCCGCGGCGGCAGCCCTCCTGCGTGATCGTCGGCGTCGACAAGGCCGTGGCCATGCTCGCCGAGTGCACGGGATACTTCGACGACAAAGGGACATTCGTCAACACCTTCGAGCAGATGGAGGTCTGGGCGGTCCCCGACGGAAGCGAGGCGGCCTACGAAGGGGATCCCCAGAACGTGACTCCGGTCATGAAGGTCCGGGGTCGCTACAGGGACTTCGCCGTCCTCGAGACCCCCACCCTCGGGGCGCTGGGTCGGGGCAGCCGCGTGGCCACCAACGTCTACGAGGTGATGAAGGCCGCGCGCGGGAAGCAGGTTCTCTTCTTTCCCGCCCGATTCGACGCCCACGAGGTTCAGGCCGCCGATGGCTACGCCTACCAGATCGCCGTCCAGCTCTTCAACCAGAACTTCGGCAAGAGCCTCTCGGCCTACGTTTCCACCGACGCCCAGGGGGACTGGTGGGGAGGAGCCGGCGGAGGGACCGTCGCCCACGCGGCCATCGCCTGTTTCCTGGGGGACACGGCTGAGGCGACCATGGCCTTCGCGGCGACCCGACCGGCGGACGTTCAGCGGATAGCACTCGTGGACTTTCGGAATGACTGCGTCGGCACGTCCCTCGAAGTCATCCGGACGATGTTCCGCAGGTACGTCGAGCTGGTGAAGGCCGGCAAGGCCGACGAGGCCCGGAAGTACAAGCTGTTCGGCGTCCGCCCCGACACGGCGTCGAACATGCGGGACGTCTCGGTGCCGCCCCTGGGGGA
>JBGPYB010000058.1:0-26712 GCA_041493035.1 Vicinamibacteria bacterium | reverse complement strand
CGTTGATGACGGCGGCGGGCTCGTGGCCGGGTTCGGGAGTCTCGCGACCTGCGACCAGGTATTTGCGGGGTTCGGCCAGACCGAAGAAGGGCATGTCGTACGACATGCTGGCGGACACGACGCCCGGAAGCGCTTCGAGACGTTCCAAGGCGAGACGTTGGAAGGCCGTAACCTCCATGTCATCCCGATAGGTGGCGGCCTGGAGGGCCATGGTGCCCGTGACGAGGTGGTCGGATTCCCAGCCAGCTCGGCGATCGCTCAATTCGTGGAGTCCGCGTACGAAGAGGGCGGCGCCCGCAAGCAGGACCGTGGCGAGGGCGAACTGGCCCACGATCAGGAAGTGGCGGAAGCGCCTATGGCCGCCATCTCTAGTGGTGCCGCGCGAGCCGCTCTTTAGAGTGCTGTTTAGATCGAGCCGAAGGGCGAAGAGCGCGGGGGCAACACCGAAGGCGACGGACGTGAAGAGGCAGACACCGAACGCCCAGCCGAGGACGCGCCAGTCGAGCGTCATGACGACGTCCCCTGCGCTATGAACGGCCAGCCAGTCGGAGGTCCACGTGGCGACCTGGAGAGCGCAAAGGCCGCCCGCGAAGGCCAATAGCAGGGATTCGACCAACAGCGGGCGCAGCAGCCGGGTGCGCGAGGCGCCGAGAGCGGAGCGCAGGGCGAACTCGCGAGATCGAGAGATCGTGCGGGCGAGGAGAAGGTTCGCGAGGTTGGAGCAGGCGATGAGCAACACGAAGCCGGAGAGACCGACCAGCATGCGGAGAACGCCAGGGCCGTTGTCGGGCGCCACGGCGACGTTGATCGGCATCGTGCGCCAGGTGGTTCCGGTGTGGACGGCGGGGAACTCGGCAGCGAGCCGGCGACCGAAGTTCGCGATGAAGCCGTCCGCTTGCGCGCGAGTGAGCCTGTCGGAGCGACGCCCGACGAGGCTGATCCAGGTAGAGGTACGGTCGGTCATTTCCTTTTCGGTGAGACCGAGTGGCCGGAAGAGGTCGAACGAACCCAGGTGGCGCCAGTCGTAGAAACTGGCAGGCAGCACGCCGACGATGACGTGGGGTTCGCCGTTGACGCGGACGGTGCGGCCCACGATGTGGGCGTCACCCCCAAATCGATTTTGCCAGAATCGGTGACTGATGATTAGGACGCGGTGATTGCCCAGGAGGGCCTCGTCGGGATGGAAGCTGCGGCCGAGTTCGGGTCTGGTCCCGAGGATGGAGAAAAGATTGGGAGAGGTGCGGAGGCCTACGGCCATCTCGGCCGGTCTGCCGGGTTCGGAGAGGCTCATGTCCGAACCGCCGTAGGCAGCAACCTCGCCGTAGCCGTTCATGTCGGACTTCAGATCGAGGTAGTCGGCCGGCGAGATGGCGCCCCGAGAATCCTGGGCCGTGGCGCGATAGATGCAGTCCAGGTGATCTCTGTCGGCATAGGGCAACGGGCGCAGCAGCACTTCATTGAGCACGTTGAACGCCGACGTGTTGGCACCGATCCCGAGCCCTAGCGTGACAACGGCAATGAGAGTGAAGCCGGGAGAGCGAAGGAGCGACTTGATGGCGAAGCGGAGATCTCCGAGGATGGCGCCAAGCGCGTTCATGGCATGTCAGCTCTCCCCGCAGATGTGCAGATATCGCGCCACGTCCTGGCGCTCGGCCACAGCGCGCTGCATGGCAAGGCTTTGCGCCCCGATCTGGGTCCTTGATGACCGCATCCGCTTGTGCGCTCCTGACACCCAAGGGTCCCAGAATCGGGACTTGGGCATGCGTTCGGAGATGCGTGCAATCGCGTCGAACGACGGCGGCGCTCCAGCCCGGTCGCGTTCGTCGGGCCAGCTACGGACTCCGCCTAGGCAGCACGCCCGGCCAGCAGGGAGCGTGGGATTGCGGCGTATACTCGGGCCGAGGACACGAGACATGCCTGCCACGCCTTCGGTGGTTCACAGCGACGCTGACATTCTCGGGGGCACGCCCGTTTTCGTCGGCACTCGGGTGCCGTTCCAAACCCTCCTCGACTACCTTGAAGGCGGCGATCCGCTCGCGGAGTTTCTCGAAGACTTTCCGACCGTGAGCCGCGAGCAGGCGGTGGCCGCTCTCGAGCAGGCCAAAGACGCCCTTTTCGCCCGCCCGCCTTCTTCTTGACGAGTGTCTTCCCAAGCGCCTGAAGCGGACCTAACGGGGCACGACGCTCGTCAATGCTTGAATTCCCCGATGGTCGATACCGCTTCATGAGTCCGCTCTAGGAAATCGGATGCCCGACAACGAAGCGCCGCGATCCAGCATCATCCTGTACCAGACGGAGGACGGCCGGACGCGCGTCCAGTGTCGGTTCGAGGACGAAACGATTTGGCTGACGCAGGCGCTCATCGCCGAATTGTTCCAGACCGCGCCGCAGAACGTGACGATGCACCTCAAGGCCATCTTCGCGGAGGGCGAACTCGCCGAGGAGGCAACTTGTAAGGATTCCTTACAAGTTCGCCAGGAAGGGGGGCGAGAGGTCACGCGGACGCTTCGGCTGTACAGCTTGCCCGCCATCCTGGCGGTCGGGTACCGCGTCCGTAGCCCCCGCGGAACGCAGTTCCGCCAATGGGCCACGGCACGCCTGAGCGAGTACCTGGTGAAGGGATTCACCATGGACGACGAGCGGCTCAAGAATCCACCGGGCAAGGGCCACACGGACTATTTCGACGAGCTGCTGGAGCGGATCCACGACATCCGCTCCAGCGAGCGACGCGTGTATCTGCGCGTCCGGGAAATCCTTGCTCTGGCCTCCGATTATTCGCCCTCCGACCCGGAGACGCAGGAGATCTTCCAGGCAGTCCAGAACAAGTTGCATTTCGCCGTCACTGGCAAGACCGCGCCCGAGCTGATTGCCGAACGCGCCAACGCGGCCAGGCCGAACATGGGGCTGACCGCGTGGAAGGGCGGCGTGGTCCGCAAGGGCGATGTGGGCGTGGCCAAGAACTACCTTCGCGAAGCCGAGATCAGCGAGTTGAACCGCATCGTCGTCATGTTTCTCGACTTCGCCGAGGATCAGGCTGGGCGTCGCAAGCAGATTTTCATGGACAACTGGAAGACGCGGCTCGACGATTTTCTGCAATTCAACGAGCGAGCCATACTGCCCGACACCGGCAAGGTCAGTCGCGAAAAGGCTGACGCGATCGCCGAGCAGGAGTACGGACGTTTCGCTGCCCGTCGCCGCGCCCAACTCGAAGACGACTCGGAGGCCGACACCCTCAAGGAACTGCAAGACGCGGTGAAGAAGTTGCCCAAGGCCAAGGTGGCGAAGCGCCGGAAGTCATGAACGAAGCCGAGACCCGCGCCGAGCAGATCGATCCCGCCCTTGCGGCGGCGGGGTGGGGTGTGGTCGAGGGGAGCCGGATTCTCCGCGAGTATCCGATCACGCCGGGGCGGATCGAGGGGCTTGGGCGGCGCGGGCGGTCGCACCAGGCCGACTACGTGCTCGTTTACCGGAACCGCAAGTTGGCCGTGACCGAGGCTAAGGCTTTCGACAAGGCGTTGACCGAAGGCGTCGCACAGGCGAAAGACTACGCGGCGAAGCTGGCCGTGCGCTTTGCGTACGCGACGAACGGTCAGGGCATCTACGGCATCGACATGGAGACCGGCAAGGAAGGCCCGTTGCCGAGCTACCCGACGCCGGACCAGCTCTGGGCTGTGACCTTCGCGGAGGCGAACGCCTGGCGCGACCGGTTCGCCGCCGTGCCGTTCGAGGACAAGGGCGGGTCGCACCCGAGCCGCTACTACCAGGACATCGCGGTCGAGCGGGTGATGGAGGCCATCGCCGACGACCGGCAGCGGATCCTGCTGACCCTCGCCACGGGCACGGGGAAGACGTTCATCGCTTTCCAGATCGCCTGGAAGCTGTTCCACAGCCGGTGGAATCTGAGCCGCGAGCCCACGCGTCGCCCGCGCATTCTCTTCCTCGCGGACCGCAACATCCTGGCCGACCAGGCCTACAACGCCTTCTCCGCCTTCTCGGAAGACGCGATGGCGCGGATCGATCCGGCGGACATTCGCAAGAAGGGGAAGGTGCCGAAGAACGCCAGCCTCTTCTTCACGATCTTCCAGACGTTCATGAGCGGGCCGCCGAAGGACGGCAAGCCGTCTCCCTACTTCGGCGACTATCCGCCCGACTTCTTCGACTTCATCGTCGTGGACGAGTGCCATCGCGGCGGGGCCCAGGATGAGAGCAACTGGCGGGGGATCCTCGAGTACTTCGCTCCGGCGGTGCAGCTTGGTCTCACGGCCACGCCGAAACGGAAGGACAACGTCGACACGTACGCCTACTTCGGCGAGCCCGTCTATGTCTACTCGCTGAAGGAGGGGATCAACGACGGGTTCCTGACGCCGTTCAAGGTGAAGCAGATCTCGACGACGCTCGACGAGTACGTCTTCACACCCGACGACCGGGTGATGGAGGGCGAGGTCGAATACGGGAAGCGCTACGGCGAGGGCGATTTCAACAAGATCATCGAGATCAAGGAACGGGAAGCCCACCGCGTGAAGGTCTTCATGGATCAGATCAACCAGGCCGAGAAGACGCTCGTGTTCTGCGCCACGCAGGACCATGCGCTGGCCGTTCGCGATCTCGTGAACCAGACGAAGACGATCGCCGACGCGAACTATTGCCAGCGGGTGACAGCCAACGATGGCGAGCTGGGCGAGCAACACCTGCGCGACTTCCAGGACAACGAGAAGACGATTCCGACGATCCTGACCACGTCACAGAAGCTCTCGACTGGCGTGGATGCCCGCAACATCCGCAACATCGTCTTGATGCGCCCGATCAACTCGATGATCGAGTTCAAGCAGATCATCGGGCGCGGGACGCGGCTCTACGACGGCAAGGACTACTTCACGATCTACGACTTCGTGAAGGCCCACCACCACTTCAACGATCCGGAATGGGATGGGGAGCCGCTGGCGCCCGATCCGAAGGTGACCGTTCCTTCGCCGGGGCCGCCCGGGTCGCCTGAGCCGCCGAGTCCGGGTCCTGACCCCGTCCCGCGCCGGCAGAAGGTCAAGGTCACGCTTGCCGACGGCAAGGCCCGCACCATCCAGCACATGACGTGCACGACCTTCTGGCACCCCGACGGAACGCCCATGTCCGCTCAGCAGTTCATGGAAATGCTGTTCGGCAAGCTGCCTGAGTTCTTCAAGGACGAGGCGGAGCTGCGCGCGCTCTGGAGCGCGCCGGACACCCGGAAGAGGCTCTTGCAGGGCCTCGCCGAGAAGGGTTTCGGCGGCGAGCAGCTGACCGAGATGCAGAAGATCATCGACGCCGAGAGGAGCGACCTCTTCGACGTACTCGCCCACGTGGCCTACGCGTTGCCGCCCGTCACGCGCGAGGATCGCGCCTCGAGGGCCAAGGTCGACATCAGCGCGAACTTCAACCTGAAACAGCAGGCCTTTCTCGACTTCGTCCTCTCGCACTACGTCAGTGTTGGGGTAGGGGAACTGGATCAGGAGAAACTCAGCCCCCTGCTGCAGCTGAAGTACCACAACTCCATCGCCGACGCCGTGGCCGACCTGGGCCGGCCGGACGAGATCGGCCGGGTCTTCGCTGGCTTCCAGAAGTACCTGTACCAGCATCAGGCCGTTGCCTGAAGGCGATCTAGGCCTCGGTCGCGACGGGGATGGACCGGAGGCTATTTCACTCGCGAGGGGGTCTGCGTCTTTGCATCGGAGGGTGTTTCCACCACTCGGACGGTGCCGTCCGGGAATTCCTCGACGAGGCGGCCGTCGCGGGTGACGACGTTCGGAAGGCCCAGCCGGCGATTGTCTTCCTGCGCCTGTCGCACGCCGCGCGCCATGGCGCGGCCGACTTCGTACGATTCGCGAAGGGTATCCGGCTGGAGATCTTCGGGCCTCACCTCGGCCTTGAGATTCCTCGTCATGTCCCCTCCACCTGCGTCACGAAGCGCTCAAAGAGCGCGTCGTCGGCCACGAAGTAGCTGTCGCGCTCGCCGACGGCCACCTCCACGTGCCTATCTCCGCCATTGTAGAGCAATCGCCAGTGGTCAGCGCGAAGGCTGTAGGTTTCCCAGAAGCGGCGAACGCTGCGCGGGAAGCGCCTCTCGATGTCGAGCGTTGGAACGAGGTGGCCGCCTTTCGTGACTCGGTCCCGGATGCGCAGCTCCGACTGACGTGCCGAGTCCACGAAAATGAAGGTGATCGACACCGAGTATCCGCGCACCCGAGCGTCCTCTATCAAACGCGTGGTGCCGAGCCCGGAAAGGGTCGTTTCCAGCAGGATCGACCTGCCCGCCTCAATCGCATTTCTCACGCGTCCGAGGAACGCCCGACCGGCCGCCATGGCATCGGTGCCGGTGCTGCCGAGCCCCATCTCCTCGGCCACGAGGTCGGCGCCAAGGTACAAGAGCCCTCCATCTGCTACGAGCTGACGAGCGAGGGTGGTCTTGCCCGCGCCGTTCGGCCCACCGACGATGACGAGTCGCGGGCGGTCGGTCACACGGCCTTTGTACACGAGTTCGCAGGGATGGTGTGCGGAACCACTTGAGGGAAATGCCGTGCATCGCCGTGATCCTCCGACGCAGTTCTATGGTGGTACGGTACGCGGAACCAGACGCACGGAGGGGCCGGTGACACCACGGAAGGACGAGCTGATCGGAGAGATCGAGAAGGCTGAAGCGCTCCTTTCCCGCCTCGAAGCCGAGCAGGAGGAGCCGCGCGCACGGCTCGCCGCGCTCCGAGCCGAACTCGCAGCCCAGGGACAGGCCGAGCTGAGCATCCGCCTGCAACTCCCGGTGACGCTCCCTCAGCCGGTGCCGCGGAGTCCCGAGGAAAAAGTCAGGCTGTTTCGGCAGCTCTTTCGTGGTCGTGGAGACGTTTTCCCGACCCGCTTCGTGAGCAAGAAGACCGGCAAGCCAGGGTACGCGCCCGCATGCACCAACAAGTTCGTTCGGGGCGTTTGCGGGCTCCCAAAGGTGAAGTGCAGCGAGTGTCCGAACCAGGCCTTCGTCCCCAGGGACGACGCGGCGGTGCTCGCCCACTTGCAGGGCCGGCACGTCATGGGGGTGTACCCGCTTCTCGAGGACGAAACCTGCTGGTTCCTGGCGGTCGACTTCGACAAGAGCACTTGGCAGGACGACGTCTTGGCGTTCGTCGCCACCGGTCGGCAGGTAGGCCTTCCGGCGGCAGTGGAGCGGTCCCGCTCGGGGAGCGGCGCCCACGTCTGGTTCTTCTTCAGCGAGCCTGTCCCCGCCGTGAGCGCCCGGAGGATGGGCTGCTACCTCATCACGGAAACCATGTCCCGGCGCCACGAACTGAGCATGGACTCCTATGACCGGCTGTTCCCGAGCCAGGACACGATGCCCAGAGGAGGCTTCGGCAACTTGATCGCGCTGCCCCTGCAGCACGGGCCCCGACAGCAGGGGAACACCGTGTTCCTCGACGATCACCTTGAGCCGCTGCCGGGCGATGAGCAGTGGGCCTACCTGGCGGCCGTTTCGAGGATCGATCGCAGGACTGTCGAGAGGATCGCCGGTGAGGCGGTGAGGCAAGGTTCGGTGCTCGGCGTGCGTAGGGTGGAGCCAGCCGACGAGGAAGAGGCCGAGCCGTGGGCACGACCGCCCTCGAGAAGAGCGACCCTCGTCCGCCTCACGGAGGCGCTGCCGGAGCGGGTGCACGCAGTCCTTTCCCAGCGTCTCTTTGTCGAGAAAGCGGGCTTGCCCTCTCCGCTCCTGAACCAGATCAAGCGGCTCGCTGCCTTCCAGAACCCGGAGTTCTACAAGAAGCAGAGCATGCGACTCTCCACCGCCCTGACGCCGCGCGTGATCTCCTGCGCGGAGGACCTGCCTCAGCACGTTGGTCTTCCAAGGGGATGCGAGCCTGAACTGGAGGCGTTGCTTCGCGAACACGGGGTGGCCCTCGAGGTGGAGGACAAGAGGCAGAGTGGAGAGGCCCTTCGGGTCTCCTTCCACGGCGAATTGACACGCGTTCAGCTCCAGGCAGCCCGCGCGCTCCTCGCCTACGAGATCGGCGTCTTCGTTGGCCCGCCCGGCGTGGGGAAGACCGTGGTGGGGACGTATCTGGTCGCCGAGCGGGGCTGCAGCACGCTCATCCTGGTACACCGTCGACCGCTTCTCGACCAGTGGCGCGCCCAGCTCTCGCTCTTCCTGGGCGTCGAGCCCAAGGCCGTCGGCCAGATCGGCGGCGGGAAACAGTCGCCAAACTCGCGCCTCGACGTGGCGATGATCCAAAGCCTCGTGCGCGCGGGCAAGGTGGCAGACCTGGTTGCGGGTTACGGCCAGGTGATCGTGGACGAGTGCCACCACGTGCCAGCCGTGTCGTTTGAGCGAGTGCTGGCCGAGGTCAAGGCCCGCTACGTTGTGGGCCTAACGGCGACGCCACTGCGCCGGGACGGCCAGCATCCCATCACCGAGATGCAGCTTGGGCCGGTCCGTTTCGCCGTGGACGCCAAGAGTGAGGCTGCCCGCCGACCATTCGAACACCGTCTCATCGTGCGGGAGACGGCGTTCAGATCGGCGGCCAGCGCAAGAGCTCCCAGCATTCAGGAGCTCTACGCGGCACTCGCGGCGAACAAGAGCCGCAACGAAATGATCCTGAATGACGTGATCGCGTCTCTTGAGGAGGGGCGGTGTCCGATCCTTCTCACCGAGCGAAAGGACCACCTGGCGTACTTCGCCGAACGGTTGCAGAAGTTCGCCAAGCACCTCGTCGTGCTTCACGGGAGCATGACCGCTCGCGGTCGGAACGCCGCGAAAGACCAGCTGGCCGCGGTCCCTCCCGACGAAGAGCGCATCGTCCTGGCCACGGGTCGATACATCGGCGAAGGCTTCGACGACCCGCGCCTTGATACGCTGTTCCTGGCGCTGCCGGTCTCGTGGAAGGGGACGCTCGTCCAGTACACCGGCCGGCTACATCGCATCCACCCGGGCAAGACCGAGGTCCGGATCTACGACTACGTGGACCGCCAGGTGCCGATGCTCTTGCGCATGTTCCAGAGGCGGCTCCGGGGCTACCGAGCTATCGGGTACGCGCGCGGCGAGGCGCCGCTCGGCTTCGGTGAGGCGAGCGAAGAGGTGGTGGTCGAGTACGATCCAGAAGCCAGGGATGAGCCGGACACGGTCGACTTCTCCTGAGGAGGCTGCCCTGGGAGACAGGAACCAGCCGAATTCGCGCGGGAGACTGAGACGCCCCCCGATCAGCAAGGTCAGGCTCCGGGAGATGATCGAGGAAGCCACCGTCGACGCCCACGGTGAGTACGCGCCCGCGGCGGTCTTGGACGCTTGTCGGAGGCGACTGAAGGAATACGATGATGCTTAGAAGCAAGAAGGAGAGGCTGGAAGCGAAAGGCTGGAGGTTCGGAACTGCGCAGGAGTTCCTCGGCCTGTCGGACAAAGAGACCGCGTACGTCGAACTCCGGCTGCGGCTGGCGGACAGTCTGAGGCGTCGCCGCCAGAAGCGGAGCCTGAGCCAGACGGATCTCGCGAAGCTGCTCCATTCGAGCCAGTCGCGCGTCGCGAAGATGGAGGGGGGCGATCCGTCCGTCTCCATCGACCTGCTGATCCGCTCGCTTCTGGCCCTTGGCGCCTCGAACCGTGATCTCGCCCGGACCATCTCTGGCGCGTCGCTGCCGAAGGCGAGCTAGGACGCACCCGAGCCGAACGACCGAAAGACCCGCAGACAATGGTCGAGTTTGTGGGTCGGGTATCGCTCGCCGACCGGCTTCATCGCTCGTGCTTTGCGATGAGGGCACGAACAGCCGGGACTAGATCGCTTGGCACTACCATGACTGTCTGGCCGAGTGACTTGAAGGCCGCCTCGTCCTCATCGAGAGCCCTGTCCCCAGACTGGCTCTCGTAGTGCGTCAGAACCCTCTGGACTCTCTTTTCGTCCCAACCGGGAGGGAACTTGGCCATCGGGCTACCGGCTACACAACAGGCCTTGCGGCCTGCCTTCGTTTGGCACTCGCCGTTCGAGACCCGGCAGAGGCACGGCCAAACGCGACCACGTTCCCGCGCTTCTCTTCGCCGGTCACGAGGGCCTCGACGTAGGTTGCCCACGCGCCCAGGGCCGACCGGATTTCGGGCAGCCGATCGAAGCGGTCGTAGATGCCGCTGACGGCGATCGTGCCGGCGATGGCCTTGTGGCCTAGCGGCCTGAGGCGGGCGTCGGGCCGATTCCACCGGGCGCGGCCGGATGGGCGGTAGAATCCGGCAGCATGCTCGCGGACGCCCGTCCGCCGAACCCACCCCGCAGGCCAGTGGGGGGCCGGATCGGCGTGGCCTGCGTCCTCTCGTGGCTGGTCGCCGCCGTTCCCGCCGCGGCCGCTCCCCGCGAGTGGGTGCTGGCGCGCAGCCCCGGCTTCATCGTGGTGAGCGACGCCGGCGAAAAGCGCGCCCGCCAGGTCGCGCATCAGTTCGAGCAGGTACGCGCGCTGTTTCGGCAGGTCCTGCAGGCGCGCGTCGACCCCGGCCGCCTCGTCGTCATCATCGCGGTGAAGGACGAGTCGGGGCTTCGCGAGCTCCTCCCCGGCTACTGGGAGCGCAAAGGGGGAGCGTGGCCGGCCGGCATCTTCGTGCCGGGGAGGGACAAGCACCTTCTCGCGCTCCGACTCGACGTGACGACGGAGAACCCCTACCGCGTGGTCTACCACGAGTACACCCACCTTCTGATCCGCCTGAACGTCCGCTGGGTTCCCCTCTGGCTGAACGAAGGATTGGCCGAGTTCTGGGGCTCGTCGGACATCGACGACCAGGAGACGCGGTGGGGTCTGATCTCCGGGCCCGCGCTGCTCTATCTGCGTCAGGCTCCGATGGTGAAGCTGGACGATCTGCTCGCGGCCGACCAGAGCTCGCCGCTCTACAACGATGCGAGCCGGACCTCCGCCTTCTACGCCCAGTCCACGGTGCTCACGCACTACCTCCTGCTGGGCGCCCCGGAGCGACGCGGCCAGATCGCGGAGTTCTTCAAGCAGCTGGAGAGCGGCGTGGACGAGCCGGAAGCGCTGCGCCGCGCGTTCGGGGATCTCCGGAAGCTGGACTTGGAGCTGTCGGCTTACGTGCAGCGCATGAGCTTCCCGGGAGTCAAGACCCAGACCCGCATCGACGCGCAGACGATCCAGGCCATGCCTCTGACCCCGGCCCAGGCGGACGCCCTCCGCGGGGACTTCCTGGCGCGCACCGGCCGACCGTGTGAAGCGCGCGCGCTGCTGGACTCCGCCGTCCGCCAGGACCCCGAGATGTCCTGGGCGCACGAGGGGCTCGGCACGCTCGAGGCGGGCCGCGGCCGCCGCCCGGACGCCCTGCGTCAGTTCAACGAGGCCGCCCGGCTGGCGCCCGCCAACTACCTCGCCCTGTTTCGGGCGGGGCTCATCGAGGAGGACGGCGCCGAGCCCAAGGCCGACGCCGCGCGCCGCGAGCAGGCCCTCCGAAAGGCGCTTCAGGTAAACCCCGCCTTCGCCCCGGCCTTGGCCGCCCTCGCCCGGCTCCTCTCGCGGCAGGAGGACCGTCGGGCGGAAGCCGTCTCCTCCGCGCAGCGCGCCTGCGCTCTGGACCCCGCCGCGGCCTCGCACCGCGTGGACCTCTGGCAGGCCTTGAGCCACGCCGGACAGGCCGAGGACGCCGCGCGCGTCGAGGAAGAGCTGGTTCGGATGGCGCGGCACGACCGCGCCGTGCTCGCGGAAGTGGTCGGCGAGCTGGACGAGCTCGGCCGCTCCGCCGATGCCGAGGGCCTGCTGCGCAAGGCCCGCGCCGCCAACCCGCGCAGCTCCATGGTCTCCGTGATGCTCGCCGGCTTCCTGGATCGGCAGGAGAAGGCAGACGAGGCCGAGCGTATCCTGCGAGGAGCCTTGGCGGCCGACCCGCAGTCGGTGATGGTCCTGAACAGCCTGGCCTATACGCTCGCCGACTCCACGGGCAAGCCCGACGAGGCCCTGACCCTGATCGACCGCGCCCTCAAGAAGGCGCCGAACGTCCCTGAGTTTCTCGACACCAGGGGGTGGACCCTCTACAAGCTCAAGCGCCTCCCCGAAGCGGAGACGGTGTTGCGTTCCGCGGCCGAAGGTACCGAGCACTCCGTGATCCTCGAGCACCTGGGCGACGTGTTGCTCGAGCAGGGACGCAGGGCGGAGGCGCTCGCCGAGTACGAGCGGGCACTGGAAGCGCCGGACGTCACCGCCCCCCGCCGCGCCACCCTCCAGTCGAAGATCGCACGCGCCAAGGGCCCAGCCCCCTCGCCGGCCCCCTGAGGGGGGGTCGTGGTGTGCGGCCTCTAGGATGCGGCTGACGGTGCTTTCTGAGGCGCCGAGGCGGGCGCAACCCGTGGCGCACGTCCGTCGCAGGTCGTGCAGCGTGAAGTCGAGGCCGGAAGCCTTGCGGAGGATCTCGGCCCAGCGTGCTGGGTTGTTGGCCAGGGAGGCGCCGCGCTTTCCAACGAAGACCCACGGGCTGTGACTGGTGATCGGGCGCAGATGGGCAAGGATGCTAAGGGCCAGCGGAGGTAGCGGGACCACGTGCGTCCGGCCGCCCTTGCGGAAGATGCCTGGGACGGTCCACCTTTTGGCGTGCTCATCGATGTCCGACCAGCGCATATTCAAGGTCTCACTGCGGCGGGTTCCGAGCAGGAGCAGGAGCTTGACGGCGCCAGAGATGACAAGCCGCGGGACCCTCTTGCCGCTCTCAAGGACCGGATCGCCGGCGCCGGCGGCGATCGCATCGAGGGTTTCCCAAAGCTTCTTGACCTCGTCGTCGGCGAGGATACGTTCTCGGGGGCGCTCCGGACGGAGCCGTTGAAGGCCGGCAGTAGGATCACGCTCGATCGGCTCCTCGCGCAGGCCCCAACGGAACGCCGCTCGAACCAGCGCTAGGACCCGATTGGCTCGAATCGGGGTCTTGCGGGCGATGCCCTCCAGGAAGGCGCGCAGCTCACCGCGAGCCACTTGCTGGGCAGCCTGCTGGCCCAAGGGCGACTCCTGAACGACGGCCTTGAGCGTGCGCCGATAGTCGCCGTTCGTCGCGGCACTTCGCCGGCCTTCGGCCGCCTCGATGTAGTCCTTGACGAGCGTGGTCACCGTCAGCGCCTCGCGGGCTTCTCGCTTGGCCGAGGCTGGGTCGTGCCCGAGCGCGGCGTCGCCCAGCGCCTCGCGCGCGAGCTGGCGTGCGTCGGCCAGCGTGAGGGGCGGCAGCGTGCCGAGAGTCGCACGACGCAAACGCGGACCGACGCGATAGAACACGCACGCCGTGCGCCGGCCGTTCGGCGTCACGCGAATGCAGAAGCCATGGAGGTCCTCGTCGAACAGCTCGAGGCGACCCGACGCGAGCGGTCGCACGGCCTCGACGGCGCGAGCGGTCAGCTTGTTCAACGAACGCGTTCTCCGGTGACCGCGCCGGCACGACCGGGAAACCGGACCGCGCGGCCAACGGATTGCCCGACTCACCAGGCATCCAGCCTCCCTGACAGTCGCCTACGCGGGCTTGATGTTCTGGTTGACGCGGAACAGGTTCCCTGGGTCGTACTTCTGCTTCACCTGGGCGAGGCGCGTGAAGTTGTCGCGGTACGCGGCCTTCACGTTGTCCTCGCCCTCGTCCATCATCATGTTCACGTAGCCGCCGCCCGACGAGAACGGGTGCAGGGCGAGCCAGTAGTCCTTGGCCCACTGCATGAGACGAGGGTTATTCGCGGGGTCGGGATCGACTCCCACGATGACCTCCGCGAACTTGGCGTCGCGGAAGCTGAAGGCCGTGTCTCCCTTCGCCACGCGCTGCGCTGCGCCGTTGATCGGGTAGATGTGCATGGTCGAGTGCGGGCTGGGAAGCCGTTCCCCGTACTTTATGTGAAGGTCGATGGCCTTGTCGCTCAGCTCCTGGAAGAAGTCGGCTTTCCAGTACCATTGCAGCCCCGCCGGGTAGAGCCCGTCGAACAGGCTCTGCAAGACGGGGAACGGGATGGGCCCGCAGAAGTCCATGAGCGGCGGCGAGAACTTCCGGATGGGCTTGAAGACCTCGTCGGCCTTTCCGAGGTCGCCCGTGTAGCACCACGTGACCACGCACATCTTCTTGAGATGGTGCTCCGCGGGGAACATCGGAACGGGGGGCACGGTCACCCAGGCGAACCAGCCGTTGATGTCCTCGGGGGCCTTGAGGATAAAGTCTCGCCAGAAGCGGAGCACCTCCGCCCCTTTGTCCATCGGCCAGAAGATCGGGCCCCCGTACACGGTACCGACCGGGCTGGCGCGGAATAGGAACGATGTCACGACCCCGAAGTTGCCGCCGCCGCCGCGCACGGCCCAGAAGAGATCCGCGTTCTCCTCGGCGCTGGCCGTGACCAGGCGGCCGTCCGCCAGGACGACATCCACACCGATCAGGGTGTCGATGGTCAGGCCGTGCTTCCGAGTGAGATAGCCGATCCCGCCGCCCAGGGTCAGGCCCCCGACACCCGTCGTCGAGAGGAACCCGCTCGGCACGGCCAGGCCGAACGGGTGGGTGGCGTGGTCCACGTCGCCCCAGAGGCACCCACCCTCGACCCGCACGGCGCGCTCCTTCTGGTCCACCCGGATCCCCTTCAACCGCGACAGGTCGATGACGAGCCCCCCGTCACAGACCCCGAGCCCAGGACCGTTGTGCCCGCCCCCGCGCACGGCCAGGAGCAGGTTCTTTTCGCGGGCGAAGTTGACGCCCGCGATCACGTCGGCCACGTCCGCGCACTTCGCGATCAGGGCGGGACGCTTGTCGATCATGGCGTTGTAGACCTTCCGAGCCGCGTCGTAGGCCGCGTCGGCCGGCGTGATCAGCTCGCCGCGAAACTTGGCGCGCAGTTCCTGGATCTCGGTCTCGTTCATCGTTCCTCCTCAACAGCGTTCAAGAGAGCACCCCCCAGACGTTTGCGAAGATACGCCCCAGGCGTTAGGCCGGCGTTAGCTCGAGCGTTAGGGCGCCTCCCCGGCGAAAAATTTCAGCCGAGGCTCGAAAGCAAGGCCAGGGCGGCCTGCAGATCCGGGGTTTCGAGGCCTTCCGTGAACGAAGAATAGACGGGTGCGAGCAGGTTTCGGGCCTCAGCGGTCCGGCCCGATCTTGCCCAGAGGTCGGCCAGGGCCTGGGCAGCGCGCAACTCCAGTGACTTCGCCCGCTGTCCCCGTGCGATCTCGAGAGCGCGCCGAAGAGCCGCCTCCGCCTCGGCCGCCTCCGCGCCGCTCGCCAGGAGCAGCGCGCCACGCAGGCGATGAAGCTCCGCGTCCCACCAGCGCTCGTTCGTCTCCCGGCTGCAGGACAAGGCCTCTTCCACGACCTCCAGGCCGGCATCCGCCTCGCCCCTCCGGAGGTGGGCCTCTCCGAGCAGCGCGAGGTAGTACGGGAGGCGGAGCCGCGCCCCTGTCTCCTTGAAGCTCTGGATGGCGTCCCGAAGACGGGAAAGCTCGGTCGCGGAAGGGCCACCGAGCGTCTCGGCGTACGCGACGAAGATGGCGGCAAACGCCCGATAGTAGGTGGCCTTGAACTCCGTGGCGAGACCGAGCGCTTCCTCCGCCTGCCGGCGGAACGTGGCGGGATCGGCGCGGAGCTGCTGGAGCAGGGCCAGGTAGGTGGCCGCGATGGCCTGGCTGAACGGCTGCTCGAGCTCTCGGGCGAGGCGCTGGGCGTGGGTGGCGCGCTCGAAGGCCGTATCCGGGCGACCCAGGCACCAGAGGGCGTGGGATTGCCAGGCCCGGGCGAGGACCTCGTAGTTCAGTCCCTGTGACTCCTGGAGGTGCTGGAGCTGGCTCGGGTCGGCTTCACGGACGAGGTCGTCGACGTCGTCGCACGCTTCCTGGAAGCGGCCCATCTGGAGCCTGACCCCCGCCAGCATGGCGAACGCCGACCGAGGCGGCTCCGAGCCCTGGGTCTCGCGGAAGACGCGCACCATCTCGTCGGTGATGAGCGCGGACTTCTCGAGCCGGCCCGCGACGATGTAGGACGACTGCATCCCGTAGAGAACCTGCGCGCGCTGCGCGCTCGTTCCGACACGGTCGCAGAGAGCGAGGGCGCGCTCGAGCACCGCGCCCAGCTCCGGGGCCGCCCACCCCAGCGTGACCCTATAGCTCGGGGCGAGCACGAGCTGAAGCTCGAGCTCCCAGGCGTCGCGCCGCGCGCTCGCGGGCAGCGTGCGGAGCAGGGATAAGCCACGGCCGACGAGGGCGATCGCTTCATCGTGGGCGTAGACCCCCCGGGCGACGACCGCCGCCCTCGAGTAGTGGGGGATCGCCTGCTCCAACAGGCCGGCGCTCTCGTAGTGCGCGGCGATCTGGGCGCTGACGGGATCGAGGTCGTTCTCGTGCGAGGCGACGAGCGCCTCGGCCACGCGCCGGTGCAGCCGGCGCCGCTGGGGGGCGCTCGTCTCGCCGTAGGCCACGTCCCGCAGCTTGTCGTGAGTGAAGTCGTACACGTTCGGCCCCTGCTCGCGGACGATGCGCTTTCGCCAGAGCTCGTCGAGGGCGCGCGCGACCATCTCTTCGTCGCCCACCAGGCTTACGAGGACCTCCAGGTCGAAGGCGCGCCCGATGGTGGCAGCGGCCGCCACCGTTTCCCGGGCGTGGTCCGAGAGCTGGGCGAGGCGGCCGGCGATCACCGCGTGCGCGCGGGGAGGGAGGCCGGGGATCTCCTGCTCCGGGACGCCCGCGGGCGTCTCGCCTCCGCTTCCAGCCCGCACCGTCTCCACGACGAAGAGAGGATTCCCCTCGGTCTCGTGGTAGAGCCGAGTGGCCGCGTCCACGCCCAGGGCTCGGTTCCCGACCTGGGCGGCGAGCGCCGCCGTCTCCGCCGCGTCGAAGGGCTCGAGGGCGATCTCGACGAGCTGCGATGCGCCCCGGAGGTGCCGTAGGAGCGCCGGCAGCGGGTGCGCGGCGTCCAGCTCCTCCGAACGCGCGGTTCCGAGGACGAGCAGGCGCGCTCCGGGATCGAACCGGGAAAGGAAATGGAGCCACTCGATCGTCTCGCGATCGCACCACTGCAGGTCGTCGATGAGGAGGAGCAGGGGCTGCGGTGCCGCGAGCACCGCCCGCGCGAGACCTTCGAAGAAGCGCAGCCGGTCGCCGAACTCCGTCATGGGCGCGGGTCGAGGCAGATCCGGCCGGGCGGCCAGCAGCTCGGGCAGGATCCGCGCCACTTCGACACGCCACACGTCCTCGAGGCGGGCGAAGTGCGGCGAGAGGGCATCGCTGCGCAGCCAATCGCTTACGGGGGCGAGGGAGAGGCGGCCTTCCGCGGCGTAGGAGCGCGTCTTCGCCGTGGACACTCCCTGGCGCTCAGCCCAGATCAGCAGCTCCTCCGCCAGGCGTGACTTGCCGATGCCGGCGTCGCCCGTCACGAGCGCGAAGCTGGTCCGTCCAACGACGGCCCGCTCCCAGGCTTCCCGCAGCCTCGACCACTCGGCCTGCCGTCCCACGAGCGGCAAGGCCGCGGGGGAGGCCTCGCGCCCGGCGGACGGGCCCGAGAGACCGGGCTGCGCAGCGTCGCGGATTCGCTCGAAGGTGCGGACGGTCGCGGCACTCGGCTCCGTCGCCAGCTCTCGGCGGAGCACATCGGCGCACTGCCGATACGCCTGAAGCGCGGCCACCCGATCGCCGGCGAGCGCCAACAGCCGGATGAGCCAGCGGTACGCCTCCTCGTCGAGGGGGTCGTGCTGCAGCCAATGGCGGACGCGGGCGATGGCGCTCGGATACTCGCGCTGCTCCTCGAGCAGGCCCACGAGCACGGCCACGGCGTCCTCGCACCGGCGCGCGAGACGCTCCCGTAGCGGCCCGATCCAGTCGTCATAGCAGCTCGGGAGGAGCGGCCCCTGACACAGATCCACGGCCCGCTCCAGGCAGGCGCGACGCTGCGCCGCGTCTCCGGCGCGAGCGGCAGCCTCGGCCTCGGAGACCGCGCGCTCCAACAGAGCGACGTCGAGGCTGAACGAGGGATCGGGGACCCATTGCACGCTGTTGGCGTCGGCCCGGAGGTAGCGATCGGGGTCGGGAAGGGCCTGCCGGAGCTGGTGGAGGAGCTGCCGCAGGTTGTTGCGGGCGTTCGACTCCGAGGCGTCCGGCCAGAATGTGAAGGAAAGGTGCGCCCGTGGCTGCGGTGCGTCCCCATGGAGGAGCAGATAAGCGAAGAGCGACTGCAGCCGCGCGGTCGTGGGGCCAACAGCGGGCCGGCCGTCGACGGTCAGGCTGAACTGACCGAGGAGACGGACCTGGATCGCTCCCGGCATGTCAACCCGCTGTCGGGTCCAATTACTTGAGCCGGGCGTACTCCGCCCTGGCTTCCTTGAGGATCGGCACGTCGGAATCGGCGTCCTTCCAGAGTGCGAGAAAGTCCTGATAGGCGCGCCGGCTCTTCGCCGAGTCGCCCGCGAGCGCCGCCGCGCGGGCGAGGCCGAGCTCAGCGAGTGGAAAGCAGACGGACGTGGGCGCGACCCCGCGATGGTCGAGAATCGTCTGGAACGCAGCCGCGGCTTCGGCGCCGGCCTTCGCCCGAAGCTGTGCCTGGCCGCGCACGTAGATCGGCCAGAGTCGCCAGGCTTGGCCCAGTTCGTAGGCGCGCGCCGTCTCTAGCCCGGGGAGGCCCTTCGCCGGTGTTCCCTGCTGCGTCTCGATCGCCGCCGTGAGAACGGGCAGCCAGAGTCCCTTGAGCAGCGTGTCGTCCAGAAACCTCGTGCGAAGCTCATCCACGATCGGCTGAGCACGCGCCGTATCACCGCTCATCGCCAGCGCCAGGGCCGCGGCCGACAGGACACGGCGGCTTCGGGAGCCGGCGATCGCGGAAGCCGCGCCTTCGCGCGCTTCTCGGACGTTGCCGACGGCAGCCTCGATCATGGCCTGCGAAGCCGCGCTGAAGGCCAGGGTTTCCCTTCGGCTGCCGCGTCGTGCCACCTCGGCCGCCTCACCCGCGGCGATCCGGGCCTCACCCAGTCGTCCCCGAAACGCCGATGCTGACGATTTCAGCCCGAGCTGCAGGCCCTCCGTCGGCTTTCCCTTCGCCCAGTCGAGCTGCTTGGCCATGCCTGGGGCGTCGTCCTGGACAAAGGCGACGCTGAACAGCAGATAGTGGACGAGGGAGCCGTCAACCTTGACGGCGATGGCCCGCTCGGCGACGGCCTTCGCTTCGTCGAAGCGATTCAGTGCCATCTGGGCAGAGCCGAGAGCGTTGTAGGGCCAGACCTGGTTCGGTTCAATCTCCATCGATTTTGTGGCCAGCTCGATCGCGCGGTCGAATTTCGGGATCTGGAGCAGGTAGACCAAGGCGAGATTCGAGTAGTGCACCGAGTCTCGCGGGTAGGTCTGGATCCACTTCTCGAGGGTCCGGATCTTCTGATCGATGTCGCCCGGAACGTCGGCGTAGTAGTGCTGCTCGATGTAGAGCTTCTCCCGCTCGCTGACGCGGTCGCGCCTCTCGAACGCCTTCATGAGATAGGCCTCGGACCGTTCGGTCTCGCCGAGGTTGTTGTAGACGACTCCGACCCGCGCCCAGGCCATGGCGAAATTCGGGTCCAGCTCGGACGCCCTCTGGAAGAAGGGCAGCGACTCAACCTCCTGGCCGCGGCTGCGAAGCTCGACGCCCTGGCTGAAGGCGCGTAAGGCCTCCAGCGAGGAAGTGGTGGCTTCCTCGACCGGCGCGTCGAACTTCTGAACCGACGTCAGCGACTCGCCGAGTTTTCCACGCAGGCTCGTCGCGGCCTTGCCCAAAGCGCCCAGGACCTCTTCCTTGCGCGCGGCTTCGACCTGCTCGCGCGCCAGCGAATCGCCGGTGCGGCAATTGACGGCGTTGAGCGCGACGGCGTAGTGGCTGCCCAGGCTCTCGATCGAACCGTTGAGGACGGCCTTCACCCCTTCGCGCTGGCAGATCTCGCGGGCGAGAGTCGGTGTGACGCGCTCGTCGGCCGCACGGCCCATGAAGCCCAGCGTCTTGCGGATGCGCTCGTCCGAGAGCAGGTTGAGGAACGGCGACTGCTCGAGCTGCACGGCAAGGGCCTGCTTCAGCGTGCCGTCGAAGACCGGATCGCCGGTGGTGTTGACGAAGTCGGCGAGGAGAACGGTGTCCTTCTCGGTCAACGCCTGCGCCTTGCGGTTATGCAAGAGCATCGCCGCGGCGACGGACAGCGCCACGACGGCCGCGGACACAATCTGCCAGCGCCTGGAGGGCAAACGCAGCCCTGAGCTACCCGTGATCGCGCTCGGCACGGGCGTGGCCGGCGTCGCCGCGGCGGAAGCGGGTACGGTTCCGGCAGAGTCGGTTGCCACCACTGCCTGGCTCACGGCCGACCGGCCCGAGTCGGTGTCGCGCTTCAGGCGGCGCAGGTCCGCCATCATGTCGGCGGCGGTTTGATAACGGAGCTTCGGGTCCTTCTCGAGGGCCTTGCTGGTGATGCGTTCCAAGTCCGCAGGGAGGTCGGGGTTGAGGCGCAGCGGCGACGGCGCCGCGCGGCTCAGGATCCCCTCGAAGATCACCGCCGATGTCGGACCCGGGAACGCCTGCCGGCCCGTGGCCATCTCATAGAGGACCAGCCCGAAAGAGAACAAGTCGCTGCGCGCGTCGAGCTCCTTGCCACGCGCCTGCTCCGGCGACATGTAGGCAACCGTCCCCACGGTCAGGCCCGGGCTCGTGAGGTGCTCCTCGGGGACCGCGGCCGTGGCGAGCGCGGAGTCGACCCCGGCCGAGCCCTTGTCCCGTGGCTGCGGCGCCAGCTTGGCGAGGCCGAAGTCCATCACTTTCGCCTGGCCGCGCCTGGTGACGAAGATGTTGGCGGGCTTGATGTCGCGGTGGACGATCCCCTTCGCGTGAGCCGCGTCGAGCGCGTCGGCAATCTGGATCGCGAGGTCGATAAGGACTTCGGTTTCCAGCGGCGTGCCGCCGATGAGGTGCTTGAGGGTCTGCCCTTCGAGCAGCTCCATGACGATGAAGTGCTCGCCTTCGAACTCGCCGATGTCGTGGATCGTGCAGATGTACGGGTGGTCCAGGGCAGACGCGGCTCGCGCCTCGCGCTTGAACCGCTCGACGGCGTTCGCGTCCTTCGAGATCTCGGGAGGCAGGAACTTGACGGCCACGCCGCGGCCCAGGCGAGTGTCTTCGCCCCTGTACACGACACCCATGCCGCCGCCGCCCAGCTTCTCCAGGATGCGGTAGTGAGAGACCGTCTGGCCAATCATGGAATCACGGCACGTTAAGTCACGCGCCGGTCTGGCGCAAGTGCAGACGGCAGATGGACGAGCCGTGGTCGCTCGGCTTTCTCAGTCGCCTCGCTCCCGTGCCCCTCTAGCTCAGCGACTGCTGCGCCTTTCCATTGCGCGCAAATGCTATCGTTCGTAGCGTTCCGGTACCGAGCTTCGTCTCGGCGGGGAGGAGCACATGCCTGCGACGCGCCTTGTTGTGGCGGTATTCGGCGCCGGTCTCGCGTTTTCGTCCCACGCGAGGGCGCAAACACCGGCGAATCAGGAGCCCGTCACCGTCATCCGGGCGGGGGTGCTCCTCGACGGCAAGTCCTCCGCGCCCCGACACGATCAGGTGATCGTCGTCCGAGGCAATCGGATCGAGAGCGTCGAAGACGGGGCGACCGCCGCGTTGCCGGCCGGCGCGAAGGTCATCGATCTCTCGCGGGCGACCGTCCTGCCCGGCTTGATCGATGCGCACACGCACATCTTCCTTCAGGGAGAGGATCCGGCCGAGGGGGGCTACGATGCGCAACTCCTGAAGCAGGGGATCGCCTTTCGCGCCGCGCGGGCAACGGTCTCGGCCCGGCGTGCTCTCGAGCAGGGCTTTACGACCATCCGGGATGTCGAGACCGAGGGGGCCGGGTACGGCGACGTCGGGATCCGGCAGGCGATCGAGGCGGGCTACATCCCCGGGCCGCGGATGTTCGTCGTCACGCGCGCGATCTCGACGACCGGCGGCTATCCGCTCGAAGACTACGCGCCGGAGGTGGACGTGCCCAAAGGGGCGCAGCTCGTGGACGGCCCCGTCGAGGCCCGAAAGGCGGCCCGCGAGCAGCTCGACCACGGCGCCGACTGGATCAAGGTGTACATGACGCACCGCTCCTGGGTCGACCCCAAGGGCAATCTCGTTTCGCAGCCGACGCTGACGGTCGAGGAGCTCAAGGCCATCGTCGACGAGACGCACGGCTGGGGAAGGAAAGTCGCCTGTCATGCTTATAACGGCGTCGGGCTGCATCGGGCGCTCGACGGCGGATGCGACTCGATAGAGCACGGCCTCGAGCTCGACGACGCGGCCATCGCCCAGATGGTGAAGCAGGGAACCTGGCTCTGCCCGACGATGGCGGTCTACTACGACGGTTGGGCGCCCGAGGGCACACCCGCGGGCAGGCGCGACCGCAAGCGAGCGGCCGTCCACGGCCCGTCGCTCGAGAGGGCCTACAAGGCGGGCGTCAAGATTGCCTTCGGCACCGACGCGGGCGGCTTCTCCTGGTCGGAGCCAATCGCCCGAGAGTTTCCGCGGATGGTCGAGTTCGGCATGCCGCCGATGGCGGCGATCCAGGCGGCGACATCACGCGCCGCCGAGATGCTCGGGATGGCCGGGGAGATCGGCGTCGTGGCGCCGGGAGCCTACGCCGACATCGTGGCGGTCTCCGGCGACCCGCTCAAGGATGTAAAGGTGCTCGGGACCGTGGGCTTCGTCATGAAGGACGGAAAGGTCTACCGCAACGAGCTGAATTAGCCGGTCATCCCTTCGCGCCAGCGACGAGCTTCTGGAACCTTGGGTTCTTTCGCAGGGGGTCGAAGTTGGGGTCGATCCTCAGCCAGCCGGGCGAGAGGATGTATGGGATTTTCAAGAGCGGCTCGAGCTGGTCGAGCGCCTTCTCCGGCTCGCCCACAAGCATGTAGATCCGCGCAAGCAGGTGCTGGTCATAGGTGCCGTTGTAGGCGTCCTTCGAAACGGGATCGAGGGCGACGCCACGCTCGCCCTCCCGGATCGCTTCCTCTTTTCGACCGAGGTACGCCAGCGCGAGGCCGAGTTCGACGTGGCGCTGATCATCATTGGGCGTTGCGCGAAGCTGCTCCTCAAAGGCCTTCCTGGCCTCCTCGGCATAGGTGCGCACGTTCGCGACGTCGCCGTTGAGAGCATAGGCCTGAGCCAGGCAGAGGCCCCAGGCGCCCCGGTCGTCGTCGAACGCGCTCGGTGTCAGACGCAGTAATAGCTTGCGCTGTTGCTCGTCGAGGACCCAAACAAGATCCCAGTAGGTCGCCAGGTAGGCCACGAGCGCGGTTGGCTCGACCTCCTTGGGCGAGGCCTTGAGCACGGCCCTGGCACCGGCCAGGTCTCCCTCGCCGAGGAACGTCATCGCCTTGAACTCGATCAGAGCGAGGTCGGCGGGCGCGAGGGCCAGCCCTCGGTTGAGGGCTTCTCGTGCGTCTGGATAGCGTCGCAAGCTCGTGAGCGACCTGCCCAGGGTCGACGCAGTGTTGACCGATCGTGGATCGAGGCGCTCGGCCTGCCTGAGGTGCTCTACGGCCGCATCCCAGTGACCGAGGGCCTCCTCGACCCGCGCCGTCTCCGACAGAAGATCCGCGTTCCCGGGCGCGACGCGTTGCCCTTTCGCAAACTGTTCCAGGGCGCGGTGGAAGTCCAGGGGAATTGTCCGTTGGTAGTTGCCGAGTGCCAGGTATCCCTCGGGGCGGTTTGGTGCGAGCGCGACCGCCTTCTCGGCTGCCTGCCGGGCGCGCTCCGCGAGCGTGGGCGTGGGCGTGGAGGTGTAATACAGGATGGAGTTCGCCTGCGAAAGCTGCGCCCACGCCTGAACGAAGCCGGGATCGAGCGCCACGGCCTGCTCATAGAAGCCGAGCGCTTTCCGTAAACTGGGCGGATCGCTAACGGCCATGCCTTTCGAAGCCTCCTCGCCCTTGAGGAAGGCGTCGTAGGCGGCGAGGTTCTGCGTGGGTTTCTCGGATAGCCGCTTCTCGTCGCCCGCCCCGAGAGCCACGCCCAGCGCCTGCGCGACCCGCGCGGCGATGTCCGACTGCACCTGGAACACGTCGGTCAACGCCGCGTCGAACGGCTGCTGCCACTTGGACGTAGGTGCTCCAGAGCCTGACACCTCGGTCAGCTCGGGGCTGACGTGGACGCGGCTGGTGCCGCCGCTCTTCTCCCAACGCACGGTGGCTGTCAGAAGGTAACCGACTTCGAGCTCCTCGGCGATCTGCTTCGGTGTCTTGGTCGTTTTCTTGTAGGGTGTCGAGCTGCCGCGTGCGATCACCTGAAAGCCGGGCAAAGATGTCAGCTTGCCTCGAATCTCATCCGCGATGCCGTCGGTGAAGTAGTCGTCCTCGGGCGACCCCAGGTTCTCGAATGGCAAGACGGCCACGCGCTTGACGCCTCCGGCTTCGCCTCCGCCTCTGTGCGTCCGCCGCAGGAGGAAGACGCCCCCGGCGGCGAGAACGACCATGGCGGCGGCAACGATGAGGATCTTCCTCTTCCCGGCCGGTGGCGCTGCGAGCTGCACGCCACTTGTCGTCGTCGGACCCGATGCCTCTGAGAGCGCGAAGGCAATGTCGTGGGCGGAGTGAAACCGCCGATCCGGTCCTTCTCGATGCAGTGCTTGACGATGTGGTCGAGCGCGGGCGAGATGACCTTCCCCGACTCCGACAGCTCCGGCGGCTCCTCCTTCATGATCGCGGATATCGTGTCCGCCGCCGTGGGCCGACTGAACGCTCTCTTGCCCGAGAGCATCTCGTAGAGAATCGCGCCGAAGGAGAAAATGTCCGAGCGGTGATCGACGGGAAGCCCTCGCACCTGCTCCGGCGACATGTAACCCACCGTCCCCATCACGGTGCCTGGCTCTGTGTGGTGGCTCGCTGTGGGTGCGCTCGGCCCCTCGACAGGGTCAACCGGATTGACCTTCTTTGCCAGGCCGAAGTCGAGAATCTTGAGGTGGCCGCTCTTGGTGACGAACAGGTTCTCGGGCTTCAGGTCTCGGTGGACGATGCCCTTCTCGTGGGCGGCGGACAACCCTTTGGCGACCTGAAGCGCGTAGTCCACGGCCTGTTTCTGGGAGATGGGCCCGGAGTCGAGTTTCCCACGCAGCGTCTCGCCCTCCAGAAGCTCCATGACGGCGTATGCGACGCCGTCATGGTTCCCGAAGTCGTGAATCGCAAGAATGTTCTGAGGAGAAAGTGCCGCGACGGCCTTCGCCTCGCGCTCGAACCGCGCCAGCGTGTCGGGATCTGCTGCGACGGACTGGGGGAGGACCTTGATCGCGACGTCCCGGTCCAGCTTATTGTCCCGCGCCCGGTAGACCTCACCCATCCCCCCAGCGCCAAGCGGCCCGAGGATGCGGTAGGGCCCCAGGGAGGTTCCCGCAGACAGCGTCATCGATGGGGTCGAGTCTACACCCCATCAAGGCACCGACGTCCGGCGATCCTCCGGCTACTTCCCCGGCGGCGGGCCGGGGGGCGGCGGCGGTGCGATGACCGGGCGCGCGGCCACGATCCACCACTTCCCGGCCTTCCGCTGAAGCACGAGCGTGACATGGTGCGGCGGCATGGGGGGCACGACGTTCCCGCCGGAGCCCTTCATCCCCGTGATCGTCGACTCCCAGTCCGCGATCGCAACGTCGGCGCCGAGAAACCGCACACCGGAGACTTTCAAGCCGTAGCTCGTGCCCTTGAATAGGGTCGAGTGCTCTTCCTCGAACAGCTTCTCGATCTCGGCCGGTCCCTTGGCCACCCGGAGCCAGGGGTTGATGAGATCCCCGTCCGGCGCCCAGAGGGCGGCCATCGCCTTGGTGTCATCCTTCGCCCAAGCGGCCGCGAAATCCGCCGAGAGCTTGCGGATCGCGTCTTCGCTGGCGGCAGTGCCCGCAGTCTGAGCCTGCGCGGGGAGACAGAGCGCGAGGGCGGCCGCGCCCAAGAGCATCCTGTTCATCGTCTTCATCGTCGCTTCTCCTTGGCCCTCTGGAAGAGGCCTGAAAACGTCCTACCTAGCTTGATCATCATAGATCCACGGTGTACTCGCGGTGCTGCCTCAGCGTCCGGCCCGCTCTCCCCCTGCGACTCTCGTCCACGGGCCCCGGGGCCGACTCTTGAGCAGGTCGCTCATCCATTCGAACTGCGGGAGGAATCCTGCCGGTCGGCCCGGGCGAACCAAGCCTTCTGTTCCGGTGCTCTGGGTAGTAGCGACCGACGCCACAAGCCCGAGGTAAACGGCCACGGCCACAGAGGCAAAGGATCTCACGCGACTCTTTTCGTCCGGTGGCTTCCGTCCGTGGCTTTCAGTGCCGACGCGCCGCCTCTACTCGCACACCTACTATGGGGTCTTCGCCCAACCTAGGCTATCGTAGCGACCGGATCGGGGCGAGGGAAGGTGACACGGCGTGAGCGCTGGTTTGCGGAATGCTATCTCGTCTCGGTTGAACACCAGGGCTGCAGCCGCGATCGAGATCGTGCTCGTGCTCGCCCTCACCATCGGTCATCGCGTCCTGCGGATCATCCCGGTTGATGAAACGCTGCCTATTCTGATGCTCGGGTGGCTGTCGCTGTGGTTGCGCGGAATCGGTTGGAGAGGAGTCGGTTTCGCGAAGCCGGCCAGCTGGTCGCGGGTCATGGTCCTCGGTCTTGGCACTGGAGTCCTGTTGCAGGCCCTGAGCGAGTTCGTGACCGAACCGCTCATCTTGCACCTGACTGGGCAGGTCGCCGACGTGTCGGAGTTCCGGCCGCTCGTCGGAAACGTAAGGCTTCTCCTGATGTACTTCG
>JBGPYB010000094.1:0-18937 GCA_041493035.1 Vicinamibacteria bacterium | reverse complement strand
CGAGAAGGCGGCGACCGTGCTGCCGTTGTTCTGGACTTGGAGCAGGCGGTTCTCGGCGTCCCAGGTGTAGGTCGTAGTGATGCTTCCCTCGACCTTCTGGCTGAGGTTGCCGTTCGGGTCGTAGGCGAACGTCGCCCCGGTGCCCGAGAGGCTCACGCTGTAGTTCGCCGTGGTCTGGTTCCCGCTGACGTCCCGGCCCACGAGAGACAGGGTACTGCTCCCCGAGGCCGCCGTGACGTCCGCGTCGAACGTGTTGCTTGGGCTCATCCTCGCCGCCAGACCATTCACGGTAACGGTCCCAGGCTCGTTCAGCGTGCCCTTGACGTGGAGGGGGAGCGATCCTCCCGTCCCCCTCGTGTTCAGTTGGTTACGCTGGTCGTAGGAGGAGCTGAGCACGCTGTTGTCGATCTGCTCGGCGATCCGGTTGCCGACGGGGTCGTAGCCGTAGGCCCATTGCGACGGGGGTGTCGACCCCGTGCGGTTCACCCCGGTCAGCCGGTAGAGCAGGTCGTACGTGTAGTCCTCTGTGTAGTCGAGCTGCTGCTTCCGGGTCCTGTTTCCCGCGCTGTCGTAGACGGTTGCCGCCCAGGTCGTAGGTATAGGCGACGGTACTCGCGTTCTTGCTGCTCTGTTCGCTCAGGAGCTGTCCCGCGAGGTCGTAGGTAAAGACCTCGGGCGGGTCCGTCACCGGAGGCGTGCCGCCCGAGTAGGTCTTCTTCTCACGCCGTGCACTCGACGGGTTCCTCCACATGCCAGCCTGATTTCGCCCGCTGCACGCGATATCGACAGAGGGTCGTGTCAATGATGGATGAGTAGACATGCACCTGGGCGACCGCAGTATCGCGTTCCACGGTTACCTTCAGGATGTCGATCACCTGTGCTCCGCGGGAACGAGCAGCTCCGGACATCCCAGACTCATCCAGCTTGAGGTCGCTGGCGGCGGGTGCAGCCACTTGGCCGAATTGCGCCAAGGTCGCGAGGTGCTGAGCGTCGAGCGCCTTTCCTTTGACCGCGAGCAGGCACAAGGTCTCTTGACAGCGTTTTGACACGACGTTCCGGAGTACTTCTTCCACGACCTGCGCGGCCTCCGACACGCTTCCCCGCTTGGGGGCCGTATTCTTTGACTGACCCAGAAGAACCGAGGCAAGAAAAAGCGGTGCCCAACACGCGAACCGCATCACAGCCCCCCGGATCCACAGTCCGCGGCGTCGGCGTTGGCCCCATAGATCGGAACGTTACTTCCGCGGCCGCCCGGATCTGGCCCAAGTCCACAGAGATGCATGAATTCATGCCCGAACGTCTCGGCAAGGCCAGAAGTGGTACTGAAGGTTGGCCGCCGAATTATGATCTCCTGGTCAAGGCTATGGGTAGTGGAGAGGGACGGGTTGTGTCTCCTGCGGTCGACAGGGGCGGTTCCGGGCGGAGGTGCCTTGAATGGTGGTCGGCGGGCTCACCTGGAAATTAGTCCAGGCTCGGTTCCTTGGTCCAGAGGTCGGAGCGGGGGGGAGCGCCCTGGAGGCGTCCGACGCTCGACGAGAAGCCCGCGGCCACGAGACCCCGGCCCACCTGGGCGAGCTTGCGATGCTTCGGCACGATGGCTCGCTCGTCCCAGGCCCGGTCGCCCAGGCGAAGAACGGTTTCGCCGATCTCGCGGTAGACACCGCGGGCCACGGCCACGGCCCAGGCGGAACGGAACGGCAGCCGGCAGAGCCCTCGCGCCCCCGAATCGTAGTAGCGATCGGCTTCGGCCATGAGCTGTTCCACGACCCGCGCCAACTGAACTCGGTAGCGCGGATCGGCGATCTCGTCCGCCGGGACCCCTGCACGCTCCAGCCAGCCGAGGGGAAGGTACACCCTCCCCGATCGCGCGTCGTCGATGACGTCTCGGGCGATGTTTGTCATCTGAAGAGCGATCCCGAGATCGGCAGCCCGCCTGAGCGTCCACTCGTCGCGCACGCCCATGATGTGGGCCATCATCAGGCCGACGGTGCCCGCCACGTGGTAGCAATAGAGGAACAGCTCGTCCAGGCCCGCGTGGCGCCGACCCTCCACGTCCATGGCGAAGCCTTCGAGAAGCTCGAGAGGGTAACGTTCAGGGATTTCGTAACTGGTGACGACCCGCTGAAGAGCAGCGAAGACAGGGTCCTGAGATGCCTCGCCCCGGAGGGCGGCTCGCGTCTTCTCGTAGAGGTGAGCCAGCCGGTCGCCTCGGTCGCCACAATCCTCGCCTGCGTTCTTGTAGCCCAGGTGCTCGCCGTCAATCTGGTCGTCGCAATGCCGGCACCACGCGTAGAGGAGAAATGCCGCGTCGCGAGTCTTCGGATCGAAGAGGCAAGCCGCTTGGGCGAAGCTCTTGGATCCCTCCTGGATGATGACCCGGCAACGATCGAGGATCTCGTCCTGGCCCCTCATCTCACGCCCGCTCTCTTTTCGCCAGAGCGTCCTCGAGTATCAAGCCCGCCGTCGCTCTTGCCGAGTTCACGACGCCCGGAATGCCCGCGCCGGGATGAGTTCCAGCGCCCACGAAGTATAGGCCGGCAATCCGATCGTCACGGTTGTGGACGCGAAAAAAGGCGCTCTGGCTGAGGACTGGCTCGAGAGAGAATGCGGCCCCGTGGTATGCCAGCAGCTCTCGTTCGAAATCCAGCGGCGTGAATATTCGACGCGTCACGAGGTCTTGACGAAGCCCGGGGATGTACCGCGCCTCGAGATAGTCGAGGATGCGATCGGCGTAGCGCGGGCCCTCGATTGTCCAGTCGATGGGCGCCTTGCCGAGATGGGGCACCGGTGCGAGGACATAGAAGGCTTCGCAGCCGGGCGGAGCCATGGACGGGTCGGTGACCGTCGGGGCGTGGAGGTAGAGAGAGAAATCGTCGGCGAGGATTCCCTTGTCGAAGATGTCGGTGAGCAGCTCGCGATAGCGTGGTCCGAAGAGCACGTTGTGGTGCGCCAGGTGGGGGTATCGCCGCCGCGTACCGAAGTAGATGAGGAAGAGCGACATGCTGTACCGCATCCTCTCGAGGCGCCGCGCCGCCCTCTCCGCCCGCGGCTCTTGAGCCAGGAGCCGGCGATAGGTGTGGGCCACGTCGGCGTTGCTCGCCACGATGTCGAATCGCTCGCGCCAGCCGTCCTTGGTGGCGATCCCCGCGACCCGGCCGTCACGAGTGAGGATTTCAGTGACCTCGGAGCCCAAGCGCACCTGGCCGCCGAGCTCGCGGAAGAGGCGCACCAACGCTTCCACCAGCGCACCGGTGCCGCCCAGAGGAAACCAGACTCCGCCGCTCCGCTCGAGAAAGTGGATCAGGGTGTAGATCGAAGAGGCCGTGAAGGGATTCCCTCCGACCAGCAACGAGTGGAAGCTGAACGTCTGGCGCAGGTGGGGATCCTGGATGAACCTCGAAACCATCGAATAGACCGAGCGATAGGCTTCGAGGCGCAGGAGCTGGGGCGCGACGCGCACCATGCTCCACCAGTCGAGGAACGGAACGTGGGCGAGGCGCGTGTAACCCTGGGCGAACACCTCCTCGCTGTAACGAAGAAACGCCTTGTACCCTTCCACGTCCTCCGGGCTCTTCTTCCGGATCTGCTCGAAGGTGGAATCGGAGTCGCCCGAGTAGTCGAAGCGGTAGCCGTCTTCCCAGAAGAGGCGATAGAAGGGGCTCACCGGGACCAGGGTCACGTAGTCCTCAATCTTCCGCTGTGCGATCTCGAAGACCTCCTTCAAGCAATCGGGAGCCGTGATGACCGTCGGGCCCGCGTCAAACGTGAAGCCCTCATCGTGGTAGACGTAGGCGCGCCCACCGGGCCGATCACGCTTCTCCACGAGGGTGGTGGGGATGCCTGCGGCCTGGAGCCGCACCGCGAGGGCGAGGCCGCCGAAGCCGCTACCGATCACTGCCGCGCGAGGCGCGCTCACGCCGGGATCTTCGACTCGAACAGACAGCGGGCCGCGCGGCCGAGGGGAACAGGCGGCCTCCCGGTCAGGAGCCGGACGCGGTCGAGGGCCGTCAGGCTCCCCGAGTAGAAGCGACGGATCGTCTCCTCGGGCAGCCGATAGAAGCGCTCGAGCACCTTGAAACGGTGCTCCGGAGCCGCAGCCTTGAAGAGCATCCGATTGAGGAAGCGGAAGAAGCGCCCCCGGTTCCACCCATCGATCGCCCGGCGTCGCACCAAGGCTGCGACGGTCTCGCTTTCCAGTGAAGGCAGGGCGGCGAGCGCGTCAGCCAGCCGCACGGCTTCCGGAAGCGAGTAGCCGGTCGTGGCGTGGAAGAGCGCCGCTCGCATGCCCGCCTTTGGCACTCCGAGAGCACCCTGGTCCAGGAAGGACTCGATCGGGCCCCCCATGGGAATGGGGAGGACCCCCTCCTCCTCGCTCAGAACCTGCTCGATGACCCAGCCTCGCGCTGTGGCGTAGTGCGCGATCTCCTCGCGAAGACGCGGGCGGTCGAGGTCGGGCGTGTCGCTGTACCGGGTGTCTTCGAGGAGCAGCGACGTCTCGTCCCAGGGAAGCACGTACAGGAAGCGGAATCCTTCGTGCTGCGGCACCGTTGCGTCCATCAGGATGGGTGCGCCCAAGGCGTGAGGGGCTCTGAGGCGCACACGCCGGCCCAGGAATTTCTGATAGCCGAGAACCAGAGGGTGTTGGGACGGAAAGCCGCGCCCGTCGATCACGCACGCCGCATGGAGCTCCTGGCCATCGACGACGACGCTCTTGGGAGCGACGTTCTCGACCGAGGCTCCGAGGCGCACGCGGTCGCCGAGGGCCTGGCTGATCACGGCGTGAAAGCGCTCCGACGTCACCGAGTGGTAACCGCCCGTGAGTCGCCGCCGAAGACCCGGGAAGCTCACGTCGTAGCTCTCCCAGCTTCGTTCGACGAGAGGCGCCAGCCACTCGCGCTCCGCCGCGAGCAGGTCGCCCGTGTGAAAGGACCAGGTGTGGTGTCCACCGAGGCTCTGTTCCCGCTCGATCACCCGAAGGCGCACGTCGGGGCGCGTCGCCGCCAGCCGATAGGCAATGAGGCCGCTGGCCAGCCCGCCGCCCAGGAGGATCACGCTGTTTGCCGCGGGCTCTCCCAAGGGATCAGGCCATCATGCCGCGGCGCGGACGGCCTTCTCGTAGAACGCCTGGAGCCGTTGTCTCATGGGCGCGGGGAGGTGGAGCACGGCGTTCTTCATGAGCCCGCACATCTCTCGGTCTTCCTGCGTCGTCGTCGGAAGGCGCCCGCGGACGCGGTCGATATAGGCGGCCAGACGTGTGCGATCACGTCCCGAGAGGTTCGCGTAGAGCGCGTTCGTGATCTGGCCCACCTCTCTCACCTCGCCGGCGCTCCACGAAGGCTGAGCGCGTGTGAGCGCTTCGAGGCTGCGCCGGAACAACTGATCGGGCTCCATGATTCGGGCCTGGCTGCGCTCCATGAGCAGCTGGGCCGCGGCGGGCGTCAGGACCGGAACCTCCGTCGTGGCCGTCTGCACGGCTTGACGCACCAAGGCGTCGAGAGGATCCGGCGTCGCCGCGAGGGACTCGCCGGTGCCCTTGGCTGGCCCATCCCGAGTGAAGAACCTGTAGCCGGCGCCCATCCCGACGACGACCAGCAGAGCGGCGGCAGCCAAGCCGAGCTTCCGTGGGTCCACCGACACGAGCGGCCCACGGACATCGTCCCGCTCGCGGCGCGCCGCCGTCGGGGGCGGGGGGGGCGGCGAGGTCTTGGATCCCGACGACTTTCCGAAGGCCTGCGGCTCGAGGACCTGGTCGAGGGTCGTCCAACGCTTCGACCCCGGCCGCAGCACTCCGCTCTTCGCCTCGAGGAGACCCTGGCGGTGCCAGTCGCGGACCGACTGGAGGCTCATGGGTCCGATCTCGCTGCCGTCGCCGAGACGGACTTTGTACTCTTGCGGCATTGGCCGATACCCTTGGCTGTTCGTGCTCTCTCGGCCCTCGGCCCGGACGTCGGGGTCGCGGCCAGCCCTTGTCGAATGAAGAACGGCGAGTATACGGCGGAGCCGGGGCTTCGGCCAACCTGCCGGCCGAAGGGTCAGCCGACGCTTCCCTCGAGGCTCACGCCCAGGAGCTTCTGGGCTTCGACCGCGAACTCCATCGGAAGCTCCTTGAAGACCTCTTTGCAGAAGCCGTTCACGATCATGTTGACCGCGTCCTCGGCCGAGATCCCGCGGGACTGGAAGTAGAAGAGCTGGTCTTCGCCGATCTTCGACGTCGAAGCTTCATGCTCCATCTGGGCGGTGGAGTTCTCCACGTCGATGTAGGGGAAGGTGTGAGCCCCGCACTGATCGCCGAGGAGAAGAGAGTCGCACTGCGAGTAATTGCGGGCGCCGTCGGCCCGCTTCCCGATCTTCACGAGGCCCCGGTACGCGTTCTGTCCATGGCCTGCGGAGATTCCTTTCGACACGATGGTGCTCTTGGTGTTCTTCCCGATGTGGATCATCTTCGTGCCGGTGTCGGCCTGCTGGTAGTTATTGGTGACAGCCACCGAATAGAACTCCCCGACGGAGTCGTCTCCCTGCAAGATGCAGCTCGGGTACTTCCATGTGATGGCGGAGCCGGTCTCGACCTGGGTCCAGGAGATCTTCGATCGCGCTCCCAGGCACTTGCCGCGCTTGGTCACGAAGTTGTAGATCCCGCCCTTGCCGTCCTTGTCGCCGGGGTACCAGTTCTGCACCGTCGAGTACTTGATCTGCGCGTCCTCGTGGGCCACCAGCTCGACAACGGCGGCGTGTAGCTGATTCTCGTCGCGGATCGGGGCGGTACATCCTTCGAGGTAACTCACGTAGGCCTTGTCCTCGGCCACGATCAACGTCCGCTCGAACTGCCCCGTGTTGGCGGCGTTGATGCGGAAGTAGGTGCTGAGCTCCATGGGGCAGCGCACGCCCTTCGGGATGAAGCAGAAGGAGCCGTCGGAGAAGACGGCGGAGTTCAAGGCAGCGAAGTAGTTGTCGGTGTACGGGACGACCGAGCCCAGGTACTTCTCCACGAGCAACGGGTGGTTCTGCACCGCCTCGGAGAAGGAGCAGAAGATGACGCCCACGTCGGCGAGCTTCTCGCGAAAGGTCGTGGCCACCGACACGCTGTCGAAAACGGCGTCCACGGCGACACCCGCGAGCCGCGCTCGCTCGTGGAGCGGGACGCCGAGCTTCTCGTACGTCTCGAGGAGTTTCGGGTCGACGTCCTCGAGGCTCTTCGGCCCGCCCTTCTTCTGCTTCGGAGCCGAGTAGTAGACGATGCTCTGGTAGTCGATCGCGGGGTAGTGGACGTTCTGCCACCTGGGCTCGGTCATCGTGAGCCAGTGACGGTAGCCCTTGAGGCGCCAGTCGAGGAGGAACTTCGGCTCGTTCTTCTTCGTGGAGATGAGCCGGACCACGTCCTCGCTGAGTCCGGCCGGAATCGCCTCGGACTCGATGTCCGTGATGAAACCAGCCTTGTACTCCTGGTTGGCAAGCTCTTCGACTGTAGGTACTTCCGAGCTCATCACCTCTCCCGCAATTGATCCCGGCCCGTCCAGGGTAGGCAATCTGTACGAAAAAGTCAATTAAGCTTCGAGGCCAGCGTCAGCCCCTCTTCTTGAGGATCGCCTCGACCGTATCCTGGGCCCTCTGCTCGTGGAACCTCTTGAGCACCTCGCGCACGTGGGGATGCTTGGCCGTGATGCTATCCAGTGTCTTTTTGTCGAGCTCGAGCGCCTCGCAGTCCGACGCCGCCGTCAGAGTCGCCGTGCGGGGCTTGCCAGTGAGCACCGAGATTTCGCCGAAGAAGGCACCTTCCGGCAGCTCCTGCACCTTCATATAGTGCCCCTTGCGGTCCTTGACCCAGCACTTCACCGTTCCCGTCGTGAGGACGTAGAGGCTGTCGCCGGGCGCGCCCTCGGCCATCAACACATCGCCCGGGGCGAAGGTCTTGAGGGTCATTCCCCGCATGACGGCCAGAAGCTCGTCTTGCGAGAAGCCTTCGAAGAGGGGCGTCGACAGCACGGGTTGAGGCTCCGGGGCGACCTCCATCAGATCCTCGTTGGAAGCGACGTAGTCCAGGCCCTCGAGGTCGTCGTCCTGAATGGTGATGGCAGAAGACGCGCTGGCGACGGGCACGCTCGGAGCTTCCATGACGGGTTCGGGCTCCACGGAGATCGCTTCCGGCTCGGCCTCCATCGCCAGCTCGACGGGTGCTGAAATCGCGGGAGACTCGAAGCCGATGTTGGCCGACGGATCGAATTCCTCGAGGCCGATCTCCATCGCCGCCGCGGGCCTGGCCGCCGACGGTGATGTCCGCACCTTCTCCTGGATCAGGTGGGCGAGCCGTTCCTCCACGTCCCGGCGCCCGGGTGCTATCTTCTCGATCCGCTTCAGCACGGCGATGGCTTTGGCGGCGAAGCCCTCGCTCGCATGCTCGTCGGCGAGGCCGAGGAGCACCGGAACGGCCTCCTTGTCGCGCCCCGCCATGATGAGAACGTCGGCCTGCTGCAAGCGCAGGCGCGGATCCTTGGGCCGACCGGCGAGGTCCGCGCGGATCAACTCCAGGGCCTTGGGGAAGTTTTTCTTGGCGATGAACTCCTGGACGGAGGGCATGTCGGTGCCTCGGACGTTAAGCCCGGACGACCGCGGGCGTCAAATGCTATGCTGACTTCTCGACCGATGAAACTCCTCTATTCGTACGTCCGGCAGTACTGGGGCCTCGTGCTCCTCGCTCTCCTCCTCGCCACGACCAACCAGGTCTTCTCCCTGTTGGATCCGCTCATCCTTCGCCACGTGATCGACTCGTACGCCCTCCGGTACAAGGAATACACCACGTCACAGTTCTTTCACGGTGTCATCCTGCTTCTCCTCGCGGCGGTAGGCGTCGCCTTCGTCTCCCGCGTCGCCAAGAACTTCCAGGACTACTTCGTCAACGTGGTCACCCAGCGTCTCGGGGCGCAGCTCTATTCCGACGGCATCCGACATTCCCTCGAGCTTCCTTATCAAGTCTTCGAGGACCAGCGCAGCGGCGAGACCCTTGGGAAGCTCCAAAAGGTCCGGGCCGACGTCGAGAAGCTCATCGCGGCCTCGGTGAACGTCCTGTTCACGACCCTCGTGGGGATCGTCTTCGTGATGGTCTACGCCTTCAGCGTCCACTGGCTCATCGCACCCGTCTACTTCCTGACCGTGCCCGTGCTTGGCGTCCTGAGCTCGGTGCTCTCGCGAAAGATCAAGACGATCCAGAAGGTGATCGTGGCGGAGACCACGGCCCTCGCGGGATCCACCACCGAGTCCCTCCGGAACATCGAGCTGGTCAAGAGCCTGGGTCTCGCGAGCCAGGAGGTGGCGCGGCTCAACGCCACCACCGGCAAGATCCTGAAGCTCGAGCTGAAGAAGGTCCGCTACCTCCGCAGCCTGAGCTTCATCCAGGGGACGAGCGTCAATGCGCTCCGCACGAGCATCCTCTTCTTCATGCTGTACCTGATCTTCGCCCAGCAGATCACCGTGGGGCAGTTCTTCTCGCTCTGGATCTACTCCTTCTTCATCTTCGGTCCTCTCCAGGAGCTTGGGAACATCATCAACATCTACCGGGAGACCGAGGCCTCTCTCGAGAACTTCCAGGCGATCCTCGACATGCCCGTCGAACCTCGGCCATCGAACCCGATCGCGCTCGGGGAGCTCACGACCCTCTCATTCGACCGCGTGGGCTTCACCCACCAGACGGCGTCGGCTCCGGCGCTCTCCGATATCACCTTCGGCCTTCGACGCGGCGAGACCATAGCCTTCGTCGGGCCTTCAGGGGCTGGGAAGACAACGCTGGTCAAGCTCCTCGTCGGTCTCTATCGGCCCCAGTCGGGGCGCATCTTGTACAACGACCGGCTCGGAACCGAAGTCGCGCTGAACGAGCTTCGCGAGAAGATCGGATTCGTCACGCAGGACACCCAGCTCTTCTCCGGTTCGATCCGCGAGAATCTCCTCTTCGTCCGCCCCGACGCCACCGACGCCGAGTGCCTCGAGGTCCTGCGGAAGGCCTCCTGTCAGAGCCTCCTGGCGCGGGCCGACCGTGGCCTCGATACCGTCATCGGCGAGGGAGGCGTCAAGGTCTCGGGAGGAGAGAAGCAGCGCCTGTCGATTGCCCGCGCCCTTCTGAGGCGACCGCACCTCCTCGTCTTCGACGAAGCGACGTCCTCCCTCGACTCCCTGACCGAGGAGGAGATCAGCCTGACGATTCGCGACGTCGCGACGAGCCGCGACTTGATGACGGTTCTCATCGCCCATCGCCTCTCCACGGTGATGCACGCCGATCGCATCTTCGTCCTGGAGCGCGGGCGGATCGTCGAAGCCGGAGGCCACGAAGAGCTTCTGGACCTCAAGGGGCTCTACTACGCGATGTGGCGGCAGCAGGTCGGGGAACGTCGGGCTCAGGCGCCTCCCCTAACCGCCGCCCCCGCGGCGTCCCTGGCGGCCGCTTCGAGGTGACGGAGGGGCGCGTGCCCGGGCTCATCGCCGTCGCGGCCCTGGCCGCACTCGTGGCTCCGCCAACGTCTCCCACGCCGTCGCCCGCCCAGACGAAGATGCGCGGCGTCTCGTGGGAGGCCGGACGCAAGATCGACGGCGCGGCCCTCGATCCGCTGAAGGGCATCGGCGCCGACTGGATTTCGCAGACTCCCTTTGGCTGGTCGCCCTCCGTCAGCGCCCCCGAAGTCGCTCTGTCCGGCGGAGGACTCCACTTCTTCTGGGGGATGTGGGGAGAGACCGACGACGGTCTCGCCGAGACCGCCCGCCTCGCCCGCGCCCGCGGGATCCGGACGCTCCTCAAGCCTCACCTTTGGGTCCACACCGGGGAATGGGTGGGCGACATCGACATGAGGACCGAAGCGGATTGGCAGCAGTGGTTCGCCGCCTACGAGGTCTTCATCCTGCACTACGCCGAGCTTGCCGAGCGCGAACAGATGGAGGGGCTGGCGATTGGAACCGAGCTGCCGAAGGCGTCGCGCCGCACCGACGACTGGAGGCGCCTCATCGCGCGGATTCGCCAGGCTTACCACGGTCCGATCACCTACTGCGCCAACTGGCACGAGGCCGACAACGTCGCCTTCTGGGGGGACCTCGATTTCATCGGCGTGCAGGCCTACTACCCCTTGACGCCGTCGGAGCATCCGAAGCCCGAAGAGATCCGCGCCGCCTGGGCACCGATCGTGGCGCGCCTCGCTGCTCTCTCGATGCGCGCGGGGCGGAGGATCGTATTCACGGAGGTCGGTTACCGCAGCCTCGCCGGATGTCTCGCCGAGCCGTGGAAGTGGGACACGGCGGGCGCCGTCGACTTGGGCGTGCAACGGGACGCGTACCAGGCGATGTTCGCCAGCGTCTGGGACCAGCCCTGGTTCGGGGGAACGTTCGTCTGGAAGTGGCATCCGGGCTTGGGGGCTGCCGGTCCTGCCGTCGGCCGAGAGCTGCGGGACTTCACCCCGCAAGGCAAGCCGGCGCTCGCGGCCATTCGCGAGCGCTACTTGCGTCCCTGAAGAAGCCTCAGGGCAGCTCGATGGGGACGGTGCCGCCCTCGGTCACCGAAATCAATTTCGAGGTGCCGTCCGCGACGACGAGGGTGTAGCCGCCGGGAGTCACGTGCTCGATACGTCGGTCGGGAGTCGATAGCGCGAACCAGCCGTCGGGAGAGAAAGGCCCGACGGGGAAGGGGCTTCCCGAGGAGTCCAGCAGGCGCGCCTGAGGGCTCCGCGACATCGTTGCGGGCCCGATTCGAATGTCCACCGTGCCTCCGGCGGTGAAGGCCAGTTCGAGGGTTGGAGACGGAATCGTGACGCCTAGCTTCAACGGCGCGTAGCCCGGAGCCCCGAGACGCACCGCGTAAGCTCCCGGCCGAAGAGAGGGAACCTGGCCTCGTCCGTCGCTGTCGAGGGAAACGCGCCCTCCGAAGACCACCGAGTTCGCGTTGTCGCGCGCTTCCGCGAAGAGGTCACGGAGTGGGACGCCGAAGACGCCGTCGAGCGCTCGCACCCCGAGGCCTTCGCCGCGCCGCAGCTCGATGGTGAGGGAGGTGCTTCCGTCGGCCGAGGCATCGACGGTTCGCTTCTCGTAGGCATACCTGGTCAGGCGCGCGGTCAGCGAGTAGGACTGGGGTTCCAGGCCTTCGATATCGAAGCGACCGTTGCTGTCGGTGGTGGAACGGGACCCGCCCCGTGGCCCTCCGTCACCGGAATCCACCGACACGTCGGCCCCCGCGAGGGGGAGTCCGGAGCCGGCTTCCACAACCACGCCGCCGATGGCCGAGAGCGGAAGGACAAAGTCGAGGGTCTGGTCACCGGAGATCTGCACGCTCTGTCGCCGTGCGGCCCCCCGGGCCGGAGATGCCACCACCGCGTAGTCGCCGTCGCTCAGGCCGGAGACGCCGTAGTTGCCGGCCGAGTCGGTGCGGGCGGTGCCCGTGGGCCCCTGGCCGGCGGGAGCGACGGTCACCATGACGCCGGACTCGGGCTCGCCGCCCCGGGTGACCGTTCCCGACAGCGTGTCGCCGGCCGTGAACACGATGTCGGCTTCGGCCTCGGTTTGGCCGTCGGCGATCGTGACGTCGGTGGAGGCGGAGCGAGTGCCCGTGGAGAAGTTGCCGGTGGTGGCGCGAAGGTGAATGCTGCCCGCCGGCACGCCCGTCAGGGAGAACGTGCCGTCGACGGTCGGCCGCACGCCGGCGAAGTAGCCGTTCGGGCCCGTGGCGGCCACGTTGACGGTGCCGCGGAGATCACTCCCGAGGCCCGACACCCGGCCTCGAAGTGTCGTCCCTCCGCCAAGTGCGATCCGCAGGTCGCTCCGCGACTCCCCCGCGGCGAGGGCCACGTCCAGGGGCGCGCTGGCCCGTGCGCCCAGGGTGCCGCTCACGGTATACCGTCCGGCCGTCAGTCGGTCGAAGTGGAAACCGCCCGCGTCGTCGCTCACGCTCGAGGAACCCGAGCCTGGACCTCCGCCACCGAAGCGCCCGCCGCCGGCTCCTGATTGCACCGAGACGGTAGCTCCCGCGAGAGGCGCGCCGGACTCTGAGATGACCAGGCCCGCCAGCGCCCCACCCGACGAAAGGCGAATCTCGGTGTTCGTCGCCGGCTGCTCCACGTCCACGATCTCGCTCGCCTCAGCGTAGTCCGGGTGCTGCGTCTGGAGCCGGTAGGTTCCAACGGAAAGACCGGCCAGATCGAATCGGCCGTCGGCGTCGGTGAGAGCGAAGGTCGCTGCCGCGCCGCCGGGGCCGGCCCCGCTCGCGTTGCTGCCCGTGACCGATACGCCGGGCACCGGTCGCCCAGTCAAGGCGTCGATCGTGCGGCCGGCGAGAACTCGACCTCGCGACGCCTTCACCTGGACGTCCGGCGTCGTTTCCCCCTCCCGCACCGCCACGCCGCTGACGCGGGCCCTCTCGTAGCCGTCCGCCTCCACCGTCACCGACCACGTCCCCGGAGGGACGTCCTCGATGAGGAAAGTTCCGTCGGCGGAGGACGAGCTGCCGTTGTCATCGTCCTCCTCGGCAGCTCGCCGTGGTCCTCGCGGCGGAGCCCCTCCTCCTCCGCGCGCGCGGCCTCCGGGACCGGCCGTTCCGGTGTCCGGGGCGTACGTGGCCGTGAACTCGGTCAAGGGCTTCTGGGTCTGAGCGTCGATCACGTGACCCGCGATTCGGCCGGCGCCGCCCACCACGACCTCGAGGTCGGCCGCGGGCGCCAGGATCCCTTCGCGCTGAAGGGCCACTCCGCCACGCCCCAGGATCGTGAGGGAGTACGTCTCGCCCGCGCGCAGCCCCGCGATGGAGAAGGCACCGTCCTCGCCGGTCGGATCGGCCGGCCCTCCGCCGAAGAGGCGAGCCTCGCCCCCGTCCGCCCGAGTCCGCACCACGAATCCCTTGGCTCCCGAGCCGTCAGGGCGATGGATGAAGCCGCTGATCGTTGCGCCCGGCAGCAACCAGACGTCGACGGGCGGCGTCGGCACGCCCGCCTCCAGACGGACAGGATCGATCGTCGCCTCGGCGAAGCCGTCGCGCCGTGCCTCCACCGAGTAGGCACCCGCCTCGAGTCCGGCGATGCGGAATGCGCCGTTCGCATCGCTCGTGACGCGCATGCTGTCTCGTTCGAAGGCCGTGGGATCGAACCCGAAGCGCCCGCCGTTCCGGCGTTCGGAGGCCGACGGGCGCAGGTCGATCTCGGCCCCTTCGACGAGGTGCCCCTCGCTGTCGCGAACGGTGCCGGCGATCTCGAGACCGCGGCGAAGCACGACGTTCAGGCCCGAGCGCGTTCCTCCCGCAGGCAGCGACAGGCCCGCCACGACCCGCGCCTCGAACTGAGGATGAGACACCGTCAACCGTTCGTTCGTACCGGGCGGCAGGCGCTCGGCGCGGAAGGTCCCGTCGCCGGCCGTGCGGAAGGAAATCTCTCCGGCATTTCGGCGTCCCCGAAGCCGAGGGCCAAACCCGCCCGGAGCGCCGCCGCGGGACAGTCGGCCCACGGCGCCCGCCACGGGTTGCCCGCGCTCGTCAACCACGCGTCCCGCGAGAACGACGCCGAGCGCCAGCGGAAGATCGACGTGTCGCGACTCGCCTGGCCCGACACGGATTCCCTGCCGGACGTAGGGGACGAACCGTGGCTCGTCTGCGACGACTGCGTAGGTGCCGTGGGTCAGTGCGTCGAAGGCATAGCGGCCATCGGGGCCCGAGCGCGCCACGGTGACGCGTCCATGCCCGCGCGCCTCGATTCTCGCCCGCGGAACGGGCTGGAGCGTCTTGCCGTTCACGACGCGGCCGACGATGCGGGTGGGCGGACTCAGGACCAGAGCGAGGGGCACGGCTTTCTCCGCAGCCGTGACGGCAGCTTCGGCATGGCCGAGAGACCCTCCTTCGGCGACGACGCGTCCGGTCGTCGCGGGGACGTCGGAAAGGCGGAAGCTTCCGTCGGCCGCCGTCTCCATCCAGCGGGTGGCACCCGTCCCTTCGAAACGCACGAGGGCGCCCGCCGCCGGACCGCGACCGTCCTGTCGGCGGACGGACCCTGTCAGCGTGACCGCCGGCGCCAGGACGATCGGAGCGCCCAAGGCGCCGCCATGGACCTCCGTCCTGTTCGTCGTCGCGAAGCCCTTCATCTCCGCTCTCAACCGATTGCCGTTGGCCGATGCACCTTCGATGCGGAAGCTGCCGTCCGGAGCAGTCTTCGCCGTCCGTCGTTCCGGAAGGCGTTCGTGGCTCTCCGTGGTGGCCGCACCGGACTCGACGCTCACCTCCGCGCCGGCCACGGCCGCGTTGTGCGCATCCACGACGCGGCCGGTCAAGGCAGCACTCTTGGCGAGAGCCACGTCTCCTACATCGGCGGTGTCCGTACCGTCGAAGACGCTCGCGAGCCGCACGGCCTGGAAGGAGCCGACCTCGACGCGAAGCTGGACGTTGGGTGCGCCCGCGGTGAGCGTCAACGCGAATCCGCCGTCCGAAGTCGTGGTCGTCGTGGCGACCGCTGCGGGAGTCGGCCCTCCGCGAGCCTCCCGGCGCGCCGCCTCCAAGGGCGCCTCGAAGGGAATTGCCGAAACCGTGGCTCCCGCGATGCCGCGGCGCTCGTAGACGATCCGTCCGCGCAGTTCGCCGGCGACTGCAGCGCTGGGAAGCCACAGGTCTGAGCCGGCCGCGGCAGCCGCGAGGAACAGTCCAGTGGCGATCGGATACCCGGGCCGCATGCCAGTTTCCTTATTGCATTCCCTTCAGGGGCCCAGGAAGTTCCAGTGTTTGGCTCTAGCCTCCGGAATCGGCGGCCTCCGCGCCCAACCCCGGAGGCGTGGCGTCCTCGAGATCGTCGAGGTATCCCTCGGGGAGGGCGACCCGCTGGGTCCCGCCGGTCTTGCCTCGCGGCACGCGCATCGCTTCCGGGGGGAAGGGCTGGGACCGGTCGACGTCCCCAAGAGTCGCCTGGAGTGCCGCCAGCGTCCGAACCTTCATCAGGCGCTCGCGAAGCGGGGCACCTCCCCGGAAGCCCTTCGTGTACCAGGAGCTGTGCTTGCGGAACGCGCACATCGCGATTTCTTCGCCGGCCCAACCGGTCAACAGCCGCGCGTGCTCGAGCATGACGTCCACGACGCCGCCGTAGTCGGGCGGATTCTGCGGCTCTCGCCCTGCGAAGACGTCGGCCAGATCACGGAAGAGCCAGGGCCGCCCCAGGCAGCCACGCCCGACGATCACACCGTCGCAGCCGGTCGCGCGCATCATGCGCAGAGCGTCTTCGGCTTCCCAGATGTCCCCGTTGCCGAGGACGGGAATGCGAGTGACAGCCTGTTTCAGCTGCGCGATCGCGTCCCATCGCGCTTCGCCGTCATAGAGCTGCGCCGCCGTGCGCGCGTGGAGCCCCACGGCGCGGCAGCCCTCGTCTTCGCCGATCCGCCCGGCGTTCAGGTAGGTGAGGTGCTCGTCGTCGATCCCGATCCGGAACTTCATCGTCACCGGCACGTCGCCGGCGGCGGCCACCGCCGACCGGACGATGTTGCGGAGAAGCCGTGGCTTCAACGGAATGGCAGCGCCGCCCCCCTTGCTCGTGACTTTCCGCACGGGGCAGCCGAAGTTCATGTCGATGTGGTCGACGCGGCCTTCGCCCACCAGAAGCCGCACGGATTCGCCAACGTAGTGGGGATCGACGCCGTAGAGCTGGAGGCTCCGGATTTTTTCCTCGGCGTCGAAGCTCGCCAGAAGCAGCGTCTTCCGATTCCCCTCGACCAGCGCCCGGGCCGTGATCATCTCGCTGACGTAGAGACCCGCGCCGTACCGGCGGCAAAGGGTGCGGAAGGGCGGGTTCGTGACGCCGGCCATCGGCGCGAGGACGACCGGAGGCCAGACCTCGAGGGGGCCTATGGGCACCAGCCGGAACTCGCCGGGCGCGGCCGGGGGAACGTCACGGTTGAGCGCGCTGCGATAGACAGCGTCCAAATCAACGCTCCGGCGGAAGGCCGACGACCAACGAGGCCGCGATCGCGGCGGCCGAGAGGAGCAGGCATACGGCGGCGGCGACGACGTGATCGCCCCGTTCCGGCAACAGAGGGTCGAGCCATCGCGAGGTCAAATAACCGCCGGCGAGCCCCCCGATGTGGGCCCAGTTGTCGATGCCCGGAACCATGAAGCCGAAAGCGAGGCCGCCCAGGACCCACCGCGTCGCGGCCTGCCGCAGAGCGATGCTGCCGCCGCGCCGGCCGTAGTAAAGCAGCGCCCCGATCAGGCCGAACAGCGAGGCCGAGGCGCCGATGGTGATTCTTCCCCCGTGGAGAAACGGCAGGAAGAGGATGTAGCGTCCGGCGACGCTGCTGGCCAGAAACCCCGCCACCGAAGCCAAGGTGTAGATGATGACCGTGCGCGCCACGCCGTAGAGGTGGACGGTCAGCGGACCGAGGTCCCGGAGCGCCATCATGTTGAAGACGATGTGGAGAAGCCCCCCGTGGAGCCAGCCGGCGCTCAAGGGCGTCCACCATCGCCCGTAGCCGAAAACCGGCACCGCCCCGCTCGCTCCGAAGACGAAGAGGCTTCTGATGCCAGGGGAGAGGAAGGACAGCACGCCACCGGAGCCGATGTTCTCTCGATCCACGGCCAGGCTCGCGAGATAAAGGGCGCCGCAGGCCCAGAGGACGAGGGTCACGAAGCCCATGTCGTTGCCCAGGTTCCGGAGGAGCCCCGCGAAACCCCAGAGTCCCGGACGTTTCCGGCCGCAGATGAGACACTGCGCGTCACCCACGCCCACGAGGGAGCCACAGGAAGGGCAGATCACCGACCCGGACCGCTGACGCTCGAACATCCAACGATCCTATATCAACGCGGCTCCGCCGATTTCTGGGCGAAAAGTCCGCGCCTCGCGCATGGAGGCTGCCCGTCCGGGCGCCGATGCAAAGAGGAGACCTCATGACCCATGTCCACTCCGGTTGGATCAAGCCGGATGGCGGAGACCACCTCGAGGCCGAGTGGACGGTCTATTCGGGAGCCAAGCCTGCCGGCTCGCACCACTTCTCACTGACCCGGGCCCACTGAAGGGACAAACACCGTCCTCACGGCAAGGGCGATGGCATCGGGGGGAAGCAGCCCCTGGGACAGGAGAAAGTCGTGGTATCGCTGCCGGTCGAACATCGGCCCGAGCGCCATCTCGGTCTCGGCCTTCATTTGCATCCAGCGCAGATAGCCGTAGAAGTAGCTCGTGGCCTGGCCTGGCGCCCAGAAGGTGTAGCGCTCGACTTCTGACTTCGCCGCAGCCTCCGACACGACGACTTCGCTCATGAGAAAGGACGTGGCTGCCTCGGGGGCGATCCGCCCCGCTTGCAGATCAGGATCGAGGAAGGCACGCGCGGCTCGGAGCAGCCGATGCTGGAGAGCGATGAGCTGGCCGTCCAAGGGCTCGTAGGGCTTCATCTCCGCCTCAGCGTAAAGGGCCCACCCCTCGATGTTGACGCTATTGGCAGCGAAGATGGCTCGGGCCGTCGAGACGCCCTTCTCGATCACCGAAGCGAATTGAAGCTCGTGGCCCGGGCGCCCCTCGTGAACCGTGAGGGTCCACGACGCTGCGTCGAAGGTGAAATCGTCGAACCCCTTCACCGTCTGCGTGCCGTCGGGTCCCGTGGTGGGGACCCGTAAGGGGAGCACGAACTCCCCCATCTCGCCGGTGTTGCCGATGAGGCGCGGCGGGCGCATGTTGGGAGCGGGGATCGCGGCGCTCTCGGCCTCGCTGGCGAGCCGGATCCGGGCGTCCCGCGCGGGGAGCGTGATCACCTTCTCGCGCCGGATGATCTCCTCGAGGTCCCGCATCCGCTTCTGGTAGTGGGGCAGGATCGCCTCGCCCACGAGCTGGTTCTTCTTCAGCTCCCGGATCACGTCGCGGTAGTCCGTGACCGAAAGCCCTTTCTCCTTAGCGACCAGAGGCGCCAGCGTTCGCATCTCGTTGCGAATTTCCATGAACGCGACGCGGGCCCGCTCGGCGAGCTTGTCGGG
>JBGPYB010000264.1:0-3674 GCA_041493035.1 Vicinamibacteria bacterium | reverse complement strand
GCGGCCGATGGTGCGCCCGGATCGGCCACGGCGCCGCCACGTCCTAGGACTCGCGGCGCGTGCCACGTTCCCCAGGCGAAGCGGTCCTTGGGAGCGGCGCCCACGTGCAACGCCAGGCGTACGATCTCTCCCGCTTTTCCAGGGAGTGGAACGACGGCCTCCGCCGGCTTCGGGTCCTTGGCCGAGATTACGCGGCTCCAGATCTCGCGCTCGTCGCCCACCGTGGCCTCGATCGTGACCCGGAACGAAGCGGCACCGGCCGCGGCGCGCGCCGCGGGGTCCAGGTCGGGGGTGAAACGCAGCTCGGCCGCGTCGGGAAGCCGGATGGCGTAGCGCACGAGGCTCGGGCCGATTTGCGTCAGCGCGGGCGTTCCCGAGTCTGGGATCGAGAAGGGGCGCGGCGCCTCGCGTCCCAGGAGGTCGTCGATCCCCGCATCCGCAGCACCGCCAATCGTAAGGGCATAGAAAGCGGCCGAGAGACGGCGCTTGTCGGCGTTCTTGGAATCGGCGTCAGCCGGAGACGCTTCGTCGGCGAAGACGAACCGCAGGCGGTTGTCCCCCACGTGCTGCGCCGCGGCGGGCAGCGCGATGCCGTAGCGGTGACGCAGATCGTTCAGGCCGAAGTGCGCGACCGCGGCGCCGTTCAGGAAGACGTCAACCGACTGCGTCTTCACTCCGCGGTACGGGGCCAGCTCCACCACCGCCGCTCGCGGCGCGACGTCGGAAAGTGCAAAGGAGACCTCGGCCTCTTTGCGTCCCCAGATGAAGCGATCGCCCCCCGCGGACCCCGCCTCGCGGTAGAAACCCGAGGCCTGGTTCGGCTCCGACGACGGCGTACCAAAGAGGATCACCTCTCGGGACGACCAACGCTCGGCGAAGGGCAAGCGGGCGACGAGGTCGTAGACGACGGCCTTGGGCTGGGTGCCCGGGCACGCCGAAAGAACAACGGACACGGATACCACGGAGGCACGGAGACACGGAGAAAGGTGAACGCGACGGCGAGCGAGCCGAGCCATTCCCTTGATTCTCGCCCGGGTCCCCGATTTACTGTTACTTGATCTTGGTTCCGGGAGGCACGTCGGCGTCGAAGGTGCAAAGCACCGCCTTCCCGTCAAGGGAAGCCGCCAGAACCATTCCGTTCGACTCGACGCCCATGAGCTTCGCCGGCTTCAGGTTCGCGACGAGGACGATCTTCTTGCCGACGAGCGCCTCGGGAGCGTAGGCCTCGGAGATCCCGGCCACGACCTGACGGGTCTCGGTGCCGAGGTCGACCTGGAGCTTCAACAGCTTCTTCGAACCGGCGATCTTCTCGGCCTCTTTGACGAGGGCCACGCGCAGCTCCACCTTGGCGAAGTCAGCGATGTCGATCTTGTCTCCAGCGGGCGCGGGTGCAGCGGGGGGAGGGGTGGGGGGCGTCATCTCGGACACGGGCTTCTCCTTCTCGATACGCGGGAATAGTGGCTCAATAGCGCCTATCGGCGTGCCGGGAACCAACAGGCCCCAACTGAGGTCCGTCGGACCGGGGCTTGTGTCTTGGAGACCCAGCATGGTGAGAATCCGGCCGGAGGCACGCGGCATCACGGGCCAGAGCAAGACGGCCTCTAGCCGAACGGCCTCCAAGAGCCCATAGAGCAAGTCCTCAAGATGCTCGCGGAGGCTCGGGTCCTTTTCCATCACCCAAGGCTGCCGCTCGGCGATCAGTTCGTTGAGCTCCCGAACGTGACTCCACAGCCTGAACAAGGCCATCGAAAAATCTAGGTCTTCATAGGACTGGAGGACTTCGCTGACTTTGAGGCTGAAGGTCTGGTCCCAAACGTGGTGCGCCCTAGGTGGCACCCTGCCATCGGAATATTTCACAACCATCGCGAGCGTGCGAGACACGAGATTCCCGAGGTCGTTGGCGAGGTCGGCGTTGAATCGCGTGACGAAGGCCGTGTCGGTGAAGTCCCAGTCCTGGCCGTAGGTCCCCTCGCGGAGCAGGAAGTACCGGACGGCATCGGACCCGTAGTCGGCCACGAGCTTCACCGGATCGATGACGTTGCCCGTGCTCTTGCTCAGCTTCTTGCCGTTCTTCGTGATCCACCCCTGGGCGTAGAAGCGGGTGGGAATCGGCACGTCGGCGGCCTTCAGCAGCGCCGGCCAGTAGAGACAGTGGAAGCGGATGATGTCCTTGCCGATGAGGTGAAAGCGCTCGACATCACCTTCCCAATACGTCCTGTAGTTCGGCCCGTCGGGGAAGCCGAGGGCGGTGATGTAGTTCGAGAGAGCGTCGACCCAGACGTATAGGACGTGGTCGGGCTGCTCTGGAACCGGAATCCCCCACTTCACCCGGGCGCGGCTCACGCTGAAGTCCTGAAGGCCTTCGCGAATGACGGCGAGGACCTCGTTCCGCCGACCGGGCGGCTCGATCCGGATGCGTCCCGACTCGATCTCCGCCCGCAGCCAGTCCGAATAGGCCGAGAGGCGGAAGAAGAAATTCTCCTCCTCGGTCCACTCGCAGGGGCGCTCGTGGTCGGGGCAGAGGTTCCCCGGCTGCTTCAGCTCGTCCTCGACGTAGAAGGCCTCGCAACGCGGGCAATACCAGCCGGCGTACTTCCCGCGGTAGACCGCGTCGCGGCCATCGGGCGTCTTGGCCTTGACGAGGCGCGCCCAGAGGGCGAGCACACCACGCTTGTGACGCTCCTCCGTGGTGCGGATGAAGTCGTCGAACTCGATGTCGAGGCTCTTCCAGAGGGCCTGAAACTGCGCCGCGATCTGGTCGCAGTGCTGCTGCTCTGGAATTCCCTTCTCTCGTGCAATCCGCTCGATGTTCTGGCCGTGCTCGTCGGTGCCCGTCAGAAAGAACGCGTCGTACCCCGCGAGTCGGCGGGCGCGCGTGACGACGTCTGCGGCGATGGTCGTATACGCGTGCCCCACGTGAGGGACGTCGTTCACGTAGTAGATCGGCGTTGTGATGGTGTAGCGCGCCATCAGCTCTGCTTCCGGCCGCGGTAGGCCGCGAGGGCCGCGCCCCACACTTCCTTGACCGGAACCCCATGAGCGCCCGCGGCCCGCTCGCAGTCGGCGAACTCCGGCTGCGCGTTGTACACGACGCTCCCGCGCCGGCCGACCTTCACGCCTATGGGTCCATACGCGGTCTCCACGGGGACGATCTCGCGCTCCAGGACTGTCCGCTCCCAGGTCTGCCGTCGCACACCCAGGGTCGTCGTCTCGCGGAAGAGAAGCTCCTCGGCCGCCTCGCGTTTCGCCGGCTCGGCAAGCACGGTGATGAGGACGCCGGGGCGCCCCTTCTTCATCTGGACCCCGGTGTAGTAGGCATCGAGTGCACCAGCGGCCAGGAGGCGATCGATGAGCGGCCCCAGCAGCTGCGGCGACATGTCGTCGACCTCCGCTTCGAGGACGACGACGCTGGTGTTGTCTGTGGCGGCCGCCTCGTCTCCGACAATGAGGCGGAGCGCGTTGGGCCGGCCGGGTGTCTCCCGCGAGCCGGCGCCATAGCCGATCCCCTCGATCCTCAGCATCGGCAGCGGGCCGTAGGCCGTGGCGTGCCCCGTCACGAGAAGCGCACCGGTGGGCGTGAGCAGCTCGCCGTCGCCGGCCCCGTACACGGGCACGCCCTTGACCAGCCTCGCCGTGGCCGGCGGCGGGACGGGAAACGTCCCGTGGGACATCGT
>JBGPYB010000132.1:0-12926 GCA_041493035.1 Vicinamibacteria bacterium | reverse complement strand
GATGCCGGCGCGGTTGATCTCCTCATGGGCCACCACCCAGCCCAGGTTCAGGACGCTCAAGTGGGCGCTTACGTTCTCCGCCAGGTTCTCGACGAAGGGCTTGACGGCGGTGTCGAAGGATTCCTGGACGCCGTTGAACATGTTCAGGACGTAGTGCACGACGAAGGAGTCGACGACCCGCGTCACCCTCGCGACGGCCGGATGATCGCCGAGGGTGCGGTGCAGCTCGGCGGTGAAGGCGTCGAGGTTGTGGACGCTCTCATCGTAGACGTCTTCGACCCGTTCGAGGGCCGCCCCCACCGTCTCCGCCGTCAGCCCGCCCATGTCGGCGTAGATCTGGGCGCCGGGGGCGAAGATCGCGCGGAGCTTGCGGAAGAGCATCGCCTTGACGATGTCGCTGGCCGCGAGCGTCGCGGCGGGCATGTGGGGCGTGAAGACGAGGATCCCGCTGTTGGAGTAAGGGAGGAAGTCGAGGACCGCCGAGTCAAGGCCAGCCTTGAGATCGAGAACGACGAAGTCCGCGTCGAGGGCGTTGATGGCGTCGATGAGCTGCTCGCGGCGCGCCCGGTTGAAGTTCGAGATGTCCTCGATGAGGTGCTTGGGCCCGGCCACGAAGCCGAAGTTCGCATACCTCCCCTCGGGATCGAGAGCGGGCGAAAGAGGCGTGATGCACTCGGCGAGGGCAGCGCCCTTCTTGAAGAAATGATAGAGGTCGCGTGGGACGGGAGTGTCGATGCCGTTCCTCACCGAGGACGTGCCGGTGTCCAGATCGATGAGGATGCTGCGCCCGTGTCGCGCCAGGGCCAGGGCGTAGTTCACGGCGAGGGTGGTCTTGCCGACCCCGCCTTTCCCCGACGAGACTGGGATGATCCTCTTGGGCATCCCGCCCTAATGTCCCTTTAGCGTGGCGACAGCTCGAAAGCGCCGGCGTCTCCGCGACCCGCGGGATCCGAGGAGATGCGGCCGGCGAGCTTGTGACCGTCCCACCGCGCGTCGTAGTAGCGGTTCCCGCCGCGATACTCGAGGCCGAAGCGCACGCCGTCCTTCTGAGGCTCCACGCCGAAGAGCGGCATGCTGATCGACACGCCCCCCTCGAGGCTCAGGGAGCCACCGCGACCGCGGAACGTGACGGTCACGGAGCGCCTCGTCCCTCCCTCGAGGACCGTCCCCACCCAGACTCCCTCTAGACGGAGGGGCGCCGGCGGCGATGCGGTGCCCGCCGCACTGGGCGCGCTCGAAGCCACGGCGGTCGGCGCAGGCGCGGTACCGGCGGGGGCGGTCACCTGAGCAGGGACGCGGAGCCCAAGGACCTTGAGGGCCGCAATCACCGGGGGTTTGACGGCGGCGGCCACGTCACGCGGCACGCCGAAACGCCCGGTCTTGTGCGCCACCTCGAAGACGTCGGCGAGGACCCGGCCCTCGGGGGCCAGCGCCGCGGCGTATTGCGGCTTCTCCCCGCGCACCAACAGGAGGACCAAATCGCGGGCCACGGCCTGCCACCAAAGGGCCAGGCGAGCTCGAGTGACCGGTCCGCCCTTGCCGCCCAGCTTCGTCCAATCCTCGTTGTAGGCTGCGGCGTCCTCTTCGGCGACTTCGAGGACGGTCTCGGGGTGTCCCGTGAGCGCCAGGATGGGACTCGTCTCGATGTTCCGAACCTCGAAGTTGACGTCGCGCGACGCCTTGATCAGAACCGCGGCGTCGTTCAGTCGGCGCTCCGCCTCGAGGGCGCGGTCGGCGACCGAGCGTTTTCCCGACGTGGCCAGAACGAAGGCGGGGCCAAGGGCGGTCGAGAGAACGGCGTGGGGGCTCGCGGCGACAGCCTCCAACGGTTCCACCACGAAGCGGAAGTCCACGGGATCGGGTGCCGCGGCCACGGTCAGCGTGGCTTCCCCTTTGCTCTCGGACTCCGGCACTCGAAGCTCGACAGGGGCCTCCCCCGCGTTCCCCGCGATCCAGGGGACCACGAGCTTCAGGTCGCCGCTGTTCACCGAGACCACGAAGGCACGCGCGCCTCGGATCCGGACGACGTTTTCCGCCGGCTTCCAATGGAAGCCACGCCCGGAGAGCGTCACCTCGTCTCCGGGAGCGGCGGAGGCCGGCTGGACTCCCTTGATCAGCGGAAGGCGGCCCACGAGAAAGGGCGCCGGGTTCGAGGCATCGAGGCCGGCGGCGACGGTGACCGGCGCGGCCGTCCCCGGAGGGCCGTCGATCGCCGGGACGCGGACCCGGATCGCCGTCGGCGTGTTCTCGATCACGTCGGCCGCGACGGAGCCGAAGCGCACCACGGCGCCGGAGGTCCACCCGCTGCCCGCGAGTGTCACCTCCTCCCCGGGCATCGCCACGTCGGGGGCCAGGCCGTGGATGCGGGGAGCCTTGTGGATGGCCAACGAGAGCCCCTGGGAGTCGCGTCCACCGACGCGGACGACGACGGTGACCGTTGTGTCGGGGCCGGCGGAGACGGGGACCTCTGGAACCTCGGCCACGAGGCGCGTCGGCGACGCCTCCAGCACCGTCGCCCGCGCCTCTCCGAAGATGACGATGTTTCCGGCGGCGGTGGAGGCGAAGTTGCGACCCGATAGCGTGAGGGCCTCTCCGATCCGCGCCCGGGTCGGCGACAGCGCTTCGAGCTCGGGGCGCGCATGGGCGCGCTGGACCAGGTAAGCCGCGCCGGCGAGGACGACGAGCGCCAGGGCTACCGCACCACCATAGAGAGGCAGGCGTGATCCGCCGCTTGGCGCGCGTCGGGGCGGCGACGTGCGTTCGCGCGGCGCGGGCACGGCCTCGGGCCTCCGAGGCGCCGTGCGCGGCGACGAAGGCGCTGGGCGCGCGGCGGGCGCTGGAGTTGGCGCTGGAGTTGGCGCTGGAGTTGGCGCTGGAGCGGGCCTCGGAGGAGCCGCAGCCGACTTTGGAGCGGCCGGGGCCGGCGCGGGTTTCGCGGGTGCGGTGGCCGCCGGAGCCGGCGTGGCCTGCGGTGGCGCAGCGGCGGGAGGAGCCGCGGGTGCGGCGACCGGCGGCGTGGGCGTGGGCGCAGCCGGTCTGGGCGGCGCCGGGATTGCCGGGAGGGGGAGCGGCGCTGGCTTCGGAGCTACGGCGGCTGGTGGCGACGGTGCGGGCGGAGCCGGAGACGGTGGTGCCGGTTCGGCGTCGGCAAAGAAGAACACGTCCTCGTCTGCCGCCGCCGGATGCGTGACCGCCGAAGGAGGAGCAGCGATTGTGGCAGCGATCGCCCCAGTCACCGGCGGCAACTCGTCCACGAAGAAGACCTCGGGTTCCTCCGCTTGCGCCTGCTTGGGCTGCGCCACCGTCGGGGCCACCGGAGCACTCGCGAAAGGTATGTCGTCGACCACGACGAACTCGTCGGCGCCGGCCGATCCCTCGTCGAAGACGAACTCCTCCATCGGCGCTGCGGACGGAGAGGGGGACACGGGGGCGGATGGGGCGATCCGGCATTGAATCATCACGCTCCCGGGGTCGCCCGGCGGCCCGAGCCAGAGAACGTCGCCGTCGTGAAGGGGTCGATCGCCGGCGACGCGATGGTCATTCACGAAGGTCCCAACAGGGCTGCCGGCATCCTTGACCCGCACGCCGCTCGCGTCGAGAGTGACGTGGGCGTGAATCGGGCCCACGCCGGGGGCCTTCAGTTGGAAGTGGCAGGCGGGAGCCGCTCCGACGAGGACCACCGGAACCTTTGGGTCCAGGACGAAGCTCTTGCCGTTCAGCGCGCCGCCGAGAACCGTGAGAGACGAGACCGGACGGGAGGCATCGGACATCGGCGGGTCGATCGGATTCTAGGGTCTCGCCTCCGAGGGGTCAAGGTCGCGGCTCGCGTGGTTTGTTATAATCCGCCATCGATGAAGGAACGACCCGGTCAGGGAAAGCGCGTCTTCTCCTATGAAGAGGCCGTCGCCCTGCTTCCGGAGGTGCGCCGACTGACGGCGAAGGCGTACGAGGGAGTCCAGAGCGACAGCTCGAATGTTTCGCCGGAGGGCCACCCCGACGCCGCGGCGCAGGAGAGACTTTCGGCGGTCGTGAAGGGTTGGGCCACGGCGCTCATGGCCATGGGCCTCGAGGTGAAGGGACTCTGGCTGGTGGACTTCGACAACGGATCGGGTTACTACTGCTGGCGTTACCCGGAGAGCGGCCTCCACTTCTACCACTCGTACGAAGACGGTTTCTCGGGACGGATGCGGATCCAGTAGGAGAGCATGGCAAGCCTGGTCGAGTTTCTCTTCATCCTGATCGTTCCCCTAGTGTTGGTCGCGGGTGCGGTCGTTTCGCTCTTTGCGGTCGGTGCGCTCTTCGACGCCCTCGAAAACCCCGGCGCTCTCCGCGGCCGGATCGAGGGAGCGTTCCGGCGTCCGCCGAAACCCCCGAAGCCCACCGACTCCGATCACTACTATCGCCCCTACTGGGCTTCCCGCTAAGCCACGCGCCCGCGTTCAGCGCGTCAGGCGATAGATCAGTAGCGCCGCCCGCTTGATCTGGAGCGGCAGAGCCGCGAGATCGGCGGCCTCCGAGGGTGTGTGGGCTCCGGAGCCCGGCATGCCGAGTCCGGCCAGACCCGGGACGTCGGGCGCCACGAACGAGATGTCCCCCGCGCCGCGGAGATCGGGATCGAGCGCTGCGAGTGAAGGGACCCCGAGGTCGCGGTTCACCTCGTTGAGCAGGTCGAGAATCGACTGATTCGCAGCCGTCGGAGGCATCGCGGGATAGCCGTCGGCGAAAGTGATCTCGGCTGACGTACCCGGGAGATGGCGCGCGACGATGGCGCGCATAAGGTCCCGGACACCCTGGAGCTGGGCGTCGGAGATGGTGCGGATGTCTCCGGTGACCACCGTCGTCGGAGAGATGACGTTGGTCTTCCCGAACGCGGTGCCGCGCTGATGAGCCGGGTCGCGCGTGACCTCGGTCCCGCCAAGCACGAGACCGGGGTTGAACGTCAGGTGGGCCTCCCCCGAAAGTTCGCGACGGAAGGCGTCGAGGATCCGCGCCGCCTCGAAGATGGCCCCTGATCCCGCGGCTTCCTTGAATATCGCCGACGAGTGGCCAACGCGGCCGGTCACCGTGAGGCTCCACTCCGAGGCGCCGCGCCGCGCGATCGTGGCGTAGTCGCGCCCGCCGTCCCGGGCGAGGCCCTCGAACTCCAGGGCCACGTCGCTTCGGCGGCCGGCCTCGAACAGGTCGCGGCGGGAGACGGCGACAGGTTTCCCCGGATCTTCCTCATCTCCGGTGAACGCGACGGTCATGGTCGTGCCGCCCAGGGCGCCGACGCTGGCCAGAGCCTTCAGCGCGAACAAAATGACGACGTCGCCCCCTTTCATGTCCTCGACGCCGGGGCCTCGCGCACCGCTTCCGTCTCGCTCGAACCTCTGGAAGGGGCTCTCGGCCTCGAAGACGGTGTCGAGATGGCCGATCAACAGAAGCCGCCTCCGGCTCCCCCGCCGCTCCGCAAAGAGATGACCCGCGCGGTTCACCGACGTCATGTCGATCCACCGCGCTTCGAAGCCGAGGGCCTCGAGCTCGGCCCGCAACATCGCGCCGACCTGCCGAACGCCCGCGTGATTCATGGTCCCGCTGTTCACGTCCACGAGGCGGGCCAGGAAGGCGATGGCGTCTTCAGCGTGGGCGTCCACGTGAGCGGCGATGCGCCCTTCGTCGGCGACGAGATGAGGCACCGGCGGTCCGGCAGCCACGGCTCCGCAGAGACTGAGAGCGGCCACCAGCATGGCCGCCACTATATACTGCCGCGGTGAAGACGGTCGGGGCACCGCCGCCGAAGGATTTCCTCGATTGGGCACGCACACGCCAGGACGACATGTCGGCCCTGCTCCGCGCTCTCGTCGACATCGAGTCCCCCTCCACGGATGCGCGCGCCGTTACGGCACTGGCGGAACGCCTCGCCAAGGAGTTCCAAACCTCCGGGCTGACCGTGGAGCGTCTGCCGGTGGAGGGGTCGGGCCCGATCCTTCGCGCGACGACCGGAGCCCCCGGAAAGCCGGTCATGCTGCTCGGCCATCTGGACACCGTCTGGCCCATCGGGACGCTGGAGGCGCGACCGGTCCGCATCGAAGGGGAACGACTCTTCGGCCCGGGCGCCTTCGACATGAAGGCTGGGCTCGTCGTCATCGTCTATGCTCTGCGCGCCCTGGCGGCACGCGGCCCGCTTCCGCCGATCACGGTCTTCCTGACGCCTCTCGAAGAGGTCGACTGCTATCCGTACCAACCGCGGATGGAGACGGAGATGAAAGCCTCGGCCGCGGTCCTCGGCTTCGAGCCGGCCTGGCCCGGTGGTGCGGTCAAGACGGAGCGGAAGGGCTCGGGCTCGTTCGTTCTGCGCGCTCGCGGCCGGGCGGCCCATGCCGGCGCCGACTTCGAGAAGGGCGCCAACGCCATCGTGGAGCTTTCCCGAGCGGTGCTCCTGGCTCACGCTCTCACCGATCCGGCCCGGAGCGTGACGGTCAACGTGGGTGTCGTGCGCGGCGGGATTCGCCCCAACGTGGTGCCTGACCTTGCGGAGGCGGAGATCGACTTTCGCGTTCGCACCGTCGAGGACGGCCGCAGGGTGGAAGCCGCCGTGCGCGCGATCCAGCCGACCGATCCACGGGTCAACCTCCACGCGGAAGGAGGGATGCACTATCCCCCTCTCGAACGCGCTCCCCACGTGGTGGCCGTCTATGAGGCCGCGCGCGGCGTCGCGGCCGAACTCGGCCTTCCCTTGGACGAGGCTTCGACCGGGGGCGCGAGCGAGGCCTCTTTCGCCGCCGCCCTCGGTGTTCCGACCCTCGACGGCCTCGGCGCCGACGGCGACGGAGCCCACGCCGAGCACGAGCACGTCCTGCTGACGTCTATCCCCGAGCGGGTGGCCCTGGCAGCGGGACTCATCGCTCGTTTGACCCAAGGACCTCATTGATGTCCACGGAATCCTCCAAACGGCCCGTCGGATCGCTCGCTCTTCTCGCCCTCGGCATCAACGGCATCGTCGGAGTCGGCATCTTCTTCGCGCCCGCCGACGTGGCGCGCGGCGCTCCGGGATGGCAGAGCATTCTTGTCTTCGCCATCACCGGCATCGCTCTCATCCCCGTCGCCGTGACGTTCTCGTCGATCGGCAAGCGCTTCGACGAGGACGGTGGACCCGTCGTCTTCGCCCGCGCGGCCTTCGGCGACCTGGCGTCCTTCCTGGTGGGCTGGATCGCGTACATCAGCGCCATCGCGAGCACCACGGCGGTGATGTCGGGCATGACGGCCGCGCTGGCGCCGATGTTCCACCTCGACACGCCGGTCGCGAAGAGCCTGGCCGCCGCGGCGCTCGCCACCGTCCTGGCGATCGTCTGCGCCGCAGGGATCCGGCTGTCGGCCTGGGTCTGGACCGGCCTGACGGCCTTCAAGCTCCTGCCTCTTCTGGCTCTCGTCGCTATCTATGCCATCGCTGGCTTTCCGGGGCCCGCTTCGGTGGCGACGGCCGTGCCTGCTGGATCCCTGCTCCGGGCGGCGCTCATCGCCACCTTTACCTTCCAAGGCTTCGAGGTGGTGCCGGTCATCGCCGGCCAAGTGCGGTCGTCCTCGCGAGCGATACCCTGGGCGATCGGCGGCGCGCTCAGCTCGTCGATCCTCCTGTATGTGCTCCTTCAGGCGGCCTGCGTGGCGGCGCTGCCCCTGCTCGCGTCATCGGGATCACCCCTCGCCGACGCGGCCGGCATCTTCGGGGGGCCTCGTCTCTCCGCCTTCATCGTCGCGGGAACCAGCATCTCGGCCCTCGGGATCGCCTTCGGGATGATGGCAACGACGCCGCGCTACCTCTCGGCCCTGGCCAGCGGTGGAGGCTCGCTTCCATTCGAGTTCGAGAAGGTGGGCGCGAACGGCGTGCCGATGCGAGCACTCTTCATCACCTGGCTCCTGGTGGTGGCGCTACTCCAGGCCGGGAACCTGAGCGAGTTCTTTGCCCTCTCGAGCGTCGCGGTGCTGGCGCAATACGGCGTCACGGCGCTGGCCCTCATCGCTCTCGCGCGACGCCGTGAGCACGGCCTCGTGCCGGCCCAGGCGTGGCCGGCATTCCCGACGATTCTCGTGACGCTCGCACTCGTCTCGGGGGCCGAGTCGCGCGAGGCGCTCATCGCTGGCGGTGCGCTCGTCCTCGGTCTGGCGCTGCGTTGGCACCACCGCCGCGGCTGACGGCGCCTCTCAGGCCGTGCAGAGGGCCGAAAGGGCCCGGGAGGCCCGGTCGATCTTCCGATACACGGGGATGCCGCCTCGCTGGAGCACCGCCACGAAGTCGTCGTAGAGGCGGCCCGAATCCACGCACACCGCCATGGGCTTGCGGCTCTGCGAGAAGAGGCGGAGAAGCTCCTGGGGAAGGGAGCCTGGCGCGTAGATGTTCTCGGCGTGGACGCCCGCGAGGTCGGGAGGGAGGTCTTCGAGGGCCGGCGTGACCGGGATCGGCGACACCAGGAGGGCGTCCACGGCCGGATCCTCGAGGAGGGCCGCCGCCGCCGCCACGAACGACCGGGTGTCGGCCATCGGCGTCGTGTCCACGGGATTGTCGGCGTGGGCGATCTTTGGAAGGCACGCCCGCAGCCGCACGCGAGTGGACTCCGAGAGGACAGCGGGCTCCAGCGCGTAGAGCCGGTCCAGGACGGTCGCGCACTCGAACCCCGCGTTCGACAGCACGCCCAGGCGGCGCCCGACCGGCAGCCGGTCGAAGAGGAGCGTGAAGGCCTTCACGTAGTCCTCGAACATGTCGAGGGTATCGGCCACGACGACACCCGCATCCTCCAACAGGTCGCGCGCCACCGTGTAGTCGCCGGCCAGGGACGCCGTGTGGCTCTGGGCTGCTGCGGCACCCAGCGCCGTCCGCCCTGCCTTGAACACGATCACCCGGCGTCCCCGCGCACGGATTCGCCGGCAGATCTCCATGAAGCGCTCGCCATCGCCGGGCTTGAAGCCTTCGACGTAGCAAGCTAAGACGCTCACCGAGTCGTCTTCGAGGAAGTGTTCCACGAAGTCGGCAACCGTCAGGTCCATCTGGTTGCCGAACGAGATCGAGGCGCGCGGAAAGACGATGCCGTCCAGGTTGCTGGTGAGCGACACGAGGTAGGCCCCGCTCTGGCTCACCGCGACCAGGTTGTCCCCGGGGGCGTCGTGGAACGGGAGCTTGTACTGCGGCAGGAAGAACGTGTTGTACTGCCGCTTGGAGACAATGCCCAGGCAGTTGCCGCCGACCAGGACCGGCCCTTCGTCAGGCCGTGCCCGGGAGACCGCAAGCGCCGACACGATCTCCTGCTCGAGCTCGGTCCTGCCGATCTCGGCAAACCCCCCGGGTATCAGGATGATCGATTCCGCGCGGCCCGTGGCGCAAAGGGCCCGGATCGTGTCCCTCGCTCCTTCGGCAGGGACAGCCACAACCGCGAGGTCTACGGCCTCGGGTAGGTCTTCCACGCGGGGGACGCAGGGGATCCCGTCGATAGCGGTCTCCGTCGGGTGGACCCCGTGAAGGTGGCCGTAGTGGAGCCCCTCCGCGTGCTTGAGGTTGCGGAGGATGATCCGGCCCGGGTTCAGGGCCGTGGCGGAGGCCCCCACCACCACGGCGCTCGCCGGCCGAAGCAGGCTCGCGATCTTGCGGAGGGGCCGGTGCCCGGTCTGCGGCCGGTCCCGAGCGAGGCGCGCCTTGCCGTCGGCCGCGACCCACCGGCCGTCGGAGGCGAGAACCATGGGGTTCACCTCCAGCTCTTCGAACACCTCGGCCCCGAGGGCGAGGGACTCCAACCTCTCCGCCACAAGGTCGAGATTGAGCGGCGCCTCGGGATGAAGCCGGCTGGGGGCGAACAGCAGGCCAAGCGCAGGCTGCCGGGCCGCGGCCCTGCGCAGCGCCTCGCGCACCCGCCCGGGGCGCAGCACCACGCTCGAGCGGCCCTGGGCCAGGCTTGAGAACCACTCCGTGAGCACGCCACCCAGGCCCAGCACGAGCACCGGGCCGAACGACGGGTCCCGCCTGAAGGACACCAGGGTCTCCGCGGCCGGCGAGCCGGAAACAGGAATGAGCCTCTCGCTGACGAGGATGCCGAGCCGATCCGCCCCGGGTGCTCGTCGCGCCACTTCGACCCAAAGCCGCGAGGCCTCGGCGCGCACGAGATCCGGCGAGCGGCCGGAGAAGGCGATCCCGCCCACCTCGGTCTTGTGCAGGATGCCCGGGGATACGATCTTGAGGACGGTTTCGTCACAGGGAAGGCCTTCGAGGAAGGCGGCCAGCGAATCTCCGGGAGCGTCCGTGGGGCAGCCGCGCCAGAAGAAATGGCGTGGGACGTCGAAGCCCGCGCGGGCGAGGACCGCGTACACCTCGGCCTCGAGCAGGACCCTGCGTCCCGCGGCTCGCGCCCCCGCCAGGAGCGGATCAAGGACGCCGGAAGCCGGCGGCGTGTGCGTGGTCATCAGCCGGATTCTACTTCGCGGAGGCTGCGCGTCGGCGGGCGCGTGGGCGGCGACCTGATCTGCCATCTCTCGCACGAGGGCGGCGAACGACACAGGTACAATCGCCTCCATGAAGCGGGTGGCCCTCTTGGGCAGTGCGCTCCTCCTGGGGTCGAGCGCGGTTGCGTTGGCAGCAGCGCCCGCGGATCTGGTGCTGTCCGCGGCACGCTATGCCACGACGAGCTGGTGAGCCAGGCCGACGTCCCCCGCTTCAAGACGCTCTGTCGTCTCGGGAAAACTGCCGTAGTCGGACCGGTGCGCAAGTATGACGTGACTGTGACACAAAGGTGCCGGCGTTCCGTCTAAACTCTCTCTTGAGCATGCCTGACCAACCCGACTCCGCCATTGCGCAAGCGGCGCTCACCGAGCCGCCACTGCGCCAGTTGATCACGCCCTTCGCCCAGGCCGACGATCGTCGCGCCTGGCTCCAGCTCGTGACCACGGGCCTGCTGTTCACCGCGGGTTGGAGCCTCATGGCTCTCGGCGTGCGGCTGGCCTGGAATTACGGCTTCGTGCTGCTGCTGGCGCTGCCGGTTGCCGGGCTGTACGTGCGGCTCTTCATCCTTCAGCACGACTGCGGCCATGGCTCGTTCTTCAGCAACCCACGCCTGAACGACGCCATCGGGCGCGTGGTCGGCATCGTCACGCTGGTGCCGTACTCCTACTGGCGCAGCACGCATGCCATCCACCATGCGACGTCGGGCAACCTCGATCGGCGCGGGTTCGGCGATATCGACACCCTGAGGGTGAGCGAGTACGCGGCGGCACCCTGGTGGCAACGGCTGGCCTATCGCTTCTACCGGAGCACGCCTGTGCTGCTGGGCATCGGCCCGTTGTTCCAGTTCGTGCTGAAGCATCGCCTGCCGCTCGACCTGCCGCGCTCCTTCAGGAAGCAATGGGCCAGCGTCTGGATCAACAACGCCGCGCTCGCGCTGGTCATCTGCGTTCTCTCGCTGTCTCTGGGCTGGCGCACGGTGCTGCTCGTGCACCTGCCGGTGCTGCTCCTCGCGGGAGCAGCCGGCGTCTGGCTCTTTTACGTGCAGCACCAGTTCGAGAGCACCTACTGGGCCCACGACGACGTCTGGAATGTCGAGCGCTCGGCGTTCGAGGGCAGCTCCTACTACGATCTGCCGGCGATCCTGCACTGGTTCAGCGGCAACATCGGCTACCACCACCTGCATCACCTGGCGAGCCGGGTGCCGAACTACCGGCTGCGCGAGTGCTTCGACTCGCACCCGCGCCTGCAACAGGCCCCGCGCCTGACGCTCCGGACCAGCCTGCGCTCGGCGCGGCTCCGGCTGTGGGACGAGCAGACCCGGCGCCTGGTCCCGTTCTCCGCGCTCGTCCCAACGCGCGAACCGCGCGCCTGAACCCTTCGGCGCTTCGCTCCTGGGCGGCGGGCTTCAGAGAGGCAGTTCCCAACCCGCTCGGTAGGGTTCTCTCAGGTACTGGTCCGCCTCCGGCGCGTTGGTGGCCTTCATGTTGGGGCCATCCCACCTCAGGAGCTTTCGCGTCCGAAGCGCCACGTTGCCGAGCAGGATGAGCTCTGAGAGCCGCGCGCCGTACTCGAAGTTGCTGCTCGCCGGCGTCCCGCCCTTGCACGCCTGAAGCCAGTCGGCGTGATGTCCCTCGACCCGCGCGAGGGTCTTCTCGGGGCGCTTGTACTCTCGGTGCAACTCGAGGGGGAGCAGGCGGGGCATACCCGACCATCCCGCGCAGGTGATCATCCCCTTCGCCCCGATGAAGAGGATGCCATTGTCCCCCTCGCCCAGGCGCTGCTTGGGATCCTCCGGGTCGATGCCCATGGGCGTCGGCGGACGCAGGCCGCCGTCGTACCAGGACACCGTCAGGGGGCCCCTGTTCCCGCGAGCGCCGAACCGGTAGGTCACCAGCAGGCCGGTCGAGCAGACCTCGTCGTCCACACCGGGAGCGGTGGCCTCCATGGTCTCGGGCGAGTCGAGGTTCAGCGCGTCGAACGCGGGGTCGAGGTTGTGCACCGCCATGTCCGGTAGCGCCCCGCCGCCGAAGGCCCACCACCCGCGCCAGTTGAACGGCGCATAGGCGGGGTTGTAGGGGCGCGACTCGCGGGGCCCCAACCAGAGGTCCCAGTTGAGCCCCTTGGGCACGTCGGGGGTGCCCACGGGACGACCACCAGTGCCTGGCCCAAAATGGCCCGCGCCGCTCCAGGCGTGCACCTCTCGCACGGCGCCGATGGCGCCATCCCAGATCCACTCGGCGGTCTCGCGATGCCCCTCGCTCGAGCGCCCCTGGTTGCCCATCTGAGTGGCGACACCGGTCTCCTTGGCGACCCTGGCGACGGCCCGGGCTTCCCAGACGTTGTGGGTCAGGGGCTTCTCGCAGTAGACGTGCTTGCCGGCCCTCATTGCGATGATCGAAACATAGGCATGGAGATGGTCCGGGGTGGCGATGAGGACGGCGTCGATCGCCTTCTCCTTCTCCAGCAT
>JBGPYB010000191.1:0-8034 GCA_041493035.1 Vicinamibacteria bacterium | reverse complement strand
GTCGCTTCTCAACGCGTTCGTTTGCGAGCGCTTCCTTCATCGCCTGGACCGCTCGGAGGCAAGGGGCCGGTTCGTTCTCAAGGGAGCGATGCTCCTTCGCCTCTGGTCCGAGCAGCCCTACCGCGCCACGCGCGATCTCGACCTCCTGTGCAAGGGCGATGGGTCCCGCTACTCCGAGCCCTGCTCGGCGATCAGTAGCTTCCGGGCTGCGCCAGATCTGCTTCAGAGGCGGCTTGATCCTACCGCTTCATGACGCACACGGACCTTGCCGGGCACGGCGTCGTGGCATCATCATCGTAGCGACATCCAGAGCGAGCCACGCAGGTGGCTCCGGCAACCTGGGCGGACAACCCAAGGTGCCTTCCCGAAAGGCGCGACCGCGATGCCCGTCTACACGGGCATCACCGCGCGTCAGCTCGCGTTCGTGCTACGCGGTCTCGGGTTCGGGGTGCTTGTCGTCGAGGATCGACCCGGGAAGGCCCACGGGGTTCGGGCTCGGCGCCGGTCGCTGATCTTCGATGCCGATCTCGACGGTCCGGTCGGGAAAAGCCGGTACCGCGAGAAGCTCGTCCTGAGCTGCCGCTTCGTCCCCCACCCGAATGCGACCCTGGAGGCGGCGAACGTCTTCAACGCGCAATTTGGCCCGGCCCGGGCCTTCGCCGTCGACGGATGCCTGATGCTGCAATGCGTGCTGCCGCTGGCCAGGGGGGTCACCGAGGAGTACCTGCGAGCGGCCCTGTGGTGCTTCACCGACAACATGCGCGACCTCGACGTCCTCGTGTCGAGCGGGTTTGTCGGGTCGGAGGTCGAGGGGTTGCGGCCGAGCTGAGGCGGTGCGGGGATACACAGCGATTGGCGTGCGTCGGACGTGTTCCGAGGTGAACGAGGGTTCCGGACCTCCGCTGGCACGACAGGGCTGGAGAATCGCTGCGGTGAAGGTTCCAGGGCGAAGTCGTGCGATCGTCGCGGTGGAGCAAATCGACCGCGCGATCCTGCTTCTCCGCGGCCAGAAGGTGATGCTGGATTTCGATCTGGCGCTCCTCTACGGGGTGACGACGAAGGCCCTGAACCAGGCCGTGCGCCGCAACCGAGAGCGTTTCCCGGCGGACTTCATGTTCGAGCTTACGAAGGAAGAAGCCCAGGCTCTAAGGTCACAGACTGTGACCTTAAAGCAGCCGCAGATGATTCGCGCTTCAAGGACCGGACCTTCCCTGACCGGGCTGGCGCGGAGAATCGGCTTGGGCTTGTCGGGGAGGGTGAGGTGCTGATACGATCGATATCGAACGGTGAATGGGCGTGACGGCGGCACCGCTCGGCAGTAGGCAGAGGGCTCTGCTGATCGTGATGTTCATTCCGAGCGTCGATTGCGATGCGAGCCCGGTCGACCAGGGAACTTGGACGCGGCGAAGCCTGGAGTTTCTCGGCATGCGGTTTGGGGGGGCGACGGCCTTTCCGAGGGCTCAGGGAGTGTGGCGGGACGACGAGCGAGGCGCCAAGCTGGTGTGGGATGAACCGATCATCGTCCACTGCTATGCGGCGGAAGGAGATCTCCGGTCGCGGTCCGCCCAAGTCGCCCTCGGGGAGTTCTGTCGGGAGATGGGACGTTCGACCAATCAGGGCGAAGTCGGACTGGTGGTCGAGGATGTCTATCACGCCATTCGGCCATAGGTAGGGGGAGCCCATGAAGGCGAGGAGGCTGGACCACGAGACGCTAGCGCGAAACCTCGGATCGACCGTCCGTGGGAGAGTTACCGCCAGCTCCGGGTACTTCGGCGCGCTCCAGGTCGCCGAGGAAGTCCGTGGCCGCTTTACCAAGCCCGTTGGCGGTGGTCGCGCCAGAGATCCACGCTGGACAACCAAACGACTCTTGCCGGTGAAGCAGGAGACGCTGGCGCAGCTCGAGGTGCTTGCCCGGAAGGTGAGCCGGCTCGTCCACCATCGCGTGGAGCCGCTTCAGATTGCTGCCCTCCTCGTGGAGCGTGACCTGGCTCGTCTGAACGCCAAGGAGCTGGCCCAGGCAGTCACGAGCGCCGAGCGCGATCGGTAAGGGGCGCAGAGGAGGATGGACACCGTGACCGATGGCAAGGATGAGCGGACGAACCTGGCGGGAGTGCAAGAGGCCTGGGCGCGCGAGATCAAGCAGCGGATGCGTGAGGTCGAGTCAGGCGCGGTGAAGACGATCCCGTGGCCCGAGGTCCGAAAGCGGATCCAGGGCCTCCGGGATGCCCGCACCAAGTCTTGAGTTTCAATCTGCCGCTGGGGTGGTAGGCGCCCGAGAGTCGGCACGCCGATCGGTTGCCTTGACACGATTTGGGCCAGGGCCTACCGTTCGAGCATCTGCTCCCCGCTCGACACGCCGCAAGGCCTCGGGTTGGGGTTATTCGTTTCCGAGGAGTCGATGTCATGACTACGGCCAAGCAGATCGCCCTCGAGATCGTCCAGGCTCTTCCGGACGACTGCACTCTCGGAGATGCCACCCAGCGGCTCTACATGCGGCACCTCCTCGAGGAGGCTCGCCAGGATGTCCGCGAGGGCCGGATATTCACGCAAGACGAAGTCGAGCGTGAAGCCGCCGAGTGGCTCGAGCCGTGAGCGGCCTTGGAGTGACGAAGGTGCTCGAGGACGTCTTCGGAGAAGCCCAGAAGCTGCCGGAGGCCGAGCAGGAGCAGCTTGCTGCCGCGATCCGCGCGGAGATCGAGGCCTTCGCCGACGAGGCCTTGGCGGAACATCGGTCCGGCCGAAGCCACCCGCTCGATCCCGATTTGTTGTGATCTCCGCCGGACCGGCGAGGACCCGATCTGGCAGAGCCCGCGCGCAGAATGCAGCCGATGGAGATGCCCCATCCAGCAGAGATGGTGACGGTCTTTCCCATATCGGGTATGATTGTTCCCGAAATGGGAACGAAGGCGCGTGCCCGTCGAGGTGGGTTGGCTGACGCTCTTTTCACGCCCGTGCAACAGCGGGTTCTCGGTCTGCTCTTTGGCCAGCCCGAGCGAAGATTCCAGAGCGCGGAGCTCATCCGCCTGGTGAAGGGCGGCACGGGCGCTGTTCACCGGCAGCTTGGTCGTCTGGCTGGCGCCGGGCTTCTGGACATCACCGAGATCGGCAACCAGAGGCACTACCAGGCACGGCGGGACTCGCCGGTGTTCACGGAGCTTCACGGGCTGATTGTGAAGACCGTCGGCGTCGCGGACCCGTTGCGCCGCGCCTTGGCGCCACTCGCCTCAAGGATTCGCGAACGGGAGGAGGAAGACCACGAGCGTCGGGCCCTCCGAGTCGAGGAGACCCACGGTGCCCTTCACCTCCATCGACACGCCGTTCTCGGTGAGGGTGCCCATGGGATCAAGCGCAAGAAGGTTCGAAAGTCTCGTTCAAGTCGGTGACTCCGAGTGATGATGCCCAGACTCGTTGACGCACGCACGTTCGCGATTTCGTCCTATGGCTGCGGTTCAGCGACGGTACTCAGGGTGAGGTCGACCTTGCGGGCGAACTGAACGGACCAGTCTTCGAGCCCTTGAAGGACCCGGCGTACTTCCGCTCTTTGCGTTGGATCCTGACGTTCACACGATCGTCTGGCCGAACGGCGCTGATCTGGCACCGGAGTTTCTGCACGAACACATCCACGGTGCCGAGCGCAGTACAGCCTTTTGAACTTGTCGATTTTGTCTTGACACCCTTTGGCCCAGCGCCGAGCATTTCGCATGATCATGCGAAAGGCTTGGTTCACTTGTAGGGCCGTCGCCGTATTAGCGGCCAGTGGCCTGTCTGCCGAGACGCCGGTGCCGGTGCAGACCTTTCCTCTTCGCGATACGACCGGGCTGATTGCGTCCAAGGTGAAGACGGAAGCGGTGAAGTATCTGGGACGAGACTCCGTCCGGATCACCGTGGAAGGGGAAGACGCCGCGGGCCTCGCGCTGCTGCCGGGGACCGACTTCCAGGATGGCGCGATCGAGGCGGACATCGCCCTCAAGAGCACGATTCCCCCGGGAGTCCGGTATCCGGGCTTCGTCGGGATTGCCTTTCGCGCCCGGCCTGATGCGTCGTGCTACGAGCTGTTCTACCTGAGGCCGGGAAACTCGGAGGCCCCGGAACAGCCGATGCGGAACCATTCCGTCCAGTACGCCTCGGAGCCGGACTTCGGGTGGTATCGGCTGCGACGGGAGTGGCCGTCGGTCTACGAGTCTCACGCAGACCTCGCGATGGAGACCTGGACGAAGGTCCGGATCGAAGTTGCCGGTCGGGCCGCGAAGCTCTATCTGAACGGATCCCCCAAGCCGAGCCTGATGGTGGATGGCATGAAGGGCGAGGATCTGCACGGCGCCGTCGGGCTGTGGGGCTTCACCGACGAGGAGGCCTACTTTGCCAACGTGCGGATCACGCCAGCCGCGCCGCAGAACTTGAAGAACGGTTCCGATGTTGCCGGCTCGTGGGAGATGCGGTATTCGAGCGACGCCGGCGGAATGGGCGCGTCGATAACCCTGCACCGCGACGGTAACAAGGTGACGGGAACGTGGTCGGGGCCGCTCGGCGAGGGCCGCGCGATCACCGGCACGTGGCGGAACGGCTACGTGGAGCTCTCGTTCGCGGGCGAGTGGCCGAAGGAAAGCCGGCAAGGAGCTCCGGGCCCCGTCAACGCGTTCCTGGCCGGTTGGATCGACGGCGATTCCGGCAAGGGGCGGATGCGCGTGGATGGACGCTCCGACGGCTCGTGGGTGGCCAAGCGGAAGGAGTGAGGATTCCGCAATCGGGCGAAGGTGCTCGGGGCAGTGAGTAGAAATACTCAATACATCGAGTAATTCGGAGAGCCGGTCGGGTACTGGGTCCGGAGATAAGCGCGTTACTCCAGGGATTCGGTTCCGCGCATGAGCACGGCGTAGACGGCGAACGCCACCGCAAATCCCATGAACCAGCCGTAGTCGTAGAGGGGCTTCAGGACGGGGAACACGAGGCCGCCCCACGCGAAGAAGCAACCGAGCAGGGTGGCCGCCACCGCCTTCAGGTTCCAGCCGCCGCGGTACGTGTAAGCACCCTCCGTCAGGTAGAGGTCCTCGAGCTGGAGGCGGCGCCGCCGCACCAGCCAGTAGTCGGCGATCAGGACGCCGGCGATGGTGCCCAGGCCTCCCGAGTAGCCGAGCAGCCAGCTGAAGATGTAGCCGGAGGCGTCCGAAAGGAGGCGCCAGGGCTGCATCACGATGCCGAGCAGGCCGGTGATGAGTCCGCCGGTCTTGAACGAGATGACGCGCGGAAAGGCGTTCGCGAAATCGTTCGCGGGCGAGACCACGTTGGCGGCGATGTTCACGGCCAGGGTGGCGACCACGACCGTGAACATCGAGATCGCGACTACTAACGGTGACGAGAAGCGACCGACGAGCTTGACCGGGTCCCAGATCGCTTCGCCGAAGATGATCACGGTGGCGCTGGTGATGAGCACGCCCATCGCCGCGAAGACCGACATCGTCGTGGGCAGGGCCACGACCTGGCCGATCATCTGCTCGCGCTGGCTGCGGCCGAAGCGGGTGAAGTCGGGCATGTTCAAGGACAACGTCGCCCAGTAGCCGATCATGGCGGTGAGCGAGGGGATGAAGACGGGAAGAAACTCACCGAGCGTCTTGAAACGGCCAGGCTGGGCGAGGAGCGGCCCCAGACCGTGGGCCTCTCGCACCGCCCAGACGAGGAGCGCACCCGTCATCACGAGCACAAAGGGCGCGGCCCAGTTCTCGACCTTGCGCAGCACGTCCATGCCTTCGTAGATGACCCAGATGTTCAGGCCCCAGAAGAGCAGGAAAGAGAGCCACTCGGTGGTGGTATGGCCGAAGAACCCGGGTCCAAGGAAGCCCGCCCAGCCGGGAATGAGGCTCGCGAAGAGGGTCTGAAGGGCCTCCCCTCCGATCCAGGCCTGGATCCCGAACCACCCGCAGGCCACGAGCGCCCTCATGAGCGCCGGGAGGTTCGATCCCACGGTCCCGTAGGCCGCGCGCGCGAAGACGGGAAAGGGGATGCCGTACTTCGTGCCGGGATGGGAGTTGAGAAGTATGGGGATCAGCACGATGGTGTTTCCGAGGAGGATCGTGACGAGGGCCTGCCACCAGTTCATGCCCGTGGACATGAGGCCGGCCGCGAGCATATAGGTCGGGATGCAGTGGGCCATGCTGATCCAGAGCGCGGCGTAGTTGTACGTCGTCCACTTGCGCTCCGCGAGCGGCACGGGCGCCAGATCCTTGTTGTAGAGGAGGCTCGCTTCGATGCGCTGCGTACTGACGAGCTCGACGCGGCCGTCGGGGTGGGTTGTGTCAGGCAACGAGGGGTCTTCCCGCTTGCCGCTTGAGGAACCGGCCGCGCCCCTTCTGCCCCGTGAAGACCCCGTGGTCCACGATGACCTCGCCTCGGGATAGCACCAGGGCGGGACCACCCTTCACGACCCGGCCCTCGTAGGGGTTGTAGTCCACGCGCATGTGATGGGTCTTCGCGGAGAGCGTCGTCTCCTTCTCGGGATCGAAGAGGACGAGGTCGCCGTCCGAGCCGATCGCGATCGTGCCCTTCCGGGGCCAGAGGCCGAACATCTTCGCGGGGCTCGTGGACACGAGCTCCACGAAGCGGTGCGCGTCAATCTTGCCCGTGCGCACGCCGCCGTCCCAGAGCAGCATGAGGCGGGTCTCGATCCCCGGCGCCCCGTTCGGTATCTTCGAGAAGTCGTCCTTGCCCAGGAGCTTCTGGTCCGCCTCGTTCATGCAGAACGGGCAGTGGTCCGTGGACACCACCTGGAGGTCGTTCTTCTGGAGCCCCTTCCAAAGGGCCTCCTGGTTCCACTTCTCCCGGAGCGGCGGCGACATCACGTACCCGGCGCCCTCGAACCCCGGCCGCTCGTAGTCGTCATAGGAAAGGAAGAGGTACTGGGGGCAGGTCTCGGCGTAGGCGGGCAGGCCCATGTCCCGCGCCTGCTTGACCTTCTCGAGCGCGTCCGAGCAGGACAGGTGGACGATGTAGATCGGCACCCCCGCCATCTCCGCGAGGGCGATGGCGCGGCCCGTGGCCTCTCCTTCGGCCCGGGTGGGACGGGTGAGGGCATGGTACTTGGGCGCGGTCTGGCCCTTGCGGAGCGCCTCCTTCACGAGCTCGTCGATCACACCGCCGTTCTCGGCGTGCATGCAGACGAGCCCGCCGTTCTCGCGCGTCTTGACGAGGGCCTTGAAGATCGTCGCGTCGTCGACCATGAACACGCCGGGATAGGCCATGAAGAGCTTGAAGGACGTGATCCCGTCGTGGCGGACCATCTTGTCCATGTCGATCTGGGCCTGGTCGGAGAGCTCGCGCACGATCATGTGGAAGGCGTAGTCGATCACCGCCTTGTCCTCGGCCTTCTTCATCCAGCCGTCGAACGCGGGGTAGAGCCCCTCGCCGAAGCTCTGGATCGCGAAGTCGATGAGGGTCGTCGTGCCTCCGTGGGCGGCCGCGATCGTCCCGGTCTCGAAATCGTCAGCCGAAGTCGTGCCGCCGAAGGGCATGTCGAGGTGGGTGTGGACGTCGATGCCGCCCGGCATCACGAGACGGCCCTTCGCGTCGATGACGGTATCGGCCTGGGCGGGCAGGCCCTTCCCGATGGTCTTGATGCGTCCGTCCTCGATGAGGATGTCGGCGTCGTAGCGGTCGGCAGAGGTGACGATCGTCCCGTTCCGGACGAGGGTGGTGGGCATTGGGGCCTCCCGAAGAGGCGCCAGTCTACTGCGGACCGGAACCGCCCCGCACGGCCCCTTGCGCGGTGCTAGAGTCGATTGAGGGTCCTGGCGTGGGGACTCACGGAGGTGTGATGCCCCAACGCCTGCTGTTCGCCCTCGTCGTGTCTCTCGCCGCGTCCCTTCCCGCCGCCGCCGACGCGCCCACCATCGACCATCAGCCGCTGGCCTGCGCGGTGGCCGGACGCTTCCCACAGCTGGAGGCGCGCTTCTCGCCCGCGGAATCGGTCGCGAAGGCCCGCGTCCAGTTCCAGGCCGAAGGCGAGCGCCACTGGTACGGCGTGGCCATGAAGGCGGCCGGGCC
>JBGPYB010000137.1:0-12279 GCA_041493035.1 Vicinamibacteria bacterium | reverse complement strand
TCCTCCTCGATGTTGATGAAGATCGTGAGGTGGTCCTTCATGAGCTTCGAGGCGAGGCCCACGGCGTCCCGCGGCGACACGGCGCCGTTGCCCCAGACCTCCAGGGTGAGCTTCTCGTAGTCGGTGGCCTGGCCGACGCGGGCGTTCTCCACGAAGTAGTTGACCTTCTTGATGGGCGAGTGCACCGAGTCGACGGGGATCCAGCCGATGGACAAGTCCTCGTCGAAGTTCTTGTCGGCGGAGACGTAGCCACGCCCCTGCTTCACCCGCATCTCGATGGACAGGGTCGATCCCTGCCCCAGAGTCGCGATGTAGGCCTCGGGGTCGAGGATCTCCACGTCGGCGTCGGGTGTGATGTGCTTGGCGCGCACCTCTCCTGCCTCTGACGTGCGGAGGGTCAGCGTTTTCGGGTGCTCGACGTGCATCTTGAGGGGCACCCGCTTCAGGTTCAGGATGAGATCGGTCGTGTCCTCCATCGCTCCCGGAATCGGCGAGAACTCGTGGAGGACGCCCTCGACCCGGACGGCCGTTATGGCCGCGCCTTCGATGCTCGAGAGGAGCACCCGGCGGAGGGCGTTGCCGACGGTGGTGGCGAAGCCCCGCTCGAAGGGCTGCGCGTAAAACCGCCCGTAGTGGTCGGTGAGGCTCTCGCGATCCACCTCGAGGCGCTTCGGCTTCTGGAACCCTTTCCAAAGCATCGTATGAAAGTCCTCTCTTGACTGCTTACTTAGAGTACAGCTCGACGATGAGCTGCTCCTGGATGGGGAAGTTCACGTCGTCCCTGGCGGGCACCGACAGGATCTTCCCCTTCATGGCGGAGGCGTCCAGCTCAAGCCACTTGGGCACGCCGCGCCCCTTCACCGACTCGACCGACGCCACAACGAGGGCGTTCTGCGCCGCCCGTGGAGCGAGGGTCACCGCGTCACCGACTTTGACCTGGAATGAGGGAATATTGAGTCTCTTGTCGTTCACCCGCACATGGCCGTGGCGGACGAGCTGCCGGGCCTGGGCGCGCGAAGCGCCGAAGCCGAGGCGATAGACGACGTTGTCGAGGCGCCTTTCCAGCTTGCTGAGGAGCGTCTCTCCGACGACCCCCTTCTCCTGCGACGCTCGGTCGAAGGTGAGGGCGAACTGTCCCTCAAGCATCCCATAGAGACGCTTCGTCTTCTGCTTCTCGCGGAGCTGGAGGCCGTACCCCTGGAGCTTGGCCTTGATCCTTCCCCCTTTGCCGCCTTTGCCGTGCTGCCCGGGGGCGTAGTTCCGCTTCTCGATGGCGCACTTCTCCGTCAAGCAACGGTCGCCCTTGAGGAAAAGCTTCATCCCCTCGCGGCGGCAAAGACGGCAGACCGACCCGATGTATCTCGCCACTCTCTCGCTCCCTTACACCCGGCGCCGCTTGGGCGGCCGGCAACCGTTGTGGGGGATCGGGGTCACGTCCCGGATGGACTTGATCTCCACCCCCGCCGCCTGCAGCGCCCGTATGGCCGACTCGCGCCCGCTTCCTGGTCCCTTGACGCGGATGTCGAGGGAACGGAGCCCCGACTCCTTGGCCGCGGTCGCGCAGGCGGCGGCGGCCTGCTGAGCGGCGAACGGCGTCCCCTTGCGCGACCCCTTGAAACCCAGGGTTCCCGCGCTCGACCACGTCACCACGTTCCCCTCGAGGTCCGTGATCGTCACGTGGGTGTTGTTGAAGGAGGCGTGAACGTGGGCGATGCCGTGCACCACGTGCTTCTTCTCCTTCTTCCCCTTCTTTGCGCCGACGACTTTGGTCATCTCTCGTCTCCTACGGCTTGGGCGCCGACGACTTCGGGCGGATCATGGCACGCCGCGGGCCCTTCCGCGTGCGGGCGTTGGTGTGGGTCCGCTGCCCTCGAACAGGCAGGTTGCGACGGTGGCGCATCCCGCGGTAGGAGCCAACCTCCATGAGCCGCTTGATGTTCATGGCCACGTCCTTCCGGAGGTCTCCCTCGACTCCCCCCTCGGAGTCGATGATCTTGGCGATGCGGCTGGCCTCCTCCTCGGAGAGATCCTTGACACGGACGCTCGCGTCGATTCCCGCCTTGACCAGGATGGTGTTGCTTCGGGCGACGCCGATCCCGTAAATATACGTGAGGGCGATCTCGACCCGCTTCTGACGCGGGAGGTCTACGCCTGCGATGCGTGCCATGGCTTACCCCTGCCTCTGCTTGTGCTTCTGATTGCTGCAGATGATCCGCACGACTCCCTGGCGGCGCACCACCTTGCACTTGACGCAGATCTTCTTGACCGACGACCTTACTTTCACTTCCTGACCTCTCTCACCAACTAGCCCCGCCGCTTTACGATGCGGCCGCGGGTCATGTCGTACGCCATGAGTTCCACGACGACCCCGTCACCGGGGAGGATCCGCAACAAAGAACCGCCGGAGACGTGGGCCGTCACGCGGGCGCGGCTCTCGTTCTCCAGCTCCACCCTGTAGAGGGCGTTCGGGAGCGACTCCAGAACCGTCGCGTTCACTTGGGTCCCCTTCCCGCCATCAGGCATGACTCTCCCGCTGGCCGTACGGGTAAGGCTCCGACAGGACCCAGGGCCCCTCGGGCGTCACCGCGATCGAGAGCTCGAAATGGGCCGACAGGCCGCCATCCACCGTCACCGCCGTCCAACCGTCGTCCAGGACTCGGACGTCGGGCTTCCCGGTGTTCACCATCGGCTCGATGGCGAGGCACATGCCGGGGACCAGGCGCTCGCGGCGGCCCGGCGGCCCGTAGTTCGGGACCTGCGGCTCTTCGTGGAGGCTCGTGCCGATGCCGTGACCGACGAACTCCCGAACCACCGAGTACCCCCGCCCCTCTGCGTAGCTCTGGACGGCGTGGCCGATGTCGCCGACGCGGCTCCCAGGCCTGCAAACGGCGATTCCCGCGTGAAGGCTGGCCTCCGTGGCCTCCATCAGCCGCCGGGCCTCCTCGCTGACCTTGCCGACTCCGACGGTGCGGGCCGCGTCTCCGTAGTAGCCGTCCACGATACAACCCAGGTCGAGGCCGACGATATCTCCGTCCTTCAGCCGACGGCCTCCGGGGATCCCATGAACTACTTCGTCATTCACCGAAATGCAGAGTGTCGCCGGATAGCCCCTGTATCCGAGGAAGGCCGGCTTCGCTCCAGCCTTCTCGATGCGCTCACGCGCGATCTTGTCCATCTCCTTGGTCGTGACGCCAGGCGCCGCGGCCTCGGCAAGAGCCGCGAGGGTGTCGACCACGATGGTGCACGCGCGGTGCATCTTCTGGAGCTCGGCCCACGACTTCTGGACGCTCACGACTCGGCCTCCAGAACCGCCGAAAGCTCGCCAAAGACGGTGTCCACCGGTCGATAGCCGTCCACCGTGTGGAAGCGGGACCGGTTTCGGAAGTATTCGATGAGCGGGCGCGTTCTCTCGTCGTACTCCGCGAGCCGACGGGCCACGGCCGACTCCTTGTCGTCCTCACGCTGAATCAGCGCCGTTCCGTCCAGATCGCAGATCCCCGGCTCTGCCGGAGGGTTCGTGTAGACATGGTAGGTGGCCTGGCAGGTCGGGCACCACCGACGTCCCGACAGGCGCCGCAGCAATTCGTCTCGCGGAACCTCCACGTTGAACACGAGGAAGCCGCTCGAGGAGCAACCCGCCATCTCCTCGAGGCCTTCGGCTTGGCGGAGAGTGCGGGGGAAGCCATCGAGGATGAAGCCGTCTTTGCAATCCTCCTGGCGGATCCGCTCGCCCACTAGATGGATCAGGAGGTCGTCAGGAACCAGCCGGCCCTTGTCGATGTAGACCGCCGCCCCCCGCCCGAGGGGCGTCCCTTTGGCGATGGCGTCTCTCAACATATCGCCCGTGGAGATGCGCACGATTCCGCGTGCCGCGGCCAGACGTCCAGCCTGGGTCCCCTTCCCGGCGCCCGGAGGCCCCAGGAAGATGATCCGGTCGACCGAAGTGCGATGGCCATGGTCAGCGACGCCCACGGATCCTCCGCCCCCCTTTGCCACCGAAGCCGTCGTAGTGCCGCATGATGAGCTGCGCCTCGACCTGCGCGACCGTGTCCATGGCTACGCCCACCACGATGAGGAGCGAGGTTCCACCGAAGATGAAGTTCAGTCCCAGGCCGCGGGTGATCCAATCCAGGTTGTTCTGGGTGAGGAAGTTGTCCAGAGGGACACCGATCACCGGGATCGGGTCCACACGGAAGCCCGCGATCAGGAATTCCGGGAGCAAGGCGATCAGGGCGAGGTACAGCGCTCCACCAAACGTGATCCGGCCAAGGATGTGGTCGAGGTACTCGGCGGTCCGCTTGCCCGGGCGGATCCCCGGGACGAAGCCTCCATACTTCCTCATGTTCTCCGCCACGTCGTCGGGGTTGAAGACGATCGCCGTGTAGAAATAGCAGAAGAAGATGATGAAGGAGACGTAGAGGAGATTGTAGAGAGGCATCCCCCAGCGGAGCTGCTCATACACCGATTGCATCCACGGGTTGTTGGTCTGGAGCATCTGCGCGATCGTCTGTGGGAAGGTGATGATCGAGGACGCGAAGATCACGGGGATGACGCCGCTCGTGTTGACCCGCAGGGGCAAGTGTGTGGACTGTCCGCCGTACATGCGCCGCCCTACGACCCGCTTCGCGTATTGGACCGTGATGCGCCTCTGGCCTCGCTCCACGAACACGATAATCGCGACCACGATGAGCATCAGCGCCACGAGGAGGATGGCCGTGATGATGTTGATGTCCCCACGGGACATCTTCTGGAAGGTGTCCAGGAGGCCTCTCGGGAAGCCGACGACGATGCCGGCGAAGATGATGAGGCTCATCCCGTTGCCGATGCCGCGTTCGGTGATCTGCTCGCCCAGCCACATGATGAACGCCGTGCCCGTGGTGAGCGTCAAGACCGTCATGATCTTGAAGGGGATCCCCGGATGCTGGACGATCCGGAACTTGTCCGAAAGCGTCATTCGCTCCAGGTAGACCGCGATCGAGAGCGACTGAACGATCGAGAGGATGATGGTCCCGTAACGCGTGTACTGGGTGATCTTGCGGCGGCCGAGCTCGCCCTCCTTCGACAGCTTCTCGAGGTAGGGCCAGACCACTGTGAGGAGTTGCAGGATGATCGATGCCGAGATGTACGGCATGATCCCCAGGGCAAAGACCGTGACTTTCGCCAGGTTTCCCCCGGAGAACATGTCGACGAGACCGAACCAGTTGGAACGATTCTGTTCGAAGAAGTCGATGAGCGACTTCGCATCGATTCCCGGAGTCGGGATGTGGTTCCCGAGGCGGTACACCGCAAGCAAGCCGAGGGTGAACAGCACCCTCTTGCGGAGGTCCGGGATGTCCCAGATGTTCCGGAGGCTCTGCAGCATCTAACCCTCGAGGACCTCGGCCTTCCCGCCGAGCCCAGCGATGCGTTCCTGCGCTTTCGCGCTGAACTTGTGCGCCCTCACCGTGAGGGCCTTCGTCAGGTCGCCCTTCGCGAGGACCTTGACGCCATCCCGCAGCTTCTTGATCATTCCGCGCTTCAATAGCACGTCGGGCGTCACGATCGTTCCGGCATCGAAGATCTCGAGGCTGGCCAGGTTCACCTCGGTGTATTCCTTCCGGAACCGATTGTGGAAGCCACGCTTGGGAACACGACGGTGAAGGGGCATCTGTCCCCCTTCGAAGCCGTCGCGGTGGCTGAAGCCGCTTCGGCTCTTCTGCCCCTTCTCACCACGGCCCGAGGTCTTGCCGAGGCCGCTCCCCGGCCCGCGGCCCACGCGCTTGCGGTTGAAGGTGCTGCCCTTGGCCGGCTTGAGTTTGTCCAGACCCACGCTCTCCCCCGTTCCCCTACCCGACGATCGCGACGAGATGGGGGACCTTCTTCACCATCCCCCGGATCTCGGGCGTGTCCAGACGCTCGACGACCTGCTGCATCCGCCGCAGCCCGAGACCGCGGACCGTGGCCCGCTGCTTCTCCGGGCAGCCGATGATGCTCCCGATCATCTTGACCTTTATCTTCCCGCCGGCCTTCGCGGCCTTCTTGGTCTTGGTGGGCATCGTTCAGTGCTCCTAGGCCTGCTCGGGCGGCGCTACCGGCTTCCGCTCCTCGGCGCCCGTGACCTCGGCGAGGGTCTTCCCCCTGAGACGCGCCACGCGCTCCGGCTGCTTGAGGCGCACGAGCGCGTCGACGGTGGCCTTGACGACGTTGTGCGCGGTCGTCGATCCGAGGCTCTTGGTCAGGATGTTCTGGATCCCCGCCGCGGTGATGACGGCTCGCACCGGACCGCCGGCGATGACGCCTGTCCCCTCGGAAGCGGGCTTCAGCAGGACGCTCCCCGAGCCGAAGTTGCCGGTGACCGTGTGGGGGATCGTGGCCCCTTTCTCGGTGATCGGCACCCGGACGACGTTCTTCTTTGCGGCCTCGACGCCCTTCTTGATGGCCGAGGAGACCTCGCGGGCCTTCCCCATCCCGTAGCCCACGTAACCATGCCCGTCTCCCACCACGACCAGGGCGCTGAAGGAGAGGTTCTTGCCCCCCTTCACGACCTTCGTCACGCGGTTGATGGAAACCACCTGGTCCTTGAGCTCGAGGCTCTGAACGTCGATCTTCTCGGTGTAGTTCTTCATGGACCTTCTTCTAGAACTTGAGGCCGCCCTCGCGGGCGGCGTCGGCCAGGGCCTTGATGCGACCGTGATATTGGAAGCCGCCCCGGTCGAAGACGACGGCGGCGACGCCCTTCTCCTTGGCCCTCTCGGCGATCAGGGCTCCCACGGACTTGGCGGCGGCCACGGTGGCGCCGCGCTTCGTCTTGGCCCGCAGATCCTTGTCGAGGGACGAGGCTGCACAGAGAGTCTTGCCGAGATCGTCGTCGATGACCTGGGCGTAGATGTGGCTCTGGCTGCGGAAAACCGCCAGTCGGGGACGGACGGTCGTCCCCGAAAGCTTCTTCCGGATACGCGCCCGGATTCGGGTCCGGATGTCCTCTTTGGTCTTGACCTTCACAACTTCGCTCCGCCGGCTCCCGTGGCTCCGGCCTTGCCGGCCTTCTTCTTCAGGACCTCGCCAACGTAGCGGATCCCCTTCTGCTTGTACGGATCGGGCCGACGCAGCCCGCGGATCTCAGCGGCCACCTGTCCAACCCTCTGCCGGTCGATCCCCGAGACCGTCACCCGGGTCTGCTTTTCGATGGCCACCTTGATCCCGTCGGGAATCTTGTACTCGACGGGATGGGAGAAACCGAGGGCGAAGACGACCTTGCTCCCCTCCACCTGCGCCTTGTACCCGACCCCGACGATGTCCAACTCCTTGCTGAACCCTTCGGTCACACCCTTGATGGCGTTCTGAGCCAGCGCCCGCGCCAGCCCGTGGAAAGCCCGTTGCTGGCGCTCGTCGTTCGAGCGCTTGCAGGCGAGCTCCACCCCGGCGAGGTCGAAGTGAATCCCCGGCGGAACCGGAGTCTCCAACTTTCCCTTCGGTCCCTGGACCAGGAGAGCCTTGGCCGAGACAGTGACCTTCACGTCCTTGGGGACGGCGATCACCTTGCGTCCGACTCGCGACATGGGGCGCCTCCTACCAGACGTTGCAGAGGATTTCGCCGCCCACGCCCTCGCGGGCCGCGCTCCTCCCGGTCATGAGTCCTCTCGATGTCGAGAGGATGTTGATGCCCAGCCCTCCGTAGACGCGGGGGATCTCGTCCTTGGCGCAGTAGATCCGGCACCCGGGCCGGCTCACGCGCTGCAAATCGGTGATCACTCGCTCCATCCCCGGGCCGTACTTCAGGTAGACGCGAAGGACGCCTTGCTTCTCGTCCTCGTTCACCTTGTAGTTGGCGATGTAGCCTTCGCTCTTCAGTATGCGGGCGATCTCAACCTTCAGCTTCGAGCAAGGCACATCGACCTTGGGAAGCCTGGCCCGGACTCCGTTCCGGACTCGGGTGAGCATGTCCGCGACGGGATCGGTCATGTTCATGCGGTTACCTCTCGCCTACCAGCTGGCCTTGATGACGCCGGGGATCTCGCCGGCGAGGGCCTGCTTGCGGAAGCAGATCCGGCACATCTCGAACTTCCTGAGGAACGCCCTGGGACGACCACAGGATTTGCACCGCGTGTAAGCCCGAACAGCGAACTTGGGCTTCCGCTGGGACTTGGCAATGAGAGACGTCTTCGCCACTCTCTCCCCTCCTCTACTGGTTGCGGAACGGCAGACCCAGGTACTGGAGAAGGAGCTTCGACTCCTCGTCGGTCCGGGCCGTCGTCACGAAAGTCACGTTCATCCCTCGGAGTTTGTCGACCTTCGAATAGTCGATCTCGGGGAAGATGAGCTGGTCCTTGAGGCCAAGCGTGTAGTTCCCGCGGCCGTCAAAGGCGCTCGTCGACACGCCCCGGAAGTCGCGCACGCGGGGGAGCGCGACGTTGAAAAGACGGTCGCAGAACTCGTACATCCGGTCGCCCCGGAGCGTCACCGTGGCGGCGATGGGCATTCCCTGGCGAAGTTTGAAGGCCGCGATGGACTTCCGGGAGCGCCGCATGGCCGGTCGCTGCCCGGCGATCCTGCCGAGTTCCTCCACGGCCACGTCCAGGAGCTTGATGTTCTGGGTGGCCTCGCCGACTCCCATGTTGATGACGACCTTCTGGAGGCGGGGCACGGCCATCACGTTCGGGTACTTCCGCTCCTTCATCAGGCGCGGTGCGATGTCCTTGAAGTACGTCTCTTTGATGCGGGCGCTCACTTGTCCAATACCTCGCCAGTCCGTGGGCTGACCCGGACCTTGCGACCGTCGGCCAGCACCTTGTTGCCGATGCGCGTTCGGCGATCGTCCTCGGCCGACACGATCATCACGTTGGAAACGTGGATGGGCGCCTCGCGCTCGGCGATGCCCCCCTTGATATTCCGCTGCGGGTTGGGCTTCGTGTGCTTCTTGATGAAAGCCACTCCCTGAACGACCACGCGGTTCTTCTCGCGGATCACCTTGAGGACCTTCCCCCGCTTCCCGGCGTCTTTGCCGGCGAGGACCTGAACGAGATCTCCCTTGCGGATCCGGATCCGCATCGGAATGACGTGCCTTCCCATGGCTTAGAGCACCTCCGGCGCGAGGGAGACGATTTTCATGAACTTCTTGTCGCGCAGCTCGCGAGCCACCGGCCCGAAGACGCGGGTTCCGACGGGCTCCCCGGCCTCGTTGATGAGGACGGCCGCGTTCTGGTCGAAGCGGATATAGGAGCCGTCGCGACGGCGCTGCTCTTTGCGGCACCGCACGATGACGGCCTTCACGACCTTCCCCTTCCTGACCGGCTCGGGAGCGTCGGGAGCGGATTCCTTCACGTTTGCGGTGATGACGTCCCCGAGGCGAGCGTACCGGCCCGTCGACCCTCCGACCGGGAGAATGCACGAGATTCTCCGGGCGCCGGAGTTATCGGCCACCTCGAGAAGGGTTCGCATCTGGATCATGGCGCGCCTCCCTTCCCGCTAAACCTGGGCCGCCGAAATGGCGTCGGCGTCGGTGGCCGTGGCCTTCGCCACGATCTCTTCGACGCGCCACCGCTTGCTCTTCGAGAGGGGCCGGGTCTCCACGATGCGAACCGTGTCCCCCTTGGCAGCACCCTTCTCGTCGTGGGCCATGAAGGTTGACGTGCGCTTGATGGTCTTGCGGTAGACATCGTGGCGGACGAGGCGCTCGACGGCCACCACCACGCTCTTCTGCATCTTGGCCGAGACCACGACGCCGATCTGCTCGTTGCGTCGCCTTGCGGCGCCCTTCTCCTGCTCTGCCATCTCAGTCACCCGCTAGGACCCGGCCGGAGCCGATCCCTGCTTCTCCTTCAGAATCGTCTTGACCCGGGCGATGTCGCGGCGCGTCTCCCGGAGCTTCAGGGCGTTGTCGATCTGGCCGACGGATTTCTGGAGGCGAAGGCGGAAGAGCTGCTCCTGCAACTCCTTCTCCTTCCTCTTGAGATCGTCGACGCTCAACTCGCGGACCTTTTCGGGCTTCACGGGCTAGACCTCCGCCTCGAACCGCTTCACGAACTTCGTCTTGATCCCCAGCTTGTGGGCCGCGAGGCGAAGGGCCTCGCGGGCTTCGGTCTCCGGGACCCCTTCCATCTCGTACAGGATGCGACCGGGCTTGATGACCGCGACCCAGAACTCCGGCGCTCCCTTCCCCTTACCCATTCGTGTTTCCTGGGGTTTCTTGGTGACGGGCTTGTCCGGGAACATGCGGATCCAGATGCGGCCGTTCCTCTTGATGAACCGCGTGATGGCGATGCGGCCCGCTTCGATCTGTCGGTCCGTCACCCAGCCGCATTCGAGAGCCTTCAGGCCGAAGTCGCCGAAGGCGACCTGGCTTCCGGTCCAGGCCTTCCCCGACATCCTCCCTCGTTGCTGCTTCCGGTACTTGACCTTCTTTGGCATCAGCATGGCGGAATCCTTTTAGAGCGCTTTCCCGGGCCGGAGGGCATCCAGCTCGCCCTTGTAGATCCAGCACTTGACGCCGATCTGCCCGAAGCTGGTGCGAGCCTCATGGAAGCCATAGTCGATGTCCGCCCTGAGGGTGTGGAGAGGGAGCTGACCGTGGAGGTACCACTCCGACCGGGCGATCTCGGCGCCGTTTAGGCGTCCCGAGACACGCACCTTGATCCCCTTGGCGCCGAAGCGAAGAGCGGCGTCGACGGCCTTCCGCATCGCCCGCCGGAAAGCGATCCGCTTCTCGAGCTGGAGGGCCACCGATTCCGACACAAGCTGTGCGTCCAGCTCGGGCTTCAGAATCTCCTGGATGTTGATGAAGACCTCCTTGCCGGTCTTCTTCTGGATCTCCTGCTTGAGCTTATCGACCTCTTGCCCCTTGCGGCCGATGATGATCCCCGGGCGCGAGGTGAAGATGCTGATCTTGAGCTTGTTGGCGGCGCGTTCGATCTCCACGCGGGAGACGCCGGCGTGGCCGAAGCGCTTCTTGAGGTCCTTCTTCAGGAGCAGGTCTTCGTGGAGGAGCTTCGCGTACTCCTTCTCGGAGTACCAGCGGCTCCGCCACGTCTTGTTGAACCCGAGGCGGAACCCACAGGGGTGGACTTTCTGACCCATTCCTTACTTCTCCCTTTCGGCCACGTGGACCGTGAGGTGCGCCGACCGCTTGATCACCTGATAGGCGCGACCCATCGGCGCGGGGCGAACCCGCTTCTGGGAAGGTCCGCTGCCGGCGTAGCAGGCGCTCACGTAGAGATCGTCCTCGTCGAGACGGCGCTTCTGGTTCTTGTCGGCCACGTGGACGGCGTTGGCCACCGCGGACCGGAGCGCCTTCTCGATGTCCCGCGCCACCGACTTCTTGGTGAAGCGCAGGATCGACAGCGCCTCGGAAGCGCCCTTGCCCCTTATGAGGTCGAGGACGAGCTTCGCCTTCTGGGGCGACGTCCTGACGTATTTCGCTTTCGCGCTGGCCTCGAACATGACGCTCCCCTATGGCTTCACGGGCGCGGCAGCGGCCGGCGCTCCGGCGACCTTGGCCACCTTCTCTACCTTCGAGGAGTGGCTCTTGAACGTACGGGTCGGTGAGAACTCGCCAAGCTTGTGGCCCACCATGTTCTCGGTGATGTACACGGGAATGAACTTCCGGCCGTTGTACACGGCCAGCGTGTGACCCACCATGTCCGGGGTGATGGTCGAGCGACGAGACCAGGTCTTCACGACCTTGCGGTCATTGGCCGCGTTCATCTGGTCGATCTTCTTGCTGAGGTGAAGGTCGACGAAGGGGCCCTTCTTTAGTGAGCGTGCCATGGTTACTTCCGCCTCTTGACGATGAACTTCTGGGTCCGCTTGTTGTTGCGGGTCTTGTACCCCTTGGTCGGTTTCCCCCAGGGCGTCACGGGATGGCGACCTCCGGACGTCTTCCCTTCGCCGCCCCCATGCGGATGGTCGACCGGGTTCATGGAGACGCCTCGGTTGTGAGGACGCCGGCCCAGCCAGCGGGTCCTTCCGGCCTTGCCGATGGAGACGTTCTTGTGCTCGAGGTTCCCGACCTGGCCGATGGTCGCGAGGCATTCGATGTGGACCTTGCGAACCTCTCCCGACGGGAGCTTGACCTGGGCGTAGTCCCCTTCCTTGGCGACGAGTTGGGCCGCGGCGCCGGCGCTGCGGACCATCTGGCCGCCTTTCCCCTTGCGGAGCTCGACGTTGTGGATCATCGTGCCGGCGGGGATCATCTTGAGGGGGATGCAGTTCCCAGGCAGGATGTCGGCCGCGTCGCTCGCCACCACGGTCTGCCCTACCTTCAGGCCCTCGGGCCAGAGGATGTATCGCTTCTCGCCATCGGCG
>JBGPYB010000242.1:0-5371 GCA_041493035.1 Vicinamibacteria bacterium | reverse complement strand
CGGAGACTGGCGGCAAAGCTCATCGCCGCCCTAGAGGGACCGCTAGGCGACTACAGGTTCGTTATTTCCGCCCTGCATGAAGAGGGTACGCCTGAGTATGAGTCGCTGATTCAGATCTGGCGCGAGAAACACAGTCCGCCCGGCGCTCGAATTCCCTGAGCCGCGCTTCCCGAACCTCAGCGGGGAGCTTCATCAAGGCAGCCGAACTGATTTCCACGGCTCGCTCCACAGATCGATCGGTCTTTCCCCTAGGCACGTGGAAAAGATAGGCCTCAAGTGATTGCTATATCAAGGCTATTTAGACTTGTCCCATCTGGAACGTGCTGCCTTCTTTGCGATTGCACTTCGCTTTCGAGCGCTAAGCGCCTGTGCCCTCGCCGGTCCTCCCTTTAGTCCGCCCCGTCTGCCTAGGGCTGCCGCAGCTGCACTGACGGCAGATCTCTCCGGCTCCGCGCTTCCACCTACCGACTCGGCCAGGATGCGGAAGGCCGCCTCGTTCACGTCCTCATGTTTGCTTGAGCGCTTTGGCATAGACCAAAGATAAGCGCCCCGCCACCAACGGTCAAGGCGATTCAGTCGCCAGCTTTTTCAAACTGACCCACTACCTCGGGCCTGGAGTCCTTACCGTGAGTTCGACCAACGGGCTGCGCGCAGGGTTTCAAAGGGGCGCGACGCAGCGCCCCTTTGCTCATTTACAACTCTTTCAGGCTCTCCAACCCCTTGGTAAACCGGCCGGCGTGACTCCGCTCCGCCTTGGCGAGGGTCTCGAACCACTCGGCGACTTCGCCAAATCCCTCTTCGCGGGCGGCCTTGGCCATCCCCGGGTACATCTGCGTGTACTCGTAGGTCTCCCCTTCGATGGCCGACTGGAGGTTCTGCTTCGTGCTGCCGAACGAGACGTCCGTGGCCGGGTCGCCCACAGGCTTCAGGAAGTCCATGTGGCCGAAGGCGTGGCCCGTCTCTGCCTCCGACGTGTCACGGAAGAGACCACCGATCTCGGGATAACCCTCGATGTCGGCGGCGCGGGCGAAATACAGGTAGCGACGGTTCGCCTGGCTCTCGCCCGCGAACGCGTGCTTCAGGTTCTCGTGTGTCTTGCTTCCCTTGAGCTGGGTCATCTAACTCTCCTTGGAATCTGCGACGTTAAAGTGCTGAGAATCATTCTTGATTGGGCGGCCGGCCTCGTGGCAGAGCGGGCAGAGCCCGTGGATCTCGACCTCGTGGCCGAGGATCCGGTAGTTCATGGCCCGGGCCGCCTCCTCCTCGAGCCTCGTGTCCACCGACATGGGCAGGTCGTTGACGCGCCCGCAGCCGAGGCAGCGGATGTGGTAGTGGCGCCCCGTGTTGCCGTCGAACCGCGCGGGGTGCCCACCTGTATGGATCTCCCGTATGGCGCCCTCCTCGGCCAACCGCTTCAGGTTGCGGTAGACCGTGCCGAGGCTGATTCGAGGCAGGCGCCTGCGCGCCTGACGGTAGACCCACTCGGCCGTGGGATGGTCCATGGTCGATTGCACGACTTGGAGGACCACCGCCCGCTGCTGGGAGTGCCTTGAACCCACAATCAGTAATTATTCTCATTTAGTCTCCAAAGTCAAGCGGGCTCTCGCGAGGCGTATACTCGCGCCATGGCGACGGTGTTGGCCCTGGTTGACGACCTGATGTTCCTGAGCCGCATCCGCGAAGCGGCCCGAGGCACCGACGTGGACGTCCGGACGGCGCGGACCGCCGCGGCCCTCGTGGCCGCATGCCGTGAGGCCCAACCGACCCTGGTTCTGGCCGATCTCGACAGCGCGCGGCTACCCGTGATTGCGGCCATCGAGGCACTCCGCGCCGAGACCGACCTGGCCGGCGTGAAGGTCGTGGGCTTTGTGAGCCACATGAACGCGGATCGGGCCCGGATGGGACGTGAGGCAGGCTGCGCGACGGTCCTGGCGCGCAGCGCCTTCGTGCAGGATCTCCCCGAGATTCTGAGGGGGATCGAGCCTGCTCGGCGCGAGCTAGAATGAGCCGAGGTCCTTTCGCGGAGGTTCACATGCGTCGCCTGCTCGTCGGGTTCCTTTTGGCTGCCACCGTACCTGCCTCCGGTGCGCCGGTGGCGATCGGCGACATTCTGGTCCCCTTTTCGCTCAAGAACTACGACGGCAAGGAAGTGAACCTCGCTTCCTTCGCTGGGCGAAAGGCCGTGGTGCTCATCTTCATCGCCACCCAGTGCCCGGTCTCGAACGCCTACAACACGCGGATGGCCGCCCTGGCGGCGGAGTACTCGGCCAAGGGGGTCGCCTTCGTTGGCCTGAACGCCAACAAACAGGAGAGCGTGGCGGAGATCGCCGACCACGCCAAGGCCCACGGATTCACCTTCCCGATCCTCAAGGACGACGGAAACGTCAAGGCGGACGCCTTCGGCGCCAAGTCACACCCGAGGCCTACGTCTACGATGCCGCGTGGAAACTGCGCTACCACGGCCGTATTGACGACGACATGAACGGGGACCGGGTCAAGAGCCCCGACCTGCGGAACGCGCTGGACGCTGTGCTCGCTGGACGGGACGTGCCGGTGCTGGAAACCAAGGCTTTCGGTTGCTCGATCAAGCGGGTCGAGAAGTAGCCCCACGTCGTCCTACATCTTCGTCGCCCCATCGATCGTTCGAGACGAACATGTCCCCAGCCCTGGGGTTGGCCACCTCGAGGCGAGAGCCCACAACCCCTATCCTGGCAATGAGTTAGGCGCAGTCCCAGCCGAGAGCCCCTCTGGTATAGCCGTTGCTGTCTTCTCCTGGGTGTAAACCGCTCCGCAGCACGGGAGCAAGGGGGACCCCGAATGAAGACCATCCTCGAAGACTCACTCGTACGCTTTCCGGCCTCGGGCGACGCGCCGGGGTTTCACGTGGCTCGGCAGTCGGCGACACTCCACTCGGTGCGCCTCTGGGGGCAGCTCGACCCCTCGTGGGCCGGGAACTTGTCCCTCGGCCTGGCCCTCTCGGGCTTCAACATCCTCGGCGGGTTTGCGCGCCGCAACCGCGCGGATCGCTGGGTCGCGGAGTTCATCATCGGCCCCGGTGAATCGGCTCCCCCTCCGAGTTCCGTCGACTTCCTGGCGTTGTCGCGCGTCGCTCATCCCGAGGCTCACCCCGGCCCCGTGGCGCTGACCCATTTCGCCCTAGACGGCGGGCCCGATCAGGGAGCGGCCCTCTTCCTCGAGGTTCGAGGTCCCGATCGCGTCGGCTTTCTGGGAAGCCTGCTGCGCTCCCTCTCCGATCTCGAGCTGTCCCCCCAGGAGATGACCCTGATCACCCGTCACGGCGAGGTGTCGGACCGCTTCCTGTTGCGATCGCTCCGGTCCGAGGTCCCGAGCGACGCCGTGCGCCGCTCCCTGAATGGAGTCCTGACCGCGATGATGGGAGTCCAGGCGAGGACCGAGGCGACCGGCTAGAACCGCTTCTTCGCTTCGTCTGACTGGTCATGGGCGGCGACGCTCTTCCCTCTCTTGGCGTCGAACACACTTAGAGCGTGGGCGGCCGCGGGAGTGCCGCGAGCGACGGCGCGAGGCCGAGGCTTGCCTGGTGGCCTCCGGGGCGGTCGCGGATGCGTTTTCGGAGGAGGTGTCACGCGCAGGCTTCCTCCCGGCCAGAGCCCCTGGGACCTCAGCCGTCCAGCCCGTCGGCTATGCTCTCCCTCGTCCGGCCGAGGCCAGGATCCGTTGTCGGCCTCGCGCGGCCTGGGAGGTGGCGTGGACGTAGCCGTAGTGGCCGAGAAGCCCTCCGTCGCCCGGGACATCGCCAGGGTCCTCGGGGCGCGGACGCGGGGGGAGGGCGTCCTGACGGGCAACGGGTACGTCGTCACGTGGGCCGTCGGGCACCTGGTGGCCCTGGCCCAGCCCCACGAGGTCCGCGCCGAGTGGAAGCGCTGGGCGGCCGAGGATCTCCCGCTCGTGCCCGACCACTGGCCCCTCGTCGTCCTCCCCGACACCAAGGGGCAGTTCGACGTGGTCGCGTCGGTCCTCCGCGCGTCTTCGATCGAGCGCGTCGTCTGCGCGACGGACGCGGGGCGGGAAGGGGAGCTGATCTTCCGCTACGTCTACGAGAAGGCCGGCTGTCGGAAGCCGGTGAGCCGGCTGTGGCTCAGGTCGCTGACGCCCGAGGCGATCCGCCAGGGCTTCGAGCGCCTCCGAGCCGGCACCGACCTCGACCCTCTGGCCGACGCCGCCCGCGGACGCAGCCGGGCCGACTGGCTCGTGGGCATGAACCTCTCGCGCGCCACGACGCTCGCGCACGGGGAGACGCTCCACGTCGGCCGCGTCCAGACGCCCACCCTGGCGCTCCTGGTGGAACGCGAAAAGGCCATCCGCGCCTTCGTGCCCGAGGACTACCTGGAGGTCGTGGCCACCTTCGGCGCCGGGAATGGGGGCTACCAAGGGACGTGGTTCCGCCCGTCGGCGGCCGAGGCTGCGCGCGGAGCCGAATTCACTTCGGCGAAGCGTCTGCCTCCCGACGGGGCTGAGGCGGGGCGGATTGTCGCGCGTGCGAAGGCCGGCGCCGCCGCGGTAGAGTCCGTGAGTGCCGAGACGCGGCGAGTCCCGCCTCCCCTGCTCTACGACCTCACCGACCTTCAGCGCCACGCCAACCGCCTTTACAGCATGAGCGCCAAGGACACGCTCCTCGCGGCGCAGTCGCTCTACGAGGAGAAGAAGCTCCTGAGCTATCCCCGCACCGACTCGCGCCATCTCTCGGCCGACCTGGCGGCGACGCTGCCCGCGGTCGTGCAGGCCATCTCCGCTCCCTACGCTGGCCGCCTCGCCCCCGGCACCGGGCAACGGCCGCTCTCGAGACGATTCGTCGACGACGCCAAGGTCACCGACCATCACGCGATCCTCCCCACGGCGGTTTCGCCCGAAGACCTGACGCTCTCGCTGCCCGAGCGGCGGGTCTACGACCTCGTCTGCCGGCGGCTGCTCATGGCCTGGCACGGCGAGCACGTCTTCTCGGTGACCACTGTGATCACGCGCGTGCGCGGCCCCGAGGCGGACCCCGCCGTGGACCACTACCACTCGAGCGGCTCGGTAGTGGAGGCCATCGGCTGGAGGGCGCTGGAACCCGAGCCCACGAGACCGCGGGCCGCGAAGAAGGAAGGAAAGGAGGCCGAGGGCGCCCTTGACGACGCGCAAGCGCTACCGAAGGGCCTTGCCGCGGGATTGGGCGTCGCGGTCGTGGATGCGGAGGCGGTGACGAAGCAGACGCGGCCGCCGCGGCCATTCACCGACGCCACGCTCCTCACGGCCATGGAGACGGCGGGGCGCACTCTCGACGACCGAGAGATGGCCGAGGCGATGAAGGAGCATGGCCTCGGCACCCCCGCCACGCGCGCGGAGATCATGG
>JBGPYB010000113.1:0-15549 GCA_041493035.1 Vicinamibacteria bacterium | reverse complement strand
TTCTCCTTCTCCAGCATGACGCGGAAATCCTCGTAGGCGGCGCACTTGTAGTTGGGGGTTTTGGCGCGGTAGGTCTCTTCGATTTCGGCCTTGATGGGGCCCCGGCCCGCCTTTCCCCCGTAATAGTACGGGCTCAGGTCCCACTCCTCGCACGGGTCGGCGATCGCGATGACCTGGCAGTCGCCTTCCTGAAAGAGGGAGCGAAGGTTGCTGCGCCCCTGGCCGCCGACACCGACGATGGCCACGTTCACCTTGTCGCTCGGGGCAACGAACCCTGGGCCACCCAGAACGTGGCGGGGCAGGATCGTCACCGCCGCGGCCGCGGATGCCGTGGTGGTGATGAACTGACGGCGGGTAGACTTCGAAGTCTCTTGTCGGCTCATGGCGTTCCTCTTCGGGGCAAACCCGCATTCCGGCAAGACGACGATTCCCAGGCGAAGCCTACTCCATTCGAAGGGACCCGCGCATGATCCATCCGTTCCAGTCGGAGGGACGATAGCCGGGGTCGTGCGGCCGGTCCTCGCGGATCCGATATGCGAGAATCGTCGGACTTGCGGTCAAGATGGATTTTTCTCGCACCCATCCTCCTGGCCGCGGCCCTGCGCTTTCCGGGTCTCGCGTCGCGCCCGATGCATGCCGACGAGGCGATCAACGCGGACAAGTTCGGGACCCTGCTGGAGGGCGGGGGCTACGCCTACGATCCCTCGGAATACCACGGGCCCAGCCTCTACTACCTGACCCTGCTTCCCGCCTGGCTCCGGGGCGAGCACCGGTATGTCGAGATCGACGAGGTCACCTTGCGCTCCGTTCCCGCCGCCCTCGGCGTGGCTCTAGTCGCTGCACACCTGGGGGCACGAGGCTTCCTCGGCACCGCCGGCGCCGCCGGCGCGGCCCTCCTGGCCGCGATCTCCCCGGCCATGGTCTTCTACAGCCGGTACTTCATCCACGAGACGCCGCTTGTCTTCTTCAGCTTCGGCGCGCTGCTGTCCGCCTGCCGGTACCTGCGGGCGCCTGGCGTCGCCCCGGCCCTCCTGGGGGGCGCGTGGCTTGGGCTGATGGTCGCCACCAAAGAGACGGCGCTCCTCGCTCTCGGTTGCATGCTTCTGGCGCTCGCCTTCACCCACCTCGGCGACCGCTGGCGCGGAGAGACCCTCCCGCCGATCCGCGGCGTCGTGACAAGCCGGCACGTCCTGCTGGCCCTGCTCGCGACCGTCGTCGTGTCGGGGGCGCTCTTCTCCTCGTTCCTCGGCCACCCGGGGGGCGTCGTGGACGCGGTGCGGGCCTACGGTCTCTACCTGGACCGCGTCAGGGCCGCGTCGCGGCACTTCCACTCCTGGCCGTACTACCTTCGGCTGCTGATCCACGCCCCTTCGCGCGCAACGCCCTTCTGGACCGAGGGACTCATCCTCGTCCTCGCGGTGGTCGGTGGCGCAGCCGGCTGGGTGGCGAAGGGAGTTCCCGGTGCGGATTCGAGGGTCCTGCGGTTCCTCGGCTTCTACACGTTCTTGATGCTCGTCACGTACTCCGCGATCCCGTACAAGACCCCCTGGTGCCTGCTCGGGTTCCTGCAGGGCATGATCCTGCTCGCGGGCGCCGGCGCCGTGTTCCTGGTGCGCTCCGTCCGGTACGCGGCGATGAGGGGCGTCATCGGTGTCCTCCTCGTTTCCGCCGCGGCGCACCTCGGATGGCAAGCCGTCGAGGCGAGCTTCCGCTTCGCGGCGGATCCCCGGAACCCCTACGTCTACGCCCATACCGGCACGGACGTCTTCGAGATCGTGGGTCGCCTGAAGGACCTGGCCCGAGCCCACCCGGACGGATCGTCCATGCCGGTCCAGATCATCAGCCGCGAAAACCTCTGGCCCCTGCCCTGGTACCTGCGCGGGCTGCCGCGGGTCGAGTGGTGGCACGGCGTTCCCGAGTCGGCCACGAACGCCCCGGTCATCCTCGTGACTCCGGACCTGGAGCCGGCGCTGGTGAGGAAGCTCTACGATCTGCCGCCGCCCGGACAGCGGGAGCTGTACGTGAGCATCTTCGAGCGGCCTGTCGAGCTGCGTCCCCAGGTCGCGCTGCGCGGCTACGCGGCCAGCCGCCTGTGGGCGGACTACCGCCGGCTCGAAGCGGAGCGGCCGTGACCCCGGGCGAGACCGGTCCGGTGCCCGGCGTGCGCCGCTTCTCTCACGCGGCGATGGCCACGCTGTTCGAGATCCACTGCGCCCACGCCGACGCGAGCTACGCGCACCAGGCGGCACAGGCGGCCTTCGATCTCGTCCTTCGGCTCGAGCAGGAGCAGAGCCGGTTCATCGCCAACAGCGACGTTTCGCGCATCAACCACCTGTCCGCAGGGCAGGCCACGCGCGTGAGCCCGTCGACGATGGCGTGCCTCGAGATCGCGCGGCGCATGCACGACGTCACCGGCAAGGCGTTCGACATCTCGATCGGCTCCGGGCTGGACCGCCTCGAGCTCGTCCCGGACGGGTTCGTCGTCCATGCTCGCGCCGACGGGGTGCGGCTCGACCTCGGCGGCATCGGCAAGGGCTACGCAGTGGATCGGGTGGCGGAGCTGCTCGAAGAGTGGGAGATCCGCCACGCCGTCGTGCACGGAGGCTTCAGCTCGGTCGTCGCTCTGGAGGCTCCGCCGGAGCGGGATGGTTGGCCGCTCACCTTGAGCTCGCCGTGGCGCGAAGACCAGGAGGTCCTGGCCCGCGTGTCGGCACGCCACAAGGCCTTCAGCGCGTCGGGCACGCAGAAGGGGGACCACATCCGGGATCCGCGCACCGGCCAGGCGGTGCTGGGCCGCGCGGCCTGGGTGGCACTCCCCCGCGCGGGAGAGGGACGGGAGGACGCGGCGGCCGTGGCCGAGGCCCTTTCGACCGCGTTCATGGTCCTCCCCGCCGAAGAGGTCACCGACCTCGGCCGGAGATGGCCAGGGCTCGAGGCCTGGCTGCTGCGCGAGCCGCCCGACGAGGGAATGGCGAGGCCATCCCTGATCCACGTGGCCGGTTAGAGGATAATCACGCCCATGAAGCCTCCCTCCCGCAGCCTCGCAGCGATGACGATCGCGGCGCTCACCTCCCTCGGTGCTCCCTCGGGGGCCCTCCAGGCCCAGGCGCCCGCGAAGGCCCCGGACGCCGCCGGGAAGCTGGTGCCGCTTCCCATCCAGCTGCCGAAGCCGATGTTCGAGGGCACGCCGGAGAACCTCGCCGTCCCGAACCTCCAGAAGCCCCTCGGCCGGCCGCGCGATCCCTTCCTGGCCCCCGCCGGCGTCACGAACGTCGCGAAGGGCAAGAAGGTCACGAGCAGCGACTTGGAGCCGGTCATCGGCGAGATCGAGCAGGTCACCGACGGCGACAAGAAGGGGGCCGACGGAAGCTTCGTCGAGCTGGGTCCCGGCGTGCAGCACGTGACAATCGACCTCGGCGCGCCCCACGAGATCTTCGCGATCCTCTTCTGGCACTTCCACAAGACCCCCCGTGTCTACCTCGACGTAGTCGTCCAGGTGGCCGACGACGCCGACTTCAAGAAGAACGTCCGCACCCTGTTCAACGACGATCACGACAACACGTCGAAGCTGGGAGCGGGCAATGACATGAACTACGTCGAGACGGCCGAAGGCAAGCTCGTGGACGCGAAGGGCTCGCGGGCGCGCTGCGTGCGGCTCTACAGCAGGGGCAACAACGCGAACGAGCTCAACCACTATGTCGAAGTCGAGGTCTACGGCCGCCCGGCGAAGTAGGAGACGCGATGGCTGGCGAAGACGACAAGAAGCTCGACCGGCGCGACGTGCTGAAGGGCCTGTCGACCGTCCCGGCCCTGGGCCTCTTCGGCTATGCCTGGCACGTGCAACGGGGCTACGAGCAGAAGCAGAAGGAGGCCGCGAACGCCGGCAAGGCCGCCGAGGCAGCCAACCTCTCCGAGATTCGCGTGGCCCTGCTCGGCGCGGGAGCCCAGGGCGAGGTGTTGATGGGCGCCATGCTCCGGATCCCCGGTCTGCGCTTTCGGGCGGTGTGCGACATCTGGAAGGAGTACAACCAGAAGCGGGCCGTCAACACCCTCCGGAAGTACAAGTTCGAGGTCAACGGGTACGACGACTACCGGGAGATGCTCGACAAGGAAAAGGACCTCGACGCGGTCGTCATCGCCACCCCTGATTTCTGGCACGCGCAGCACACCGTGGATTGCCTAAAGGCCGGCAAACACGTCTACTGCGAGAAGGAGATGTCGAACACCCTGGAGGGCGCGCGGAGCATGGTGCTCGCCGCCCGGGAGACGGGGAAGCTGCTCCAGATCGGGCACCAGCGGCGCAGCCATCCGCGCTATCTGCACTGCCACGACAAGCTGCTCCAGGAAGCGGTGCTGCTCGGGCGGATCGTGACGGTGAACGGCCAATGGAACCGAGCGGTCTCGCCGGACCTCGGGTGGCCAGAGCGCTACGCGATTCCCGACGCCCGGCTGAGGCAGTACGGCTTCAAGTCGATGCAACAGTTCCGGAACTGGCGCTGGTACAAGGGCCTTGGCGGCGGCCCGATCGTCGACCTCGGGTCGCACCAGATCGACATCTTCAACTGGTTCCTCGGCGCCAACCCGTCCCACGTCATGGCGAGCGGCGGCACCGACTATCACGACCGCGCGACCCACGAGTGGTACGACACCGTGATGGCCATCTACGAGTACGACACGAAGGCCGGGCCGGCCCGGGCCTACTACCAGACCCAGACCACGAACGGCAGCCAGGGGTACTTCGAGAACTTCATGGGCGACCAGGGCACCCTCGTGATCTCGGAGTCGGAGGCGAACAATTCCGGGCTCCTGTATCGCGATCCGGGCGCCCCCGCCTGGGACGGCTGGATCCAGAAGGGCTATGTCTCCGCGCCGAAGCTCCAGGAGAAGAGGCCGGAGGACGAGCAGGCGGTGCTCGACGTCCGCGAGTCCATCTCCCCCGACCAGCACCGTGTCCCGGTCGTTCTCCGCGACCCCTACCACCAGCCTCATCTGCAGAACTTCTTCGATTCCGTCCGGGGCACAGCGAAGCTCCACTGTCCCGCCGAGGTCGGTTACGAGACGGCGGTGACCGTCCTCAAGGTCAACGAAGCGATCGACGCGAGGCAGCGCCTGTCTTTCCGGCCGGAGGAGTTCAGGATCTGATGTCGCTCTCCCGGCCGCAGATGACCGCCGTCGTCGTGCTGCGGGTGCTGATCGGCTGGCACTTCCTCTACGAGGGCCTGTCGAAGCTGGCAAACCCCGGCTGGTCGGCCGCGGGCTACTTATCGCAGTCGCGCGGGCCGTTCGCGGGGCTGTTCCGGTGGATGGCCGCCGATCCGAGCGTGCTCTCCGACGTCAACTTGCTGAACAAGTGGGGACTCACCGCCATCGGGCTCGGTCTCATCCTCGGCTGTTTCACCCGCCTCGCGAGCGCCGCGGGCCTGCTCGTGATCCTGCTGTTCTACCTGTGCAATCCCCCCTTCGTGGGCTACTTCTACTCGATCCCCACGGAAGGGAGCTATCTCATCGTCAACAAGAACCTGGTCGAGGCGGCCGCCCTCGCCGTCGTCCTCGTCACGGGCAGCGGCCGTGTTGCGGGACTCGATCGAATCATCCACGCCCTGCTTCGGAGAGGCGCTCGCCCCCTGGAAGCGTGAGCACGCGCTCGGGCGCTCAACCGAGGGCCACTTCCAGGACGCGCGTGGCGACCTGCCGCGCGTCGAACAGCCTCTCCGCCAGCGCTCGAGCCTCGCGCGAGTGGCGCGGGTAGTCGGCGGCGGCCTCCTCGACACACTCGACCGCTTCCTCCGGCGTCCGGAAGCGCAGGAGGCCGGCGCGATCGGGCAGGAGCCGGCTCGGGCCCGTGTGCTGCACCACGGCCGGCTTCCCGCTCGCGAGATAGCAGATCGTCCGATCGCTGATCCAGGCGTTCTGGAGCTTCACGCACGACGGCTTCACGCAGCTGAATTCGCCCCGGGCGCCCTGGATGTACGCCTGATAGTCCCACGGCGTGCTGGTGACCTCGACGGCGTCGCGGATCCGCCAGCCGCGCGCCTTGAGCTCGTCGCGCTCGAGACCGATGTCTCCGAGGCACAGGGCCAGCTCCAGGGGTTGCTTCGTCATCCGAGGCATGTCGAGGAACGGCAGGAAGCCGCTCCGCTTGTCGTTGGAGTACCACGAACCGTCGGCGCCCATCATCCACTCCTGGGCATACCAGTGGGAGACGGTGCTGAACGGCGCGTCGCCCGCTGCCTCGGCAACGGGCCAAGCGGCGAGGGACACGGGCGGGGGCGTATGGTGCCACTGGAGTCCGACGTCGGGAATGAGAGTCCCAGGCTGCCCGACGGTCTCGCCGATCGTGACGTAGCGGTCGTGACGCTGGACCCGAATCTCTCCCCGGCTGAGCCAGACCTGGAGCAGCCCCGGATCGATATCGACGAGGGCCGTGCGACGGAAGCGCCGGAGCATCGAGTCATGGAGAGCGTAACGAAAGTTCAGGAGAAGGTCGGCGCCCTCGGCTACCTCGAGGCCCGGATGGCCCTCCACCCCGGGATAGCCCTCCACGGCGTCCTGGCCGGTGTCGTCGCCGCTCCAGAGAATGAGCGACTGGTCGAAACCGTACCGCGCGAGACGGCTCTTCAGGGCCGCAGCGCGGGCTTGCGCCTGCGCAGGAGGCGTCTCGGGCCTGACGCTCTCCAGCCAGAGCACTCGGCAGCCGGCCTCGCGGAGGCCGAGGGCCCAGTTGAGGTAGGCCCAGGCGTGGCCGCCCCCCTCGGGATAGCCGATCGTGTTGGCGAGGATGCAGACCGTCGGGCCCATGAGAGAGTCATTCTGCCGCGCCACCGTGGGGCTCACAAGAGACCTCGGAAATCGGCGCTCTTCTCAGGCGGGAGGCGGCGGAACCGCCGCGGTGCCCAACCTCGTCGCCGTCGCTCAGGCCAGAACCCCGAGCGCCTTCCCCACCTTCGTGAAGGCGGCCACCGCGCGGTCGAGGTGCTCGGGGCGGTGGGCCGCGGAGATTTGAACGCGGATCCGCGAGAGACCCCGAGCGACGACGGGAAAGAAGAAGCCCTTCACGTAGATCCCCTCGTCCAGCAGCGCCCTAGCGAAGCGCTGGGCGAGCGGCGCGTCGTCGGGAGCGAAATTCGAGAACATGATCGGGACGATCGGGTGGACGCCAGCCTTGATCTCGAACCCGGCGGCCGTCATCCGCTCGCGGAAGACGCGGGTGTTGGACTCGAGTCGGTCGCGGAGCTCGGTGCTCTCCGAGAGTAGCTCCAGGGCGCGCAGCGTCGCACCTGCAACGGTCGCCGGCAGCGCGTTCGAAAAGAGATACGGCCGGCTCCGTTGGCGCAGCATGCCGATCACCTCGCGGCTCCCGGCGGTGCAGCCGCCGAGGGCGCCCCCCAGGGCCTTCCCGAAGGTCGTGGTAATGATGTCGACGCGTCCCGGAAGCCCGTAGTGCTCCCACGTCCCGCGCCCCGTTCGCCCGAGAAAGCCGGTGGAGTGGCAGTCGTCGACCATCACGAGGGCGTGGTGACGGTCGGCCAGGTCGCACATCTCGGGAAGCGGGGCGATGTCGCCGTCCATGGAGAAGACGCCGTCGGTCACGATGAGCCGGAAGCGGGCCGAGGCGGCTTCCTGGAGCTTCGCCTCGAGGTCCCGCATGTCGGCGTGCTCGTAGACGAAGCGCTTGGCCTTGCAGAGCCGCACGCCGTCGATGATCGAGGCGTGGTTCAGCTTGTCGGTGAGGATCGCATCGTCCGCGCCCAGAAGGGGCTCGAAGACGCCGCCGTTGGCATCGAAGCAGGCCGCGTAGAGAATCGCGTCCTCCATGCCGAGAAACTGCGCGACCCGCTTCTCCAGTTCGAGATGGAGCGCCTGCGTCCCGCAGATGAAGCGCACGCTCGACATGCCGAAGCCCCAGTCGTCGAGGGCCTGGTGGGCAGCGGCGATCAGCTCGGGGTGACCCGAGAGGCCGAGGTAGTTGTTCGCGCAGAAGTTCAGGACGGTGCCGTCGCGGCCGCTGACACGGATCTCGGGGCCCTGATGGCCGAGGATGGGCCATTCCTCCTTGAACAGCCCCTGCTGGCGGATCTGGTCCAGCTCCCCCGCGAGGAAGTCACCGAATCGAGAGTCCATGGGCCGCCTCTCCAGAGAGAATCTCGAGGTTCATTCTATCGTCAGCGTGGTTGAGGCCGAACTAGTCGGCGGCGCCGAGGAACTCGAGGGGCCCGTAGTAGACGACGTAACAGAAACAGTCGTCGCCCGGGAGTGCCTCCTCGGTGTGTGTCGAGCCCTTCCGGCTGCGGCAGATCTCGCCGGGGCCGTAGGTGCCGTGCTCGTCCCGCAGACTTCCTTGGAGAACGAGGATGACCTCGTCGCCCCCGTGGCGGTGCCGCTCGTTCTGGGCACCCGGCGACGCCCACACGAGGCACGCCTGCATCCCGCGGGCCGCATCTTCCTTGACGACGTGGAACCTGATCCCTGGCGCCAGCTCCTGCCACGCATACGCTGCCGTGTCGATGGGCCCGGTCGGAGCGCTCGCGATGTCGAGAAGCTGTTGGCGAAGGGCCAGGTCGCGCGGCGGCACCGGGAGCGGCCGTGGGATTTCCTCCAATGCCGACGCCGCGGCTGCGACGGCGTTGCTGCATCCCGAGCACCCGAACTGGAGGTGCGCCTCGAAGACGGCACGGTCTTCTCCGTCCAGTGCGCCGAGAGCGTAGGCGCCAGCAAGGCTTCTGTAAGGGTCGACCCGCTGGCCCATGTTGCAGCAAGTATACGGCTCCGAGCCCGTCGCTGGATTTCGCCAGGGACAGGAAGGCCCCGGAAATTGCGCGGCGATTTTCGACCCCCGGTGGGCTGCTCGCCGACCGTGACCTCGCCAAGGAGACTAGAATGACCCACGGTCGGGAATAAGTAGCGTCGCTCCACGTTCTACTTCAATTGAAGGTGTCCCCCGAGGGGGAGGGCTGTGCACTACGTGATCGTCGGCAACGGGGTTTGCGGTACGGAGGCGGCCCTCGCGTTGCGGGGTCGCGACGCCGACGCTCGCATCACGATCATCTCCGACGAGCACGATCACTTCTTTTCTCGCCCCGCTCTCATGTACATCTTCGCGGGACAGACGACGCTCCGCGACACTGAACCCTACGATCACGCGCTCTACGAACGGATGGGCTTCGACCGCGTGCGGAAGGGCGTCGCCACGATCGATGCCGCCGGCCACGCCCTGATCTTCACCGACGGGGAGCGCCTTGCGTATGACAAGCTGCTGCTGGCCGTAGGCTCGAAGGCGCGGCCGGCACCGTGGCCGGGCGCCGGGGGACCCGGCCTCCACTACTTCGTGACGCTGCGCGACCTCGAAGGCCTCGACCGCGAGGCCCGCAAGGGGATGCGCGCGGCGGTGATCGGCGGCGGCCTCATCGGTGTCGAGGTCGCCGAGATCCTTCACAATCGCGGTCTCCACGTCACCTTCGTGATCCGCGAGAACTGGTACTTCCCCGCCGCCCTCGACGCCAACGAGTCGGCCGTGGTGGCCGGGCACATGCGGGGTCACGGCGTCGACGTACGCGTCTCCGCGGGGGTAGACGAGATTCAGCGGGGCGGTAACGGTCGCCCGACCGGCGTGCGCATCGGCAGCGACGTGCTTCCGGCGGGAATCGTCGTCTCGTCGATCGGCGTCATGCCCAACACGGCGTTCCTGGCCGGCGGTCTGATCGCCCTCCACAAGAACGCCGCCATCGAGGTCGACGACGCCCTCAAGACGAACGCCGACGACGTCTGGGCCGCGGGCGACTGCGCCAATGTCACATGGGCCGACGGGAGCCGGCGGCCGGAGCAGCTTTGGTACACGGCCCGCGACCAGGGACGTGCCGCCGCCGCGTCGATGCTGGGGGACGAGATCGCGTATCGGAGGGGCACCTGGTACAACTCGGCCAAGTTCTTCGACATCGAGTGGACGACAGCCGGCTGGGTGCCGGTGACCCTCGACTTCGACGGAACACCCATCGATCCGGGTCCCGACGTGCGCACCTGGTTCCAGCGCGTTCCCGGCACGGTCAACACACAGAAGATCGTGACCAAGGGCGACCGCGTCATTGGCTTCAACTTCCTGGGGACCCGTTGGAATCACGAACCGCTCCTCGAATGGATCCACGAGCGGCGGGGCCTCGACTGGGTGCTGAAGCACCTCGACGAGGCCCAGTTCGACGAGGAGTTCATGCCGCGCTTCCAGGTTCTGGCCAGCGCGACCGTCTCCTAGCCGCTCCCTCTCCCCGCTGGGGAAAGGGCCGGGGTGAGGGGGGGGTGAGGGGGAGAGTAGATGCAAGCCGGACTCATGAACACGTACCAGCAGCCGATCTCCAACCGCCAGCCCGTGGCGTGGCTGCTCTCCGGCCTTCTGAGCGTGGCCTACCTGCTCCTCTACCTCGGGCCGATCCCACGCTTCGGGATTCGGATCGACGTCATCCAGGCCGTCGCGGAGTCCGTGACTCGCGGCCTCCATCTTCCCGCGGTCTTCGCCAGCAAGTGGTGGCTCTACGGCTTCGTCTACAGCGTGTCGATGATCGCCGGCGGCTTGTTCGTCCTCCGCCGCCACGGCTCGAGCCGCTACCAGACCATCCGCACGACCGTCGTCGTCCTGGTCCAGATCCTCTTCGGCTTCTCGCTCCCCCTCGTGATGTCGGTCTTCGGCAAGCACGAGCACTACTTCAGCTACTTCTGGCCTCTCAAGATCGACTACTTCCTGCCCGGGTACATCCTCCAACAGCCGTTCCTGATACTCGCCTGGAGTTTCCTCGGCTCCCTCGTGGCCTTCCCGCTCCTCGCCTACTTCCTCGGCAAGCGCTTCTACTGCTCCTGGATTTGCGGCTGCGGCGGCCTGGCCAACACCGCGGGCGAGCCCTTCCGCCACTTGTCGAACAAGTCGGCGAAGGCGTGGAAGGTGGAGCAGGTGTCGATCTACTCGGTTCTGTTCCTGGCCCTCGTCACGACGGCCATCGTCTGGGTCAACTGGGGAATCGGCAAGCAGCATCCCGACTTCGCCCACTTCGCGTTCAAGGTGCAGGACTGGTACGGCTTCGTCATCGGCGCGATGTTCAGCGGCGTCATCGGCGTGGGGCTCTACCCGCTCATGGGAACGCGCGTCTGGTGCCGCTTCGGCTGCCCCATGGCGGCGATGCTCGGCCTCATCCAGAAGTTCGGGCGCTTCCGCATCACCGTGAAGAAGGACATGTGCATCTCGTGCGGGAACTGCTCGACCTACTGCGAGATGGGGATCGACGTCCGGCAGTACGCCATGGCCAACATCGACGTGAAGCGCGCCTCGTGCGTCGGCTGCGGCATGTGCGCCCACGTCTGCCCGCGCGGCGTGCTGAAGCTCGAGAACAAGGCTGACCGGTTCAAGGGCGGGACGCCGATCAGGGTCTACTCGGTCGATCTGTAGGCCCGCGACGAGGGACAGGGGCGACGACCAGACGCTGAGCGGCATCTTCAGCGACGAGGACGTCTTCGACCGCGTGTCGTGAGGCTCGTCCTCGATACGAACGTGCGCATGCCCGCGCCCTCGTGACGGGTGACCGTGACCTGCTCGCGCTCCGGCGCCATGGGCGGGTTCGGATCCTGGCGCCGCGTGATTTCTGGCGCTTCGAAGCAGAGCAGAGCGAAGAGTAGACCCCGCGCGGAAGGCACTAGGCCCCGCGGGAGACAGGGTCGGAGCGGGAGAACAGGCGTCTCAGGCCAAGGCTTCTGCCCTCCCCCAGAGAAGGTCCTTCGACACCTCTGGCGGTTGCTCGTGGAGGCGCAGCCATTCCCCACGCGCCCCGCGCCGTTCGACCGGCAGGGACTGGGCCCCGACGACCTGCTCGATTTCACGCCGGCACTCCACACCGAAGCCGAGGCTCTCATGGCCAACGTCGACCATGGCCCGCTCTGCACGCCGCCGAGCGAGAAGGGCACGATCCCTCTCCTCGCGGTTCAGGAACCGCGCGTGACGGTACGCCTCGCCGAGCGCGGCGCCGCTCTCGAGTACACCGCCGAGACCCGCGAAGCGCGACTACGGGCCTTCGACAAGGCCACAGGAGGCCCGCTCGGAGTAATCGAGTTGCCGGCGAACGCCGTGGGCGCCCCGATGACGTATCGCGTGGGAAACCGACAGTTCATCGTGATCCCGATCGGCGGTGGCGGTGTGCCGCCGGAGCTCGTCGCGCTGGCGGTGGAGAAGGACCTCTCGGTAAGTAACCAGGCCGCGCCCGAGGTCGGTCGTGCCGTCGAACTCGTTCCGGGACGAGTTGGCGACCGCGAGGGGTCGAGTGACGCGAAGCGGCCGGAAGACCGTAGGAAACAGCGCCCTCGCGCACGAGCCCGGCCCCCCCACGACCGCCATTGCGCCCGTAACACACCCGTGACTCGAAGTCGTTGTGGGCTCGACACCGCAGCTGGATGTTCCCGACCGTGGCCGGGCCGCCCAGGGCGTACGGGTGCATGTGATGGAACTCCAGGAAGCCGCGCTCGGTGCAGCGGCGGCCGTTCGTCCCCACGAATCCACAGCGCCCCAGATCGCGCAGCCACACCGCGCGCTTCACCTCGGCCGGGACGTGGCGGGATCCAGGCGTGGTCCCGCCTGAGGGGCGTGGCCTCTCGGTCGCCGCGAACTTCCGCTGCGCGAGATCGGTGAGCAGGGCGGTGAGGGCGCGGTCCAGGATGGTGGCTTCGTCTCCCGAAGGCACGGCGTGGCGGAGCAGGTCCTTCGCGAGCCGGAGCTTCTCGAGGGTGTCGCCGCCAATGGTCACCTGGACCCGGTAGCGATCCGGTGAGAGCGGTGTCACCTCGGCCGAAGGCCGGGCCGGGGCCGAAGGGAGGACCGGGAGCGCCGACGCCACGCGGGTGGGCGTGTCGATCGGCAGCTGCGGAAGAGACGTCGGCTGAGGAGTGCCCATCCGCGGCGACCCAGTGTCCACCGAGGGAACAGGGTCGACGGGCGGAGGGCCGATCGGCGAGAGGCCGACCGGCGAAGCACCCAGAGACGGTGGTGCCACCACGGGTTGGGGGGCGATGGGCGTCGGCGTGGGAAGCTTCCGAATGTAGGAAGGCACATCGGGCCGCGGCCAGAGCCGGGCCGCAATTTCTTCGACCTGAAGCTTGCTCTTCCCACGAGCCGATTCGAGCACGTCCCGGTGGTTATCGGGAGTCAGCCGCGGGGCGAGCAGCCTCACGGTGGTGAGGTTGAGAACGCCCGCTTCGAGCAACTCCAGGATCACGGGAAAGCGGCGCGCCGCTCGGGCGACCGCGATGCGGTTGTAGGCTTCCTGCTCGGAGAGGGCCAGGACGTCCCGGCAATAGGCGAAGAGAGAGCCATGGCCCGCGCGAAAATGCACGTCCCGGGTATCGAGCTCGGCAACGTGAGCGACGAGGAGGACCGTGGCACCACGCTCCCGAGCAGCGAGGTCCTTGACGCGTGCGACGAGCTCGGCGTCGGAGAGCCGCCGAAGGGACGCGAGAAGGTCGTTCCCCATGCCAGCTTGTACCACCGGGTCGTGCGGCGTCGGGTCCGAAGCGGGGCCCGGCACTCTACTCGAGAACATCCAGCCAGACGAAAGTCGACCGCTTCAAGGGCGGAACGGCGATCCTCGCCGACCCTAACCGCTTGGATCTTGCGACCAATCCAGCACTTTGAACGGCCTGGTCGCTATGATGTCGAGGATCGCGATGAAAGGAACTCCCATGCGCCTGCTGCCCCTGTTCGCCGCCTCGTCTGCCGCCATCGCGCTGTCGCTCGAGGCCGCGCCGTCGTCTCCGCCCGACGCCCCGCTCGCCCTCGAAGGCTTCAGCCCGGATCAGGCCGACAAATCCCTCGATCCCTGCTCCGACTTCTTCCAATACGCCTGCGGGAAGTGGATGAAGGCGAATCCCATTCCACCCGACCAGGCCGGATCGGGCACCTTCGCCAAGCTGGCGATCTGGAACGTCGCGGCCTTGCGCACGACCCTCGAGGAGGCCGCCGCAGAGACGCAGCGCACGCCCGTGGAGCAGCAGGCCGGCGACTACTACGCCTCCTGCATGGACGAGGCGGCCATCGACAAGGCGGGCTTGGCACCCCTCGCGCCGCATCTCGATCGCATCGCGAACCTGCGCGGCGCCTCCGGACTTCCCGAGGTGATCGCCTCCATTCATCAGACGGTCCGGCCGGCGAACCTCAACTTCATCGATGCGCAATACACGGGAGTCCTGTTCGGGCTTTTCGCCACCGCCGACTTCTACGACGCTCGCGTCAACGTCGCCGCGCTCGACCAGTCCGGGATGAACCTGCCGGGGCGCGAGTTCTACCTGAACGAGGACGACAAGTCGAAGGAGATCCGCGGCCTCTACCTGAAGCACGTCGCCCGGATGCTGGAGCTGAGCGGTGAAGCACAAGCCCAGGCCGCGGCCGACGCCGAGACGGTGCTCTCCATCGAAACGCGACTCGCCCGCGGGGCCATGGACATCGTGGCCAGACGCGATCCCAAGAACCTCAACAACAAGATGACGCTCGCTCAGGTCCAGGCGCTGACGCCGTCGTTCAACTGGACGCGGTATTTCGCTGCCATGCACGCCCCCGCCTCCCCCCACTACCTGGTCCTGGCGCCCGACTTCTTCCGCGCGATGGAGACGCTTGCCGCCTCGGAGCCGGTCGACCACTGGCGCGCCTACCTTCGCTACTCCCTGGTCCACTCGATGGCGCCCTTCTTGAGCCAGCCCCTCGTCGCGGAGAACTTCGACTTCTTCGGCCACCAACTGGCCGGCTCGCAGCAGGTGCAGCCCCGCTGGCGCCGTTGCTCGCTCAATGCCGACGCCGATCTAGGCGAGGCCGTCGGCCAGGCCTACGTGGCGAAGTACTTCCCCGCCGAGAGCAAGACCCGAATGGTGCAGATGGTCAAGGCCATCGACGCCGCACTGCACCAGGACATCGATGGCGTCACGTGGATGTCCGAGAAGACCAAGCAGATGGCCCACAGCAAGCTCAACGCACAGGTGGACAAGATCGCCTACCCCGATAGCTGGCGCGACTACTCCTTGCTCGAAATCAAGCGGGACGACTTCCTGGGCAACGTCGCGCGCTCTTCGCGTTTCGAGATCGAGCGCCGCATGGCGAAGTTCGGACAGCCGGCCGACCGCAAGGAATGGGGGATGACCCCGCCAACCGTGAACGCCTATGAGGATCCTCAGACCAACACCATCAACTTCCCCGCGGGAATCCTGCAGCCCCCGTTCTTCGAAGCAGCCCAGATCGACGCCGTCAACTACGGCGGCATCGGAGCGGTCATCGGCCACGAGATCATCCACGGCTTTGACGACCAGGGACGCAAGTTCGACGCCGACGGCAACCTGCGCGATTGGTGGACCCCGGCCGACGCCGCGAGTTACGACGAGCGCGACAAGTGCATCCAGGACGAGTACACCCAGGACATCCCCGAGGCGGGCGTGAAGCAGGACGGCAAGCTCTCGGCGGGAGAGGACACGGCGGACAACGGCGGGATTCACATCGCCTTGGCCGGCCTGCGGAACACCCTCAAGTCACAAGGGGAGGACTTG
>JBGPYB010000239.1:0-5582 GCA_041493035.1 Vicinamibacteria bacterium | reverse complement strand
CAGCGTCAGAGCGAGAAGTGTCCGGAGGCGGGCCGCGCCCATGGAGTTATTCGGGATCGATCGTCACGTAGAGGGGGTCATCCGGCGGCAGCTCGAAGTCCACCAGGTCGCCTCGGAACCCCCGGGTCTTCCAGGCGCCGAACGCGATACCGACGCCCATCCAGACGGAGCCGGCGATCTTGGCCGTGGAGCTCAGGTTCAGCCAGAGCACCAGGCAGATGAGAAAGCCGGCTATGGGCGGCACCAGGTTTCCGATCTTCTTCTCGTTGGCCCGGACGTAGTAGCGAACGAACGAGGCGGCGTTGACGCCCATGAAGGCGATGAGCGCCCCGAAGTTCAACATCTCGGCGCCGAGACCAAAACTCAGGAGAAAGGCGCCGATGAGCGCCACCACGCCGACGAAGACGACGTTGTTTCGCGGAACGTGATGCACGGGATCCACAGCTCCGAAGAACGACTTCGGGAGCGCGTTGCTTCGCCCCATGCCGTAAAGGAGACGCGCGGCTCCGAGCTGCGCCCCCATCCCCGAGCCGAAGTTCGCGAGAAGCAGGGTGAAGCCCACGACGCCGAAGAGGGGCGCCCACGCTCGGGCGGCGGCGTGAACGAAGCCTGTGTCCACGTTGGGAAAAGCCTCGGACGCCGGCCAGATGAGCTGGGCCACGTAGACCTCGACGGCCGAGAGGAGACCGATCACCACGCACGTCAGCACCGTGGCCAGAAGAATGTTCCGCCGCGGGTTCTCGGCTTCCTCCGACAGCGTCGAGATGCCGTCGAAGCCGATGTAGGTCAGCACGGCGATGGATGTGCCGCCCAGAACGGCGCGCATGTCGAAGAGCTGGGGGTCATAGAACGGGCGCGTGAAGAAGCCGGCATCGGCGTGAGGGTGGCCGAAAATGTACCGCACCGCTGCTACGAAGAAGACGGCGATCACGACGCCCATGCCCGCGGCCAATGCAGCGTTGAGGCGAGCCGAAGTCTTCACGCCCTGCACGTTGAGCCAGGTGAAGAGCCCCGCAAAGAAGATGGCCCAACCCGCGTAGGGAATCGCGGGAGCGAAATCGTGGGCCTGCTGGCTGCACCAGATGATGCAGATCATCGGGTTCAGCATGTAGTCCATGACCATGCTCCAGCCCGTCACGTACCCGAGCGCAGGGTTGATCTCCTGCCCGACATAGGTGAAGGCGGAGCCCGCGCTCGGATACGCCCGCGCCATGCGGCCGTAGCTGATGGCCGTGAAGAGCATCCCTACCATGGCAATGAGGATGGTCGTGACCACGTGCCCGCGTCCTCGGTCGCTCAGCACGCCAAACACCGACATGGGAGCGGTCGGTTGGATGATGATGACCCCGTAGAGGATCAAGTCCCAGAGGGTGAGGGTCCGTTTGAGCCTCGGCCCCCCGGGGGGCGCGCTATCGGCCATGAGTGACTTCTCCCTCCTGCGGTGGCGAGCGGAACGCGGCGCAATGATCGCCTATCTGGCCCGGCACGTCACGCGCCCGACGCGCCGCGGCACCGATCAGGAGAGGAGTCCCTCGAGCGACGCCCCCGGCAACACCTCGACCGGCTCCTGATCGCGGCGGAAGATCCGCGCGCCGGCAATCCCCTTCAGGACGACGTGATCCCCCTCGACGCGGAGAATCGCCCCCTCCCGAAGAGCCACGACCGGCGGCTCGTTCTCTTCGTGGAACTCCCGCAACCGCTCTTCGCGTGTTTCCCCCATATGGTGCGAGCCGGGGTCCGGATCGACGTAGTGGGGATTGATCTGGAACGAGACGAGCCCGAGCGCCGTGAGGGACGGCGGCTCGACGATGGGCATGTCGTTGGTCGTTCGTATGGTGGGGCCGGCGAGGTTGGAACCGGCGCTAGCGCCGCAATAGAGCATCCCCTCGCCGACACGCGACCTGATGAGGCCCAGAAGGTCCAGGCGATGGAGCGTGGCCAGGAGACGGAAGGTGTTGCCGCCCCCCACGAAGAGAGCCTCGGCGATGCCGATGGCCGCGGCGGGGAATTGAGCCTCGTGGAGCGAGCCGAAGGTCCGCCCCGTGCCTTCGAACGCCCCGCGGGCCTTCTGCGCATAGGCGGCGTGATCCCTGAGGGCGAATGGGACGAAGAGGATGCTTCGGGCGCTTCCGATAAAATCGTCGAGCTCGGGAAGCGCATGTTCGAGATAGCGGGTGCCGAAGACGGTGGAGGTGCTGAGGAGCAGAAGGCGCCGTGCCATGGCCCGATCACTCTATCGCAGGAGCCACCCCGACCGACCGGCGGCGCCAAAGGAGGTAGATCGCCGGATAGACGAGGAGCTCCAGGAGGAAGGAAGTCACCAGGCCACCGACCATGGGCGCTGCCACACGCTTCATGACGTCGGAGCCGGCCGCCAGATCGGAGCTCATCAGGTCGACGCCCGCCAGGACCTCCTCGAGGGAAGGAGTGTGGAGCTGGCGCTCGGCGAGGGCCGCGAGGCGAGCGCCCGTCTCCACGGGAGTGGCCGCAGGGCGCGCGAGAAGACGATTCACATCGGCAGAGGCGGACGTTTCGAGGCCTTCCTGGTGCAACCGGATCTGGTCGAGGCGCGCCAGCTCCGCCTGGGCGCGAAGGACGTCGGATTGATCCGCGAGCCCCACCGCATACCGCGATCGGCTCAGCTCCTCGATGTCCCGGGTTGCACGCCTCTGGTCTTCCAGGATGCGGAGGTTCTCTCGGACGAGGAGGAGCTGTGCGTACGCCAGTCGCACCTGGTACACGACGGATCGGTGGACGCTCTCCATCCTGAGGCCCGCACGTACGACCTCGCGCGACTCCACCTGCTCCGCGAGGCGGCGTTTGCCGGCCAGGGGAAATTCCTGGACGACGCCGACGCGGATGCCGGTGTCGTCGTCGGATCCCGGAGACCACCCTCGCCCGCCGTTCTGGTAACTCGTGGTGAGAACGGGATCGGGGAGAGCACCCGCCTGTGCCGCTCGGGACCGAGCGGCCTCCAGGGAGGCCTGCGCCGCCCGCAGTTGGGGGTTTTCGCGAAGAGCCACGACTACCAGCGCCTCGAGTGCCCCGTCATCGACAAGGGGGAAGGCCTCGAAAGCCCCCACGGGACCGCCTCCTGTCACGAGCAGGCAAGTCAAGCCCAAGGCAACACGTTTCGTCCAGGACATCACGGCACCTCCGCCGAAAGCGAACAGACCACGGCCAGAACGGGCGCGCGAGGGCGCGCTGCCGTCAGGCCAGGATCAGATGCGGAGGACCGGCGGTGACGAGGACAGGACCGGGTGCCGACGCCACGCAGGAATGGAAGCGGAACGCGCGACCGGCGCTGCCACGGCGCCCAGGGCAACCGGCGGGGACGGCATCGAGAAGCTCACGGCCTGAAGGGCAGCCGAATCGGACTCACCCAGGACGGCCGTGCAGCAGGAGGGTCACGCGGAGCTGAGCCCGGCGGGAGTCTCACAACAGCCGTGGTCCGCCGGATCCAAGGGCACCGCGACGCAAGGGCACGCGAGGATCGCCGCGAAGGAGGCCAGGTAGACGGACACCACCGCGGCGCGGTAGACGCGACTCATCAGAGCTATGGAGGCATGACCCCACGTACCAGTCAAGGGCGAAGGAACATCTCCGACAGGATCCGACGAGCGTCCTGCAAGGGATAGTCGACACCGATGAGACGCCCCAGTGTCGCGGCGATGTCCTCGGGACCGCACTCGCCGTCGTAGGAACCCGCCTTCACTCCGGACCCTCGGAATACGATCGGCACGTGGCGGTCGTAGTCGTGAGGCGTGCCATGCCCCGTTCCGCCGGGGTGGTCGTCGAGGTAAACGTATGGCCGCGTCTCGACGAGGATCTGGGGGCTCCGGGGCTCGAAGAAGGCGCGCCGGAACAGTTCTACCCCGGCGCCCTCGGCGGGAGTTTCGCCCATCATCTGTCTGGGCGTGTAGACGGCCTCGACGAGACCCGTGGACTTGAGGGCCTCGGAGATCGTGGCCTCGACCTCGTCTCTACCGATGTGTTGGCGTTCGATGGCCGCCTGATCGAGGTAGAAGTGGGGGGCATCGTAGCTCGCCACGATGCCGGTGGCTCCCGGGAAGCGTCGGGCCAGCGCTGCCTTCACCGGCGCCTCCAGCTCTTCGGGGGTCACACGGCGAGCGTCGATCCCTTGCTTCTTCAGGACCTCCACCAGAGGCATGACACCGTGGTCGGCGGTGAGGACGAGGAGCGTCCGCCCGGGGCCGATCCGCTTGTCGACCTCCTCGAAGAGCCGCCCGAGAACGAGGTCGAGGCGCAGGATCTGATCCATCAGCTCCTGGCTGTCGGGCCCGTATGTATGACCGATGAAATCGGTGCCCGAGAAGCCGATGGCCAGGAGATCGGTGGCGTCACGCCCTCCGAGCTCGTGAGCCTCCATCGCGGCCAGGGCGGTGTCCAACACGATCTCGTCGGCCGCGGGCGTGCGACGCAGGTCGTCGTAGTACTCCCGCGACGGAGGCGTCCCACGTAGCGCGTGGGGAAAGACCGTGTCTTTGCGGTCCCACTCGCCTTCGACGTCGTCCGGTCCCGCGTATTTCTCGTAGAGGCTCGCGTCGGGGAGGAGGCGCGTCCACGGCAGGCCGGCGTACCGATCGGCGATGTGCTTCGAGTTCCACGCCTCGAGCCAGGCCGGCGCCTCCTTCACGTAATAGGTGCTCGTGATGAACCGACCTCCTCTTGTTTCGTACCAATACGCCGCATCGGCGCGCCGGCCCGCCATCAGGATGGCCGCCCGATCCTTGAGGGAGACGCCCACGACCCGCGATGACGGAGACGTCTTCTTGAGGACGTCGCCGAGCGTGAACCCGATGAAGTTCGCGGGCGACGCGGCGCGGCCCTCACCACCCAACGGCGCTTGAACAGGATCATCCACGACGTTCACGCTGGTCCGCGAGACCCCGTCGTACCAACTGTTGGCCACGATTCCCGAGTGGTTCGGGCTACGCCCCGAGAGAATCACGGAGTGCCCCGGTCCGGTCTCGGTGCACGCGTGACGGTATCGGGCATTCGTGAAGACCGCCCCTTGATCGAGAAGCGTCCTGAGGCCTCCCTTGAACAGGGGGGCGAAGCGCACAAGATAGTCGTAGCGCATCTGGTCGATGGAGAGGACGAGCACGAGTCGCGGGCGCGCTGTGAGCGAGGCGGCATCGGGGCTCGAAGCCCAAGACCCTGAGGCCACGACGCCACCGAGGGCGAGAGCGAGGACGCCGGCGCCGACTCCGCCGACCTGTCGCGATCTCATCGATTCACTCTCCCTATGTCGAGGGGATTGTGATCCCGCGGGCGGGACCACCGGCGTGACGCCTACGGCTCGACGATCAGCGGCCGAGGCACCGTGGCCGGCGGGCCTTCCAGCCGCCCGACGAGCCGCAACGCGGTGTCGAGAAAGGCGACGGGGCCTTCGCCCTCACCCAGAGTGGCGGCTATGGCGCGGTCGAGGGCCAAGAGAACCGCCAGGAGATCGCGATCCGCCGGGGCGACAGCTCGGCCGGATTCATCCTGAGCCTCGAACATCTGACGGACCTCGACCACCAGTCCTTGCGCCCTCGCATCTTCGGCCTGATGGTCGT
>JBGPYB010000067.1:0-24851 GCA_041493035.1 Vicinamibacteria bacterium | reverse complement strand
GATGGAAATTCAGGTTGACATGAATGCCGTATCGCCGGCCGAGGTCGATGGCATCGTCGATCTCCTTGAGCGGCTCTTCGCGGATCTGGGACCAATCGTCGCGGCTCCCCCAGACCCAGTAAGCCAGGGGAAGGCGCGCGAAATCGAATCCCCACTCGGCCATCGTGGCGAAGTCGAACTCGTCGAACGCCTTTCCTGTGTAGGGGTGCCCCGGCCACGGAAATCGACCCTGGAGGTTGAAGCCGCGCCAGCGCGGAATCCGGCTCGCGGTGAGATCCTCCTCGTCAGCGTGTGCCGCCTTCGCCGCTTCCCCGCCGACCAGAGACGCCGCTCCAAGCATCCCGACGAAGCTCCTTCGATCCATGGTGCCGGGATTGTAGCAGCCGCCGGCCTTTACGAAGGGCGCAATTTCGTACGAACGGCGAAAGAGAGGGCTTGGCTATCCGGCTACGGACTCACCATGAGATCCCCCGTCATCGAGGGGTGGATCGAGCAGTGGTACGCGAGCGTTCCCGAGCTGCTGATCGTGATGGCTTTGCTCGTGGCACCGGGAGCGATGCTGGGAGTGCTGAAGCCGCATCCGTCCTGGGCGATGGCATGAACGGAGAAATCCTTGTTCTTCCAAGCAACGGCGTCACCCACTTCAAGGGAAGCGCTGCTCGGTGAGAACGACATCCCGCCGCTATTGGCGCTGATCGTGATCACGATGCTCGCGGGAGCGGGCGTCGGTGTCGGTGAAGGCGCCAGCGTGGGAGTCGGAGCGGGGGTCGGTGATGGCGCGGCCGCGACCGGCCGGGTTGGAGCCTCGGGAGCCGGGCCGATGATGCTAATTTTACCAAAGTTCGATACAATGAGTTCGTGGATACACCGGTGAGCGCGAAGGCGGCGCTCCTCCAGGCCCTGGCCATCCCGGGCTACGGGCTGGAGCTGGTCGAGCGGATCCGGCATCAGTCGGGCCACCAGGTCCAGTTGAGCCTGGGAAGCATCTATCCCGCGCTGCGTGCGCTCGAACGTCGGCACCTGGTCAGAAGCCGCACGGATGCGCCTGACGGCGCCATCGGCCGGCCAGCCCGCTACTACGAGCTGACGCCAGAAGGCGTCGCCACGGCCACCACGCAACGAGAGGCGCTCGGCGGGTTCTTCCGGCAGGGGCGGCACGATCCACCCTCGGCCGGCCAGGTGCAGCTCATGCGGGAGCGCCTCCACCGATGCGCACAGGTGAGCGGGTTCGTCCTCAAGCTGCGCCGGGCCACGGCCCTGGCCGCGGGAACGGCTCCGTGAAGGCCCCACCGGCATTCGATCTGGAGCGGGTGGCCCTACTCCTGGCTGAGGTGCTGGGCGAGAACGGCGTACTGGTCGGAGGAATGGCCGTCGGCGCACACGGGTACGTTCGCGCCACCGACGACGTCGACTTCGTTGCCCGCATGCCCCTGACCGACGTGCGCAAGCGTCTTCGCACGCTGGGCATCAAGGCCACCGTTCACAGGGGCAATGTCCTCGAGGGCGACTTCGACTGCCTGAAGGGGACCGTGGACGGGGTCAGGTTCGACGTGATGCCGCCGCTCGTGGCCCTCGAGTGGGACCGGGCGATCGAAGTCCCCATGACCGATAAGCGCCGGCTGCGCGTGGTCGACCTGGACGGGCTCATCCGTTTGAAGCTGCGGGCCCAAGGGCCGAGAGACCTGATGGACGTGGCGGCCCTGACGCTACGACACCCCGACCGCCTTGCTCCGGCGCGGGAGGTCGCCCGCAGCCACGGGGTTCTCGATCGACTCGATCATTGGCTCGCCGACCCCCGCTTGCGGGCCGAGCTCCTGGAGACAGGCAGAGGCGAGAAAGCCAGGAAGGCCCGACGGACCAGCGGCCGGAGGCATTAAGGTCGTGAGTGTGCGGCCTCGATCCTCTGGCCAGCCACCCTGGAGGCTGTCGGCAGTCGATCCGCGATAGAATCCCGCCTCGTTCGTTGTCTGCCACAGCCAGTTGCACCGAGCCGTCGCGGGGGAAAGAGAGTCCGCCTTGATCGGGAAGACGGTGTCCCACTACCGCGTCCTCCGGAAGCTCGGTGGCGGCGGCATGGGCGTCGTCTACGAAGCCGAGGACACGCGCTTGGGCCGGACGGTGGCCCTCAAGTTCCTCCCGGAAAAGCTCGCCCAGGACCCGCAGGCCCTCGAGCGCTTCCAGCGCGAGGCCAAGGCCGCCTCCGCCCTCAACCACCCCGGCATCTGCACCGTCCATGACATCGGCGAAAGCGAAGGCCAGCACTTCATCGCCCTCGAGCGCATGGAAGGACTCACCCTCAAGCACCGGATCAATGGGAAGCCCTTGCCGCTCGAGACGATTCTGGACCTCGGGATCCAGATCGCGGACGCCCTCGAGGCCGCGCATTCCAAGGGGATCGTCCACCGCGACGTCAAGCCCGCCAACATCTTCGTGACCGCGCGGGAGCAGGCGAAGCTCCTGGACTTTGGCCTGGCGATGCTCGGGTCCGAGCGTAGAACGGCATCGGACGACGAGGTCTCGAGCCTCCCGACGTCTTCGACTCCGCCGGAACACCTGACGAGCCCCGGGCTCGTGGTGGGCACCGTGGCCTACATGTCTCCTGAGCAGGCACGGGGAAAGACCCTCGACGCGCGCACGGACCTCTTCTCGTTCGGGGCGGTTCTCTACGAGATGGCCACCGGGCGGCTCCCTTTCGACGGAGAGACCACGGCCGTCCTGTTCGACGCGATCCTGAACCGGGAGCCGACCCCACCCACCCAGGTCAATCCTGCAATGCCGGCGGAGCTGGAGCGGATCATCGGGAAGGCTCTCGAGAAGGACCGGGACGTTCGTTACCAGTCGGCACGGGACTTGCTGGCCGACGTCAAGCGCCTGAGACGTGATTCTGACACGGCCAGGAGGCCGGTTGTGGGCTCGGAAAGGCCGCCGAGCCATCGCTCAATGTTTGTCAGACTCTCTGCCGCTCTGGTCTTGGCCGCGCTCGTAACCAGTGCCGTCTTCCTGCTCCGGCGCTCCAAGAGGTTGGCGTCCTCCACCGCTTCCGAATGGGTCCAGCTCACCAACTTTGCCGATTCCGCGGTGTCTCCTGCCCTGTCTCCGGACGGGCGTGTGCTGTTGTTTGTGCGCGGACCCGATACGTTCGCAACATCGGGAGCGCTCTACGTCAAGCTGCTTCCCGTGGGTGAGCCGGTGCAGCTCACCCACGACGACACCATGAAGCTCCCTGCCACTTTCTCTCCCGACGGCTCGCGCGTCGCATTTGGTACCTTCCCCGACTGGCAGACCATGACCGTGCCGGTGATGGGCGGCCAGCCTCAGCTTCTGCTTTCCAACGCCAGCGGGCTCACCTGGATTGATCCCCAGCATGTGATGTTCAGCGAGAGCAAGGGCGGTTTCCACTTTGCCGTGGTGACTTCGACCGAGAGCCGCTCCGAAGAGCGCGACGTGTATGTGCCCCCCCGCGAAACCGACATGGCTCACTTCTCTTACCTCTCTCCGGACGGGAACTGGGTCTTGGTCGCGGAGATGGAACGGGATAACTGGGCCCCTTGCCGCCTTGTGCCCTTCAAAGGAGGCGCCGCCAGGTCGGTGGGGTCTCAGGAGGGCGGGTGCAAGTCTGCCGCGTGGTCCCCCAGATGGGAAGTGGATGTATTTCACCTCAGTGGTCACAGGTCGCGGCAGCCACATCTGGCGGCAGTCCTTTCCAGATGGAACGCCACAGCAGGTTACGACCGGACCCACCGAACAAGACGGCATTGCCATGGCTCCCGATGGTCGCTCTTTCATCACCTCGGTTGGGACGGAGGAGCAGACGGTCTGGGTACATGACCAGCAGGGAGACCGACAGATTTCCTCCGAAGGCTACGCTTTCAAGTCCCGCCTTTCTCCGGATGGGAGCACGTTGTTCTATCTGGTGGCACGGAGTTCTGCGGAATCAGATCGAGGAGGCGAACTCTGGGCATCAGACTTGCGCTCTCGCAGAGCCACGAGGGCGGTGCCCGGAATTGCGATCATCGAATACAGCCTTTCGCCTGACGGCGAACACGTCGTCTACGAAGCCCGTGACGAGAATGGAAAGCATCACCTATGGCAAGCGTCCCTGGACCATCGCTCCGGGCCAAAACAGATCTCTGCTTCCGCAGGAGAGTCTGATCCCGTGTACGCTCCTTCCGGACGGCTCTATTTCTTGAGCGCTGAGGGCGATGCCGACTTTCTGTATCGGCTCGATGAGGATGGAAGGCAACGAACGAAGGCTTTTCCCCATCCCGTCATCGGGATCACTGCGGTCGCGCCGGACGAGCGGCTGGTGGTGGTCCGACGCGCCGTTAAAGGCGTGGATTTCTCCAGTGCGGTCGACGCCATCTCTCTCGCAGACGGCCATACCTTCCGCGTTTGTTCTAACGAATGTGATGTGGGCTGGAGCCGGGATGGCAAGGCCGTGTATTTCAACATGCTCCCCATGGACAACACGTCGACTCGATATGAAAGTTACGCCCTGACGCTCGCACCCGGCAGCGATCTCCCACCGCTGCCCGTCAAGGGTGTGGGGTCGGAGTCGGACTTGCCGAATCCGGCTGCGCTACGGAAGGTCGAAGGATTAATTTCGGCCGGACCCAATCCGGCCCTTTACTCCTTTTCTCGACATATCGCCCACCGCAACCTCTACCGCGTCCCCGTCCCGTAGCTGGCTTCGGCATGACGGGAATGGCTAGCCGTCGTGCCGCGCGGCCCGGATCGATCCCGCCGACGTGTTGCGAGAGGGACAACCGAGTAAAATCCGCCGCCATGAAGCGTCGCCGCCCCTTCCGGGGATCCGCGCCGCTGGCGCTGCCCCTCGCGCTGGCCGCGGCCCCGGGGTTCGCCCAGCAGACAGGGACCAACGACGTCGAGAGCCGGGTTCCGTCGTACACGCTTCCTGACCCGCTACGGCTGACCGACGCCACCCTCGTTCAGGGACCCACGGACTGGCGAGAGAAACGCCGACCCGAGCTTCTGCGCCTCTTCGAGGAGCATGTCTACGGCCGCAGCCCGGCGCGACCGGCTGCGCTTCGCTTCTCGGTCCTCGACACGGACCCGCGCGCCATCGGGGGTCTCGCGACGCGGCGGCAGATCCGGGTGCTCATGGACGGAACCGAGAGCGGCCCCGCCTTCGACATCCTCCTCTACCTCCCGAATGGCCGGCCTCGAGCCCTCCCCGTCTTCCTCGGCCTGAACTTCAGCGGAAACCATTCGGTGCATCCCGATCCCGGGATTCGCCTCACGTCTTCCTGGGTGGCCGACGGGCCGGGCGTCATCGACGGACACGCCACCGACGCCGCGCGCGGGTCGAGTGCCTCCGCCTGGCCCGTCGAACGCATCCTGGATCGCGGCTACGCCCTGGCCACCGTCTACTACGGCGACATCGAGCCCGACAAGGCGAACGGCCTCAAGGATGGCGTCCGCGCCCATTTCGGCCCCGCGGGGGCGCTCGCCGCCAGCGATTGGGGAGCCATCGCGGCGTGGGCCTGGGGCCTGAGCCGCGCACTCGACTACCTGGAGACCGACCCGGACGTGGACGCGCACCGCGCCCTGCTCCTCGGCCACTCCCGGCTCGGGAAGACCGCACTTTGGGCCGGGGCGCAGGACGAACGCTTTGCCATGGTCATCTCCAACAACTCGGGCGAAGGAGGAGCGGCCCTCGCCCGACGCTGGTTCGGCGAGACTGTCGACGCCATCACCAGCAGCTTCCCGTGGTGGTTCGCACCTCGCTTCCGGGACTACGCCGGGCGCGAGGCTTCGCTCCCGGTGGATCAGCATCTGCTCCTGGCCCTCATCGCCCCCCGGCCTCTCTACGTGGCCAGCGCCAGCGAGGACCTGTGGGCGGACCCGCGCGGCGAGTTCCTGGCGGCAAAGGGGGCCGAACCCGTCTATCGCCTCTTCGGTCGCGATGGGCTGGGGGTCGACGACTGGCCCGTCCCCGACCGGCCGATCGGCGGAACGATCGGATACCATCTTCGTCGGGGACCCCACGCGCTGACGGCCTACGACTGGGAGCAGTACCTGGCCTTCGCCGATCGGCATCTGCACGCGTCACCGAAGGACGACAGTGCCCGGTAGGACCGAAGCGACGTTCGGAACGAGGACCTGATGCCGTCGGTGCTCGACCCAAGGGACCGCGAGAAGCTTCTTCGGCGCCTCGATTCCCTGACGGCCACTTCGGTGCGCCAGTGGGGCCAAATGGCTCCCGATGCGATGCTGCTTCATCTCTGCCAGTCCGCGCGGATGGCTCTCGGCGAGCTGCCGGTGAGGTCCAAGGACCGGCGCGCCTTCCAGACGTTCCCGTTGAAGCACCTATTCCTCTACGTGGTCCCCTTCCCAAAGGGCGTCCCGACGGCCCGCGAGCTGCTGCCGGTCCAGCCCGCCGACCTGGAGACTGAGCGGGCACAGCTCCGCACGCTCATCGAGCGTCTGGGCGAAGGGCCCAAGGATGGGCCTGGCCCCGTTCATCCGCTCTTCGGCCCGCTGTCCAGAAGAGAATGGGGCGTCCTCAACTACAAGCACGCCGACCACCACCTCCGTCAGTTCGGCGCCTGAACCCGCGAAGCCCTTGACCTACGCCGGCGCGTAGAGCAGATCGAGGAGCTGCTTCTCGACGGCGCGAAATTCCGACGCCGACTTCAGGGAGATGTTGCGATCGCCGAAGCTCGGAACGTCCACGCGATGCAGGATGCGAGCAGGACGGGATGAGAGGACGTACACCGTGTCGGCCACGTACACGGCCTCCGACACGTCGTGGGTGACGAAGAGGCTCGTGTTGTCCTCCGTCTTCGCGATGTCGAGGAGAAGCCCCTGCATCCCCCACCGCGTCTGCGGATCGAGGGCTCCGAAAGGCTCGTCCATCAACACGAGGCGCGGCTGATTGATGAGCGTGCGCGCCAGAGCGACGCGCTGCTTCATCCCACCTGAAAGGTCCTTCGGATAGCGATCGCCGAACTCATCCAGACCCACTGCTTTCAGGTACTTCTCGGCCCGCTCCCGGCGCTCCCGGGCGGGCGCGCCCCGGAGCCGGAGGCCGTACTCGACGTTCTCGCGGACGGTGAGCCAGCCGAACGAGGTATACGCCTGGAAGACCATCCCCCGATCGCGCCCGACGGTCGTCACGCGCTTTCCCTCGACCAGGATCTCCCCTTTTGTGGGTGCCAAGAGGCCCGCGACGGACTTGAGGATCGTCGACTTGCCACATCCCGAGGGGCCCAGGAATACGATGATCTCGCCGATCCCCGGCTTGTCCTCTACGTCCAGCGACACGTCTCTCACGGCCTCGGTCGCGCGTCCCGTGCGATCGATGTACGTCACGGACAGGTCGTGGATCCGGAGCTTCGGAGCGGGACCATGGAGGTTCGCCTGGTAGCTCCCCTCGGCCTTTCCTTGACCGATCGTGACCGCAACGGTACCCGGCTCACCGGGCTTCGGCGTCGACCGATCGCTCATGCGTCCTTCTCCTTCCATCGGAAGAGGACGCCCCAGACGACGCGTATCGCGAAATCGGTGAGAAGGCCGATGCCGCCGATCACCAGAAGCCCCGCGAACGACCAGGAGGCTTTCTGGTGGGTTCGCGCCAGCTCGACCATGTAGCCGAGACCGTGCTCCGGATTCACGGCCTCGGCCAGGATCACGTACGTCCACGAGATCGCGTTCATCACCCGGAACGAGTTGCAAATTTCCGGCAGCGACGCAGGAACGAGGACGGTACGAATGACCTGCGACCTGCTCGCGCCCAGCGTCAGCGCCGTCTGGACCAGCTCGTCGGGCACCGCCTGCACCGCCGAGACCACCACCGGCAGCAGGTAGACGAAGACACCCAGGAAGAGGAACGCGACCTTCTCCTTCTCGTAGATCCCGAACCAAAGAATCAGAAGCGGGATGAAGGCCGAGATGGGCATGTAGCGGAGCGGCGCCACCACAGGCTCGAAGATCCGGTTCACCACTTCGAACGAACCCATGAGGACGCCGAGAGGGAGGGCGACGGCGGAGGCCAGCAGGAAGGCCACGCCGATTCGCCGCGTGGAGACGAGGATGGAGTTCCACAGGTCGTGCTCCAGGAACAGTTGCAGCGTGCCCTTCACGACCTCGGTCGGCGATGGAAGAAAGTCCGGGGGCGCGAAGCCCCCGTAAGTGATGGCACACCAGGCGCCAAGAACGACGACCGGCGCCACGAAGCCGAGCACGAACGCCGTCCCCTGCGGGAGCGGCGTCCGCAGGGCGAAGAGCCGCTGCACGGCTACTCGCTCGCCAGGACGACCTTGATCTCCGTCCGTCGGTTGAGCTGCCGCCCCGTCTCCGTGGTGTTCGAGGCCACCGGATTCGACGAGCCGCGGCCGATGGTCTGGAAGCGCGGAGCCTGGATGTTGGGGAAATTCTTCAGGATGTAGCTCTTCACCGCCAGCGCCCGCCTCTCCGAGAGCGTAAGGTTCGCCGCCGCGGCACCGGTGGAGTCGGTGTTTCCCTCCACACGCAGATAGGTCGCTCCGAAGGAGGTCATGGTGTCGCCGAGCGCGTCGAGGACGAAGAAGGAGCCCGGCATGATCTCGTCGGAGCCCGGAGTGAAGTGGATCTCGATCTGCTTGTTGATGATGGCGCGGTCACGACTCGAGGGTGCCTTGGCCGCGATCTTCGGCTCCTCGACGGTGCCTCCGGGGTAGAGGGAAGCCAGCGCCGAAATGAAGCGAGTGTCGGCCCAGTCCTTGGCGTCGACCGTGCGGGTGACGAGCCCCTTCTTCCGCCAGATGACGAAGGCCGTGTCGAACAGCGTCTCGTAATGCGGGTGACCTCCCGCGAGGCCGTAGAACTGGGCGTTGTCGGCGAAGGGCGTGAGTTTGAGCCCCGACAGCATCCCCGAGACGGTGTCGCTGTCGAGCTTCAGGGCCTTCGCCACGACGGCGTAGGAGCCCGCGGGGTCCTTGCGGATCATCTCGATGCCGTCGAACCAACCGTGGACGAAGTCGCGGACCGTTTCCGGAGCCTGATCGATCAGGCTCTGCCGCGCGCACAGGGTATCCGCGATGATGTTGGTCGCGGCCGTTGTGGAGACCAGGACGTGTGCCTCGTCGCCGCGGGCCGTCACCGCCGACGAGAGGTCCGGCTCCCAGGTCACGGCTGCGTCCACCTGCTTGGCCTTGAACATCGCCGCCGCGGCCGGAGCGTCCTGGGTGAAGATGATGCTCTTTTCCACGGCGCCGCGGTCCTCCGGGCTCAAGCCGGACTGAGCCAGGAGGTAGAGGAGCAAGAAATGGGAGGGCGTGAACTGCGTGCACGCGATCTTGTGCCCCTTCAGGTCCTCGATGGCCCCGATCGAGGAGAGCGACACGATGCCGTCTCCTCCGCGCGACCAGTCCTGCATGATCACCGACTTGGCCTTCTGGTTTTGCTCGGCCAGGATCGAGGCCTCGCGGGCCCAATTGTCCACGGTGTTCCACATGATGTCGACGTCCCCGTTGCGGAATGCCGCCAGCTTCGCGGCCGGATCCTCCAGGAGAACGAACTTCACGTCGAGACCGAAGGTTTTCTTGTAGAGAGACGCGGCGTTCGACTCGAGGCCGCCGTTGTAGACGATCCCGGGGGCATGGCCGGCCCAGGTGTTGATCCCAACGACGAGAGTCCGGCGCAGCTTCCCTGTCGACGAGAGCGCTCCGGCCGTCACTCCCTGCGCACCCTTTCCGCGGTCGGGGTCGGGCGGAGCGTTCTTCAGAGCGCCGAAGTCGCTGCCGCTCACATCGGTGCTGCCGGGAGTCTTCGACTTGTCGGCCTTCTGGCCCAGGGCCCATGTCTTGATGTCAGGGGCAAAGTTCCGCACCCCGAAATAGATGATGGCCAATCCCAAGAGGACGAGAATCGCTTTGCCGAGCGGCGTGATCTTCATGTGCCTTAGCCTCTCATCTTCGAAACAGTAGCCTTCCGAGTTCGGTCCAATCCTACGGCTTCTTGCGGGCTCGCTTCAAGGCCGTGTCCGCCTCGGCCAGCACGTCGAAGGCCGCTTTCTCCCCTCCGACGACCCGGCCGTAGTCCTCCTGCTCGTAGGCCAGGAAGAGCCCGGCCCCGGCCTGGCGCGCTCGCTTCATGAGTGAGAGCAAGGGTGCAGTCTCCTGTTTGGTCTTGCCCACGGCGGCCTGCTCGTAGAGATCCTCCAGTTCGTTCAACCGGGCGTCGGCGGCGTCGCTGATCCGCTTCGCGTGGCGCCGAGTCTCCTCTCGCACCGCCAAAGCGACTCGCTGAGCCTCCACGCCGTGCTCCCGCGCCTCCGCCGCCGCTCGTCTGGCCTCGCGAGCCCTCTGACCCGCCGCGAGCTGCCGCGCGCGGCCCAGGGCCTCGAGGCCCGCTCTGAACGCCGGCTGCTCTTCGGTGGCGCCGTACGCGCGGGCGGCGTCCAGCACCCGTGCGGCGGCCGCCACATGTTGCTCCGGCGTGGGGCCGATCACGCCCAGCTCGGTGAGCACCCATGGGACCGCCACCAGCAGGAAAGCCACGATGAGCGCGTAGAGCGCCACCCGGCGCATCAGGTGCAAGGCCAGCGGTCGCATCCCCGGCTCACTTTACCATCAGCTTCCCCCAAGGCCCGGTCTATAATCGCGCCTCCGATGGCCAACTTCATGGGTGGAAGCGCTCCGACGATGGCGTCTCAGGTTGGGGACGGGTTCATCCTCCTCAACGCCAACAACCTGAAAGGCTATACCCCTGGCGATCTGACCCTGCTGAAGATCGAACTGGAGAAGCTCCAGCGCGAGGCGCGGGCCGTCGTTCCGCCCCAGGACGACGCACTTGCGAATCAGGCCCGCAACCGCAGGATCAACAGGCTCGGCTCCGCGATCCAGCTCGTCGGCCACAAAATGACCGAGCGCCGGTAGCATCCGCCCTTGCCGGCCCGCTCCCTCGACCTGTCGATCCTCGCCGCCTACCTGGCCGGAACCGTGCTCTTCGGCCTCTACGTCGGCCGGCGGCAGCGCGGCGTCGCGGACTACATGGTCGGGAGCCGCGACATACCCTGGTGGGCGCTTCTCTTCTCGATCGTGGCGACCGAGACGAGCACCGTCACCTTCCTCAGCATCCCGGGTTTCGCCTATGCCCGCGACCTGACCTGGCTCCAGATCGCCTTCGGGTTCGTCGTGGGGCGCTTGGCCGTCCAGTGGCTTCTCCTCCCCGGCTATTTCTCCGGCTCGTTCTTCACCGCCTACGAGGTTCTGGGCCGACGATTTGGTGGCCTGGTGAAGCCCATGGCCTCCCTGCTCTTCATGGTGACCCGCAGTCTCGCCGACGGCCTGCGCCTCTTCCTCACGGCCATCGTCGTCCAGGAAATGGCCGACATCTCCCTATCGTGGGCCATCGTCCTCGTGGGCGTGACCACCATTCTCTACACCGTTGTGGGCGGAATGAAGGCCGTGGTCTGGACCGATGTCGCGCAGTTCGTCGTCTACATCGCGGGCGCGGCGGTGGCCCTGGCTGTGCTGCTGAAGCGAATTCCGGGCGGGTGGCAGCACCTCTTCACCCTGGCAAGCGCCCACGGGAAACTCCGGGTTCTGGATCTCGCGCCGTCGCTCACCAACCCTTACGTCCTCTGGGCGGGACTGTTCGGCGGAATGTTCCTGAACATCGGGTCCCACGGGGCCGATCAGCTCATGGTCCAGCGCTACTTCTGCGCCCGGAATGAACGTGAGGCCGGGCGTGCCCTCTGGCTGAGCGGCTTGGTCGTCCTCGCGCAGTTCGCGTTCTTCCTGGTGATCGGCGTGGCCCTCTGGGGCTACTACACGCTCGTTCCACCGACGGTACCCTTCGATCGACCCGACCGCGTATTCGTCCGCTTCATCGTCGACGAGATGCCTCCGGGCGTTCTCGGTCTCGTCGTGGGCGCCATCTTCGCCGCGGCCATGTCGACCCTTTCCAGCTCCCTGAACGCGTCCGCTACGGCCGCAGTGAGCGACTTCTACCGTCCGCTTCGTCCCGACGCCTCTTCGAGCCGCCTCCTCACGATCACCCGGGCCTTCACGGCCTTCTTTGGGGCGGTGCAGATGGGCGTCGCGTTCCTGGGTCCTCGCCTCGCCGAGAGCATCGTGAGCGAAGTCCTCACGATCGCGGGCTTCACGACGGGAATCGTGCTTGGCGTCTTCTTCCTGGGCCTGTTCACCAGGGTGGGGGCGCGGTCGGCCTTAACCGCCATGGTGCTGGGCTTGGCCTTGATGACGTGGGTCCACGTCGGAACGCCTCTCGCGTGGCCCTGGTACGCGATGGTGGGATCCCTGGGAACCTTTGCCATAGGCTCGGCTGCCGAAAGACTCTGGCCGGACCGGACTCAGTAGAGCAGGAAGCGCATTACCTCACCGCGGAATCGAGCGATGGCTGCCGCGTCGCTTTCGAGTATCTGCGCGGGGCGTGCTCCGCGGTCCAGAGCCTCGCGCACACGCCGCGTGCCGAGCAGGGCGTCGAAGGCGTGGCCGTCGTCGGTCCAGCGGAAGTGGCGGTTGGACCGCAGCGCCTCCAGCAGCGAAAGGCCGAAGGCGTACGGCCGGACAAGGGAAGCGTCCGTCACGCGAATCCGCGCACCGGGGCAAGACACTCCTTCGTACTTGGGTCGCGGGGCGGCGTCCGAGGCCGCGGGGGCCACGGTCATCGGCTCAAGAACCACGCCGGCTACCTTCACCTTCGGCATGACGTCCTCGGCTTTCAACCAAGGTGACCCAAACCATAGGAATGGCATGCCCGTGCCACGCCCTTCCGAGACGTTCGTGGCCTCCAGGAGCGCCACGCCAGGGTAGACGAGCGCGGCGTCGGCCGTTCGGAGATTCGGTGACGGTGGCGTCCACGCCCGACCCGTATCCGCCCAACGCATGCGGCGCGACCACCCCGTCATCGGCACCACGGTCAACCGGGCGGCCCTGCCCGCGGAAGCCACCCGCGCCATCTCTCCAAGGGTCAGGCCGTGCACCAGGGGTCCCGGCACCTGGCTCAGAAGCGACCGCTCGGGTTCAGGAAGATCGGCCTCAGGGCCCTCGACGTCTTCCCCTCCCAGCGGATTCGGGCGATCGAGGACGATCACCTCGACTCCCACCTCCGCCGCCGCTTCGACGCAGAGCAACATCGTCGCGGCATAGGTGTAGAAGCGAACACCGGCGTCCTGGAGGTCCACGACCAGGGCGTCCAGCCCTTCGAGATCCTCGCGGCTCGGGCGAGTCTTGCTTCCGTAGAGGCTGACGATCGGGAGGTCTGTCGCCGCGTCGCGTCCACCGGTCACCGGCGCGCCCGCTGGGGCCCGGCCATCCAGGCCATGCTCGGGAGTGAAGAGGCGCACGACGCAGACGCCTTTGGACCGTAGGACGTCCACCGCGCGCCGGCCGTCCGAGGTGACGGAGGCGGCATGCGCCAGCAAGCCGATCCGCTTCCCCTGGAGCGGCGCGCCGTTCATCGCCTCGACACGCTCCAAGCCGACCTCGACGCCGGCCCCCGACGCTCCCATCGTGGGGAACAGGAGCAGCGAGACGAGCAGGAGACAGAGGCCCCCCCCGCCCCGTGGGCGGGGCCCCCTCTCCCCCCGGGGGAGAAGGGCCTGGGGTGAGGGGGATCCGTCAGCGCGCGAGTGCACGGACGACAGCGTCAGCGATGGCGGGCCTCGCCTTCCGGATTCCGTCGTTCTCCCGCGTCGGGTGGACGCGGTTGGTCAGCAGGATCAAGAAGAGGCGACGCTCAGGGTCGATCCAGAGAGAGGTTCCGGTGAACCCGGTGTGACCGAAGGAATGAGACGAGAAGAGGCTCCCGGAAGAAGAGCCAGCGGAAGGCGTGTCCCACCCCAGGGCGCGACTCGAGTCCGGGACGCCCGCCCGACGCGTGAAGCGCTCCACTGTTTCTTGGGACACGATCCGATGATGGTCGTAGACGCCCCCGTTGAGCAGCATCTGCGCGAAACGCGCGATCTCGGGCGCCGTTCCGAAGAGACCCGCGTGGGGCGCGACGCCGCCCAGGGCGAAGGCGTTTTCATCCTGGACCTCTCCACACAGAAGGCGCCCGCGCCACGGATCCACCTCCGTCGGTGCCACGCGGGCACGAAGTTCGGCGGCAGGGCGGAAGAGCGTGTCCCTCATCCCGAGCGGCTCGAAGATCCGTTTCCGTGCGAAGGTGTCCAGTGGTTCGCCCGCCACCCGCTCCATGATTTCGCCAAGGAGAAAGGCTCCAAGGTCACTGTAGAGTGACTTTGTCCCGGGCTCGTAGACGAGGTCCATCGCCTGAATGCGTTGCAGGTAGGCTTCCTTCCCGTGCAGTTCTTTGTAGAGGGGGCCCCACCAGTCGAGGCCCGACGAGTGGGTCAGCAGATGCCAGACGGTCACCTTGTCCTTGGCGCCGCCGCGGAATCCGGGGAGGAAGGCCGAGACGGGCTTCTGAAGATCGAGCTTCCCTTCGTCGACGAGGATCATCGCCATCGTCGTCGTCACGATGACCTTCGTGAGGCTCGCGAGATCGTAGATCGTGTCGGGTCTCGTTTCGGGGGAATCCGAGTCGTAGGTCAGGTGACCGAAGGCCCGCAGGTGCGAGAGGACGCCGTCCTTCCCGACCGCAAGCACAGCCCCCGGAAAGGCCTTCGACCCGACGAACTGCTCCACGACCTCATCCACCTCCGCGAGGCCCTCGGGGCGGAACGCGGCCGCGTCGCCGTCTCTACTCGCGCGCAGTGTCATCTCTCGCCTCGGAATCGGAAGGCCGTGCCCAATCGGATAGAGGCCCGGAAGGGTCACGGGCAGCTTTCCCACGACAGCATACTCGCCGAGCAGCCCCTGGACGGCCGCTCTCTGGCTCGACTCCGAGGCGCCATAGGCGCAGACGTAGACAGACGCCTCGCGGATCTGCCGGAGGAGATAGGGACTGCCGAAGGAGACCACGATCACCGGTTTCCCCGTGAGCCGCAAGGCCCGGAGGAGCCGGACATGGCTCTCCGACATCTCGACACTCCCTTTGCGCGCGCGCACCCGAACGAAGCAAGAGGCGAGAACATGAGTGTAGCCCGAGGCCTCGGCCACGAGCTGGTCCTCGGTCTCCGGGGAGACCTCGGGTCCGAGGTTGACGGTGTCGGCCCGGATTCGACGCGTTGCCAGCTCGTCCTCCAGGAAGCCCTGAATCGCGTCGTTGCGCGCATCGCTCGACAAGACGAGATGGAGGATCCGGAGCGGTCCCTCCGCGCGAAGCGGGAGAACCTCCCCTTCATTTCGCACGACGGTGATGGACCGGCGCGCGACGTCGAGGGACCGCTCGACGTCCTCGGGGCGATCGACGCTCTTCCCGAGCGCCGCCACGTCCACCCGCCGATTCTTGTCGAGCCCCAAGCGCTCCTTGGCCTCGAGGATGCGCCGCACGGAGGCGTCGATCCGCACCTCGCTCAACTCCCCTTCCTTGACCGCTCGCACCAGCGCCTTCACGGCCACGTCGGGGTCGGGGGGCAAGAGGATGACGTCGGCTCCGGCCTGGACGGCTCTGACCGCGGCCTCCCCTGTCCACGCCGCTCGCACGCCTTGCATTTCCATGGCATCGGTCACGATGAGGCCACGGAAGCCCATCTCCTCCCGCAACAGCCGCACCATGGGCGCCGAAAGGCTGGCGGGCGTCCCGGACGGGTCGAGGGCGGGAGCGGCGATATGCCCGAGCATCACGGCGTCGACCCCGGCTCGGATGGCCCGTTCGAAGGGCAGAAGCTCGATCGTCCGTAGCCTCTCCAGGTCGGCGCTCAGAGTCGCAACCTGGAGGTGGCTGTCGACCGACGTGTCTCCGTGTCCCGGGAAGTGCTTGGCCGTGGTGAGGACGCCGCCCGCTCGCGCTCCCTGGATGAAGGCCGCCGTGAGTCTCGCGACCATCTCCGGATCCTCGCCGAAGGATCGGACGTTCACGATGGGGTTGGCGGGGTTGCTGTTCACGTCGGCCACCGGGGCGAAGGCCCAGTGGATCCCGACCGCCCGCGCCTCTCGAGCCGCCACCTCCCCGGCAAAACGAGCCGCTTCCTCCGACCGCGTCGCGCCGATGGCCATCGCATCGGGAAGAGGCACGACGCCCCGCCGAATGCGCTGCGAGAGGCCTCGTTCGAGGTCCGCCGCTACCAGGAGGGGGAGCGCCGACGCCTCTTGCAGCTCGTTCAGCACCCGCGGTACCGACTCCACCTCCGAGTCGAAGACGACGACGCTCCCGACCTTCAGGCGCCGGATCTGGTCGAGAAGCTTCACGACGTCGGAGGAGCGCGGGTTCCGGTACAGGCCAAAGACGCGGATGCCGATCATCTGCGCCGCCTTCTCGTCGAGGGTGAGGCGCGACGCCGTCTCCCGGGCCCAGCGAGAGGAGAGAGGTGAGGGCGAAGGGACCGCCGGAGGCGTGGTGCGGGGGGAGGGGCGACAGGCCATGACCAACGACAGAAGCGCGAGAGTGGCCAGCGCCCGAGGTGTCACGGCGTGAAGACCTCGGTCGAGAGGCGCTTGAGGGCCGCGGCGGGAAGGGATTCGTTGGAAAAGAGGACGACACCGGACGCTCCAGCGCGGCGCGCCGCCACGATCTTCTCCAGGACATCGTCGATGCTCAGCCGCCATGCTCCCACCCCAGCCCAGACCGGTTGCCCCGGCCTGGCCCGCGCCCCGGCCAACTCGACCTGCTCGCGGAAGATCCGGGTGTCGGGCGTGTAGGTCATCGGGCAGAGGGCGTCGAGGATCCCGCGGGAAAGCCATGCCGGCCAATCCTGATAGCGCTGGTGAATCGCAGAGGCCTCGTCCGGAACGACCGCGGCCGAGATGATCACCCCGGGGCGCTCGTTCCGTGAGGCGGAGGAGAGGCGTTCGGCCAGGCTGGTGAGCACCGTGCGCCGGTACTGCTCCCAAGCCTCGGGCCGCGCGACCGGCAGGCCCAGCAGGTCGCCCCCTCCTTGCTGGCGCCGGAACCCTTCGAGAGCGACCAGGGACCAGTCGTAGTCGGGGTTCGGATAGCGGATGAAGTCCAGATGGAGTCCCTTGACCGGGTATTGACGAACGATCTCGCGCACGACCGCTTCCAGGTGTTCCTGAGCCTCCTGGGAAGACGGCGAGATGTAGAAGCCCTCCACGTCGCTGTCGGTTCGGCTCCCCTGCCGCACCAGCGAGAGCAGCGTGTTGGCGTCGGTCGGCGTCGTGCGGCGGGCGACCGACCGCGGCACCATGACCCACCCCGGGTGCCGGAAGACCACGTTCTCGCGGGAGGGATTCGGAAAGTGGGACGCGAGCAGGACGTTCACCCACGCATGGACCTCGATGCCAGCGGCGCTCGCCCGCTCGAGGAGCCGAGCGAACGGATCGAAAGTCGTCGGCTGCCGCGCGAGGAGGGGGCTCCGCTCCACGATCTTCGAGGAGTAGAAGGCGTCCCCTCGCCCCCGCACCTGGACGAACAGCGTATTGAAGCCCCCGGCGCGGGCGCGCTCCACGACCTGATCCACCGCCTCGGGTGAGAGAAGCGCGGTCCGCACGACCCACAGGCCGCGGACCTCGTGCGCCTTTCCCGTGGGAGGCGTGGCAAGGACCGGAACGGCGAACAGAAGGGACAGGAGCCCCGGGAGAACCGCGCGCAAGCTCGCTATCCTACTGGCCTCACCTGGACGTCGTCACCTTCCTTCGCCAGCAGGTCGGCCACGACGCCTCGCGGAAGGTGAACGCTCGTGCCGACGCCCGCCTTGAAGTGAGCCACCAGAAGGGCGGTGCGACCCGCGGCAGACTTGACCTCCACCCGTTGCACGCCCCGCGGGAAACGATGGAGCTTGCGCCACTCGCCGCCCACTCGCTCGTCCATCTCCGCGGCATCCTTCGCAAAAAGCCCCGCGGTTTGCACTCGTAGCTCCCGTTGCGGCTCGATTCGTTCCAGCAGGCCGGCCTCAGTCGCTTCCAGGAGCGCAAGGGCCACGTCCGCTTTCGGGAGACCGGCCGCCTCGGTTACTTCTCGGACGTCCCTCACGCCGTCGATCATACGAAGAACCCGCCACTCCGCGCCGCCGACGCCGAACTTGGGAGCTCCCTGGGCCGGCCCGGCGGCCATCTGGAACACGACCCGGTCGGTGGGGATGAGCTCGTTCGTTCGGTGAAAGACGTCCCCTCGAGCGCCGCCGTCGGCGATCAGGGCGTCGATGGAACGGTTGACGTTGGGCCGCACGGCCTTCTCTTCGGGGATGAAGGTGAGTTGCCCCTCCTTCCAGCCGAAGACGTCGAGGACGGCGTCCTCCCCTTGAAGATTGCTGCCGGCGCCGTGGGCGTGGACGAGACTTCCCTTGTCGAAGCGCAGCACCGTCTGGTCTTCCTCCGACGAGACCGTCAAGCGCCCGGTCTTCTTCCCCGCCGCGAAGAGGCGCAGCACGTCGGCCAGCTTGGTATCCGTGAGGTTCCCGATGAGAGACATGAGAGCCGGGTGCTATCATACCCGAGTGATGCTGCTCAGCCTGAGCGCGCTCGTTTCCTTCTTGGCTCCGTTGCTCGGAGCCGGCGCGGCCGCCCCACCGTCGACGGCCGAAGCACTGGCTCGCCGCGTCGAGGAACGCCAGCGCAACGTCCAGGACCTGCAGGGACGCTTCACGCAGACCTACCGTTCCGGCGTGCTGGGGCGCGAAGTGGTGGAACGGGGCACCGTCTCGATCAAGCGCCCAGGGCGGATGCGGTGGGAATACCGCGACCCCGAGGCCAAAACCTTCGTGTCCGACGGAAAGAGCTTCTACTTCTACGTTCCCGCCGACAAGCAGGTGATCGTGCGGGACCAGGCCGACTCCCGTGGCGTGACGGCCATGCTTCTGTCTGGACGCCTCGACATTCTGGGGCAGTTCGAGGTCGGACTGGAGAAGCCTCCGTCAGGGAACGAGCGCCTCCGAATGTTGCCGCGGAAGCCTGACGGGGAGGTCGACCGCATCTATCTGGAGCTTGACGCGAGCGACCGCATCCGCTCCATCGAGATCCTCGACCCTCAGGGAAACCGGAGTCGCTTCGACTTCCAGGACCTCCGGGAGAACGTCGGCCTCCCCGACCGGCTCTTCCATTTCGACATCCCTCGCGGTGCCTTTGTGGTCACCGGATGAGATACGGCGTCCTCTTGAGCGCGGCTCTGCTGGCGGGCTGTGCGACCTCCGGCGCTTTCCACGCGGGAGAAAAAGCCGAAAGACGCCAGGACTATGACACCGCCGTCCGCGAGTATTCGCGAGCCGTCCACGAGAACCCCGACAGCCTTCAGTACCGAAAGAGCTTCGAGCGCGCCCGGCTGCGGGCCTCCGACGCCCACTCCGACGCTGGGCGACGCCTGGCCATCCGGGGCCTCTACAAGGAAGCCCTGGACGAGTTTCGCCTGGCCCTCGACCTGAACCCCGGCTCCCCCACCCTCACCGAGGCCATTCAGCAGACCGAGGAGCAGCGAAAGGCCGGGCTCCTTCCGATTTCCATCGAGGGCCTCAAGGAACGGACGCGAGAGCGCTCTCTCGCTGGCCTGGCTCTCGGTCCGGAGGCACGCCAGCCCATGGGCTTGTCCTTTCGGAACGCGAGCCTCCGTGAGGCCTACCTGGCTCTCGGCAAGTCCTCGGGCGTCAACTTCGTCTTCGACCCGCAGTTCCAGGATCAGACGATCAGCATCGACGTGAAGGACGTCGCCTTCGAGGAGGCGCTCGGCGCTCTCGCCAGCGTCGGCCACACCTTCCATCGAGTTCTCGAGGCTCATGTCATCAACGTGATCACCGACACGCCGACGAAGAGACGCGAGTTCGAACAGCAGGTGGTCAAGACGTTCTTCCTCTCGAACGCGGACCTCAAGGAGACCATCGACCTCGTCCGGATCGTTCTCGGCGCGCGACGCGTCGCACCGCTGCAGGGCGCGAACGCGCTAACCATCAACGACACGCCCGACAAGGTCGCCGCGGCGGAACGTATCATCGACATGATCGACAAGAACCGCGCCGAGGTGGTCGTGCAAGTCGAGATTCTCGAGGTCAACCGCGGTCGCCTGAAGGACTACGGCATCGAGATCACGTCGAACCCGGCCGGCGGCACCGGGATCACGGGCGGAATCTTCCCCAACCCTCTCGGCGTCACGACCCTCGACGAGAACCCCTACAAGAAGTCGAACCTCGTCCTGAGCAGCCTCCCGGGCGTGATCTACCGCCTGCTCCAGACCGACTCGACCACACGTATCCTCGCGAACCCGCAGCTCCGAGCCAGCGAGGGGCAGACCGCTCAGGCCCGCTTCGGCGATCAGGTGCCGGTGCCGGTCACGACGTTCTCTCCCATCGCCAGCGGCGGCGTTTCGCAGCAGCCGATCACGTCGTTCGAGTACAAGAACGTCGGCGTGAACATCGACCTGACCCCGCGCGTCCACCACGATGGCGAGGTCTCGCTGAACCTGAAGGTCGACATCTCGTCACAAGGGTCCGCGGGCTACCAGGGGCTGCCCACGTTCAACAGCCGGACGGTCACGAGCGTCATCCGCCTCAAGGACGGTGAGACGAGCATTCTCGCGGGCCTGATCAGCGACCAGGAGCGGACGAGCCTCACGGGGATCCCGGGGCTGGCGAACGTGCCGTTTCTCGGACGTCTGTTCGCCCGGAACAAGTCCGAGGTCACGCAGACGGACATCGTGATGACCCTCACGCCCCACGTGCTCCGCCGTCCGGCATTGACCGAGGAGGACCTGCGCTCGTTCCTGGTCGGCGGCAGCGATTCCTCCCCTGTCGTTTTCGAGCCACCCATCGTTCCGCCCTTCCAGACGCCTCCCAAGCCGACACCGGAACCTCCGAAGCCCGAGCCCATCCGCCCGCCCGCCCCACCCAACCCCAGCGGGCCGGCGTCCTAGATCCAATGAATCACCAGACGCTCCTGGAGCTCATCTACGGTCACGGAGCCCACGTCGACGTGGTCGCCTGCGCCACGGTCCCGCTGGCTCTTGCGGGGAAACGGCCTGAGGGCTTCCCGCATTCGGTCTGGCAGCAGGTGCGTCACATGACCTACTGGACGGAGTACGAGTTGGCGCGGATCGCCGGAACGCCCTGGCCCTATCCCGAGCACGCGTCGGAGAGCTGGCCCGCGGAGCCGGCGCCTGCTAGCGAGCAGGATTGGGCTACGGCACTGGCCGGATTCAAGGCCTGCCTCGACAGGATGGCGGCGCTCGTGCGTGCCGGAGATGAAACGCTGCGGCGCCCGGTCCTGCCGACAGCAGCACAGTCCAAGCCCGCCGGTTCCGTCGAGGCGGTGCTCTGGCAGACGGTCGTCCACAACAGCTATCACATCGGCCAGGTCGCCGAGGTGCGGCGGGCCCTCGGAGCCTGGCCCCCGGAAACTGGAGGAGACACATGGTGAGACGCCCGCTGCTCGCGCTGGCCATACTGGCCTGCACATTCACGGCTTCCGCGGCCGACGAGCCGGAGACCGTGGTCACCAACCTGGACGCCCAGCGCTTCCAGGCGATGCAGAAGGCCGACCTCGGGGCCCTCGAGCGGCTCCTCGCACCCGAGCTCATCTACACCCACTCGAACGGCAAGGTCGACACCAGGGCCAGCTTCCTCGAGGCCGTCCGCTCCGGAAGCCTGCGCTACGTGACCATCGATGCTCCTGAGGCTGTGGGCGTCCTGACTTACGGCGACGCGGCGGTCGTCACGGGACACTGCCGGCTGACCGTGGTGAACGCCGGACAGGAAATGAAGGTCCATCTCCGCTTTACCGACGTCTGGGCCAGGAAGAAGGGCGGCTGGCAGATGGTGGCGTGGCAGTCGACCCGTCTTCCCGAGCCCTAGCCGACCTTGGCTCACGCCTTGAGTGTGAGCGGCGGTTTCTCGACCTTCACCTTGCTGATCCGGTTCTTCTCGACGTCCACGACCGTCAGCCGGTAGTCTCCGAAGACGACCACTTCCCCGCCCTTCGGCACCGAGCCGAGGCGCTCGAGCATGAACCCGGCTACGGTCTGGAATTCTTCCGATTCGGGGATCGGAATCTCGAAGTTCTCGCGCAGTTCGGCAGCGGAGACCGTCCCTTCCACCACGAGGGAGCCGTCCCGGAGCTTCTCGATGGGCCGCTCCTCCCAGTCGTACTCGTCTTGGATCTCCCCGACGATCTCCTCGAGCAGGTCTTCCAGGGTCACGAGGCCCGTCACGGAACCGTGCTCGTCGATCACGAGGGCCATATGAGTGCGACGCTTCTGAAGCTCCTTCAGGAGCTGCCCAACCCTCTTCGTTTCGGGAACGAAGAGAACCGGGTGCAGGATCTTTCGAAGAACGACCGGCTGCCGCTTCTCCAGCAATCGCAGGATGTCCTTCACGTAGGCCAAACCCACGACGTTGTCGATGGATCCGTCGTAGGCCGGGATCCGCGAGAAGCCGCTCTCGATGATCAGATGCGCGACCTCATCGGGGGAAGTGCTCGCGTCCAAGGCGAAGATCTTCGGCCGCGGAACCATGACCTTGCGCACCGGTGTCTCGGAGAACGCGAAGACGCCATGGATCAGGTCCACCTTGCTCTGGTCGAGGACGCCCTGCTCACGACCCTCCTTGAGCATGTGCTTGATCTCTTCCTCCGACACGAACGCGGCGTCCTTGAAGTCCCGGACTCCGAAAAGAAGGAGGACCGCACGAGTGGACGCGGTGAGGATGGCGATGAGCCAGCGGGACGCCTGCGCCAGCATCTGAAGAGGCCACGACACCACGAGCGCCACGGGCTCGGTGAAGCGCAGAGCGAGGGCCTTCGGCACCAGCTCACCCAGGATCAACTCGACGTAGACGATGCAGGCCCCCACCACGACCGCCGCCTCGAACGCCGGCGGCAGGATGCGATCGAGGCCCGTGCTCCGGAGCCAAGGCTCGATGTGCTGGCTTGCTAGATACCCTCCGAGAACTCCCGCGAGGGTCCCCATCAGCGTGACCCCGATCTGGGCCGAGGCCAGAAAGCGGTCCATGTTGTCCTGAAGGGCCTTGACCCGGCTGGCTGCGCGGCTCCCGCCGGCGATGAGTCCCTCGATGCGGCTCCGCTTTGCCGACAGGATCGCGATCTCGCTCCCGGAGAAAAACCCGTTCCCCAGGAGACAGAACAAGATGGCCGCGACCAGAAAGCCTGCTTCCGTCATCGATTAATCGCACATTCTACACCGGCCCTTCCCTTGTCAGGCCCGCCGGTCTCTGGTACTTTGGTCGCTTCATCACCAAGACCAAGGCGCGACCTTAGGAGGAGAAAGCTTGACCAACGGCGAGATCTTCGACGTCACCATCATCGGGACCGGCCCCGGAGGATATGTGGCCGCCATTCGCGCCGCCCAGATGGGGCTCAAGGTGGCGGTGGTCGAGCGCGACCCCATCGGATGCGGCGGCACCTGTCTCCTGAGAGGATGCATCCCGACGAAGGCCCTCCTCCACACCGCCGACCTCTACGAAAATCTCAAGAACCGCAAGGAGTTCGGGATCGTCGCCGACAACGTCGCCATCGACTTCCCCGCCGTGATGGCTCGCAAGAAGCGCATCGTGACACGCCTCTCGAAGGGCATCGAGGGATACCTCTTCAAGAAGAACAAGATCTCCCTCTTCAAGGGACAGGGGCGTCTCGAGGGAAGCAAGACCGTGATCGTCAAGCGAGACTCGGGCGAGATCAAGGTCTCCACCAAGGCGGTGATCCTGGCGACGGGCTCGCGCCCCCGCACGCTTCCAGGGATGGCGCCCGATGGCAAGGTCATCGTCACCTCCGACGAGATCCTCGAGCTCCAGGAGATGCCCAAGAGCCTCGTCGTCATCGGGGCCGGCGCCGTCGGCATCGAGTTCGCGTCGATCTTCGCGCGCTTCGGAGCCACGGCCACGGTCGTCGAGCTGCTGTCTCGAGTCCTCCCCCTCGAGGACGAGGAGATCTCCGCCGAGGCCGGCAAGCTTCTCGGCAAACAGATGACCATTCACACCGGGGCCCGAACGGAAGCGGCCCTCAAGACCTCCACCGGTGTCGAGGTCGCGTTCCGCACGGCCTCGGGCGAGGCGAAGAGCATCACCGCAGACATGCTCCTCGTGGCGGTCGGTCGGGGACCCGTCACGGACGGCCTCGGCCTCGAGTCGACGAGGGTCCAGCTCGAGAACGGATTCCTCCGCGTTGGCGAGAACATGGAGACCGACGAACCGGGTGTCTATGCCATCGGCGACGTCGTGACCGTGAACGGCAAGGCCCACCCCCAACTCGCCCACGTCGCGTCCTACGAAGGCATCGGCGTCGCCGAGCGCCTGGCCGGGAAGCACGTGGAAGCCGTCAACTACGACCTCGTCCCTTCGGCGACGTATTGTTCCCCCGAGGTGGCTGGGGTGGGTCTTACCGAGACCGAGGCCAAGAAGCGCGGCTACGACGTGAAAGTTGGCCGCTTTCCCTTCGCGAATCTGGCCAAGCCCCGGATCCTCGGCCACGACGGCGGCCTCGTGAAGGTCGTCGCCGATGCGAAGTACGACGAGGTTCTGGGGGTCCACATCGTAGGCCCTCACGCGACCGACCTCATCTCGGAGGCCTGCGTCGCCCTCAGGCTCGAGGCCACGACGGAGGAGATCACCCGCACGATGCACGCCCACCCGACCCTCCCCGAGGCCCTGATGCAGGCAGCGGAAGCCGTCTACGGCCACGCCATCGACGCGTAGCGACGGGACCAGAGGCGGCAGGGCGTGGTGAACGCTCGGTGAAGCCACCCGCGGTGGAGCTCGGGCGGCCGCAGCTCGTCGAGCTGTACCACTTCCTGAAGCTGAATCGGATGGTGGAGGAGAAGCTCACGAACCTCTACCGCCAGGGAAAAGTCGTGGGCGGCCTCTATCGCAGCCTCGGCCAAGAGGCCTGCTCGGTGGGCAGCGCCTACGCCCTCGAGCGAGGGGACATCTT
>JBGPYB010000260.1:0-4194 GCA_041493035.1 Vicinamibacteria bacterium | reverse complement strand
GATACCCTTCGTGGTAAAGAAGGGGTCGTAGATCCGCTTGATATCCTCGCGCCGGATGCCGTGTCCCGTGTCCCGGACCTCTATGACCACGGTGTCGTCATCGGCCTTCGTCACGAGGGTGAGCCAGCCGCCGCTGGGCATGGCGTCGCGCGCATTCAGGATGAGGTTGAAAAAGACCTGCTGGATCCGGTTCTCGTTCCCCCGGACGGGGGGCAGATCCTCGGCGAACTCGCGCACCAGCTTGACCCGGTTCTTGTCGAGCTGGTGCTCGACGAGCGAAAGCACGTCGAGGAGCACCCTGTTGACGTCGATATTCTCGACCTCCGCCGTTCCGGAGCGGGAAAAGTTCAGCAGGTTGTTGATGATCTTGGCCGCTCGGAAGGTCTGCTTCTCGATCTTCTCCAGGAGGGGATAACGCAGATCCTCGGGCTTGATCTGCTCACGGAGCATTTGGGTGTAGGAGGAAATGCCCGTGAGGGGTGTGTTGACCTCGTGGGCCACGCCGGCCGCCAGGATTCCGATCGACGCCATCTTTTCCGAGTGTTGAAGCTGCTCCTCGAGGCGAACTCGCGCGGTCACATCCTCCAAGATGAGAACCGTCCCGTGGCGCTCGCCTGAGGCCATCTGGAAAGGAGCGATGGCAACGTTGACCATGAGGCCCCTGCCGTCGGGTGTTGGTAGGTGAAGCTTGTAGATGTGGGCGATCTCCTCGGTTTCGCCGAGGACCAGGCTACCGCGCAGCGTCTCCAGGAAAGACTCGGGGAATATTTCGTCGAGCGCCCGGCCGAGGACCGCGACCTGGCTGCGGCCGTACAGAGATTCCATCGCGCGATTCCAGCGAGCGACGCGCCCCTCGAGGTCCAGAACCAGGATTCCGGAATCCATGCTCTCGAGGATGTTCTCGTTGTACTCGGTCAGTCTCTGGAGCTCGTCGGCCTTCTCCCGAAGGCTCCCGTAGAGCCGCCCGTTGGTAAAAGCCGTCGCCGCCTGTCCCGCGAGGGCTTGGAGCAGGTCCACCTCTTCGCTGTTCAGCGGATTGGAACCCTCTTTGCGCCCCACTCCCAGGATCGCAATCACTTCTCCTTTGGTTCGGCAGGGGAAGTACGCAGCGAAATCGAGAGGCCCAGCCTCCGGGAAGGACTCTCCCCAGGTTTCGACGTTGACCGGCTCTCCGAGACCTAGGCGCTCGACCAGCGCGCCGCGCCGAGGGAGTCGCACGGACTCGGCGCCCGGCGGGCAGCCCAGCGATCGGAAGATGGCGAAGGAGCCATGGGAGTCGGGGAGGAGCACCGCCATTGCGGGGATGCCCAAGGCCGTGCTGATCCTTTCCAGCAGCAACTCGGCTATGCGCCCCAGGTCGAGGTCGGCATTCAAGTCCTGGGAGAGCCGCAGGAGGGCCCGCCTCGAATCGTAGCGCTCTCGATAGAAGAGCCGGTCGATCCCCTCCTGGATTCGCATCTTTACCGGAGTGAGAATGGGAATGACCACGAGGGCCGAGAGGATGGCGATCAGGCTCACGTGGGGTTCTTCATTCCCCGACAGCACGTTGTCATAGAGGCCGACGACCAGGAGGCAGACTCCCACGATCGCCACCGTCGCCAGGAGGTAGACGAGGGTTCGGCGAACGATCAGCTCGACGTCCATCAGCCGGTGCTTGACGACGGCGTACGCCAGCGAAAGCGGGATGAGTGCCAGGGGGACGTACCCGGCCAACTCCATGGCGAAACGCGGCTCGCGCCCCATCGCGAAGGGGATTGCGTAGAAGACGAAGAACGGGACGACGCCCGCCCCCGTTCCCCACACGAGCCACTTCATCTGCTTCCGCGCCGTGACTCCGTGGGTTCGACGATAGGAGTGAAGCAGGACGGCGAAGGACACCGCGAAGAGGACCGCGAAGTACACGGGCCTGGATTGGTCGATGGCCGCGGTGATCCGCCACAGCGTCTCCCCTTGGGGCGCCGCCACGAAGAGGATCTGGCTCGCCACGGACGCGCCAGCCAGGGCCAACGCTGGCATGTATGCGGCTGGGATGACCCAGCGGCGCGCGGTCTTGAGCTTCCGCTCCGGGAACGAGAGGCAGAAGTGGAGAAAGACGACGGGAAGGAGCAGGATCGCGAGATGGTCGGTCCAGAGGAGCGTCCAGTCGGCGAAGTCGAGCTTGCCGGTGAACGACGTGGAGTACATCAGGAAGAAGAGCAGGCAGATCGCGTAGAAATGAAAGGCCGCGCGGTCCGGCGGTCGTCGGAGCATGACGATCGTGCCGACCATGAGGCTGAAGAACCCGAAGACCGACAGGAAGTAGAAGAGGGTGACGTTGCCCTTAGGCAGAGGCTGCACGGCCACCTCGAAGGAGCGACGCTCGTCGGCCCGGAGGAGGGAGTATCCCACGCGATCCCCCGGCTTGCGGCTCGCCAGATGAGCCTGGACCTGTTCCGCCGTTAGCACCTCTTCGCGGTCGACCCCGAGGAGAATGTCGCCCACGCGAACCCCGGCGCGTTCGGCCGGGCCTCCCGCGGCGACCCGGCCCGCGACGACCCCTTCGGGTGACGCGTTCCAGAAGACACCATCGTCCAGCAGGGTCCAGGTTGCTTTCAGGAAAATGTTGTAGGCGCCGAGCCCCGTCAGTATCAGCGCCACGGCGAGGACCGCCAGGTTCTTGGAGAGCGGTCTCATCGGGCGAGTCGCATCCATAGCGCCGGTGCCGGGGAACCAAGTGAACACAAGACGGAGCCTAGCCGCCAATCAGAGCAAAGTCTGTGCCCGAAATCGCTCTCTGCAGAAACGCGTAACCCCCTTGTTGTCATACTCTTCATTGGGAACATCCGAGCCGTCGGATTCGTCGAAGTGGAGCAAAATACAACCAATTGGATTTCAGCCCTGAGCCAAAAAAAAAGAGGCGAGGTGTTCATGCCTCGCCCATCGCTTCTCCCCGGTGACCTTCCGCAGGTCAGTACTCACTAGAAGCGAACCGATATCCCCCCCGACACCCGCTTCGGCGGGTTGACCACGCTCACCTCGTCCAGGAAGCCTCCCTCGGTGGGTTCGTAGAAAAGGTTCCGGAAGGCGAAGAGCAGATCCCAGTCGGCCCCGGTGAGGTTCGCCATGAACGGGAGCCCCTGCGAGAGTCGAACGTCGAACCGTGCGGTGGTTACGGGAATCCCCGTCGTTTCGAACTCGCCTGGCCGAAGCTGATTGACGCGGCAGTACGCCACGATGTGGGTGCCGGTCCGCTGAACGTCGGTCTCGATCTGGGCCGTGAGGTCTTGGAACGCAACCTGGCGGAAGGGTGTCGACCCTCCACCGGCGGCGAAGGCGACGATCTGGGGGGAGCCGTCTGCGGGATCGTTTCGGCTATGGCCGTAGGAGTACGTCACTGTTCCCTTCACGACACCCCCGAAGCTCCGCGAGACCTCGAGCCCGGCGCCATGCGCGACGAGGCCCCGGCCGTTCATGATCCGCAAGGACGCTCCCGGGCCCTCGGTGGAGAAGGCATTGATCAGTTGGTCCCGCGTGTCCTCTCGGAAGGTTCGCGCGGCGATGCGAGTCCCGCCCACGAGTTGCTCGACCGCCAGTTCATACCGGAGGCGCCTCTCCGCCCGGATCTGGCTGTCGATCGAGGCGTACGAGACCGCGGGCGCGGCGGCCAGGGAGGAGAGGGTCAGCATGTCCCCGCCGGGTACCACGGTTCGCGACGTGAAGACGCCCCGCACCCGAGTCGCGCCGCCGGGTCCGAACTCCACGCTCGCCATCGGGTCCGTGTGATTGCGGTCGCTGGCGAACCCGACGTACGAATGGCGCAGGCCAGCCGTCAGGGCGAATCGGTCCCCGATCGTCCAGTGGTCCTGGGCGAAAACGGCGCCCATCCCGACGCCCTGGATGTTGGCGTCGGTCACAGAGGGCGACCGAAGCAGACGCGTGCCGTAGCCCGCGCCCGCCAGGATCTGGTGACCGCCTCCTGGGTCCATCACAAACTCTCCGGCCATGCGCCACGACCGACTCCCGTTCTCCGCCACGAGGCCGCCCACGGTGAAGCTCGTGGTTTCTCCGACGTGGCCCTTCAGGCGAACGACGCCGGACCCAGCTGGCAGGCCGTCCGCGGCGGACGGGTCCGCTCGCACCGCCATGGCCGTCGAACTCGCCACGAGCTCGAGTGTCCCGCTCATGTTCGAAAGCCATGGCGAAAGGCTCGTCGCG